>JBCCXQ010000008.1:0-66674 GCA_039191365.1 Cyanobacteria bacterium P01_F01_bin.13 | reverse complement strand
TGGTTACTAAACCTGGATAACAGTATCAGTTCCGTTGCCAAAGGCATCGTTCTCAACACCATCAGCGAGCAGGTATTTTGGAGTTTGGATGCACCGCGTCCCCGGTCTGTTTCCAATGGCTATCAGATTAAACTACGAGCTAATTGGTTGGGGCCAACGGCCAAACAAAATGGCTACTATGTCGAAAAGGTGTGCACCATTTTGCCTCGCACTCTCACAAAGCGCACTGGTAACGAAAAACAAACCGACTCCACCCCGGTTGCCCAAGTCACCTGTTCGGACGACACTCAAGAAATTGAACGCACTGTGAGCATTGAAGAACCGGCTGCGAAGTTAATGATGTAGTGGCATTGTATTGTCACCACTCTAAAAACAAATTGCCTATGTTAAATTTTGCCCGTATTACCGTTGTTGCCCGCAATGTCTTTTTAGAGGTTATTCGCGATCGCATCCTCTACCTGGCTGGTTTGTTTGCCGTGGTTATGGTGCTAGCAGCATTACTGCTGCCGGAGGTGGCTGCCGGTACAGATAATAAGATTTTGCTGGACCTGGGCATGGCCGCTATCAATGTCTTCACCCTGGTAGTTGCTGTGTTTGTCGGCACGGGCTTGGTCAATAAGGAAATTGAGAAAAAAACAGTCCTGGTATTGATTGCTAAACCTGTGAGCCGGTTCGAAATTATCCTGGGCAAACATTTTGGCCTGGCCGCTGTCATTGGTGTTTTGCTACTGGTGCAGACCGGAATTTTTATCGCGATTCTGACCGTGAGAGGTTATACATTTCCAGTTGGTAGCATGCTGGTTGCGATCGCATTTATGTATCTTGAAATGCTACTAATAATTGCCATCACCATGATGTTTGGGGTATTTACCAGCTCTTTGCTAGCAACGTTGCTTTCGTTTGGTACTTATCTAGTCGGCCACCTCAGCACATTTTTGCTTGGGCTGACCCAATTGACCGACGCTGTGGGGCTAAAACGGGTGGTGGAAGTTATGTATATAATTCTCCCTGATTTATCACGGTTGAACCTTAAAAATTCTGCTGTATATGGGTTTGATGCGTTGCTGACAGATTATCCTGCGTTGACATTGACGACAAATGCTTTGTATGGGCTGCTTTATACAGCTTTGTTGCTGATTATTACAGGGAGCATTTTTAGTCGTCGTCAGTTTTAAGGATGCAGAAGAACTGCTCACACTGTCGTAAACGATCTAGCCCGAACTCAATGTCCGCCGCCATTTCCCGCATTAGAAATAATGCCTGATAGTTCTCAACCTAAAATAGCTTTCAATATCAACACAAAACCTGGTAAAACATCTTTGCCATCAATCTGTTGCGGATCTCGCAATACCTCAACAGTCTGTCCTGGGCAATAAATCTCTACAATTTTGTTCTGGGGGTCGATCAACCACCCCAACCGCACACCGTTTTCTCGATACTCTTCCATTTTCGCCTGCAATGTCACCAACCGATCCGTTGCAGAACGCAGCTCTATGACAAAATCTGGCGCAATGGGGGGAAACTTTTCCCGGTCTGCAGAATTCAGCGCTTCCCAACGACTGCGCTCAATCCAGGACGCATCGGGAGACCGTTCTGCACCATTAGGTAACTTAAAACAGGTAGACGAATCAAACGTATACCCTAGATGGGTTTGCCGGTTCCAAATACCAAGATCAACGATAATATCAGCATTTCGACGGCCACTTTCACCACCTGTGGGGGACATAATAATCAATTCTCCCTGGGCAGATCGCTCAAATTTCACATCTGGGTTGGCTTGACAAAGCTGGTAAAACGCTTCGTCTGTCAGCGTGCCAATGGGCTCTAGAGAAATGGTGAAAGCGGTCATAGGCAAAAACGCTAAGATAGGCCATTGCTGATTCAGATTATAGAAGATCGGTTTATTCCATGAGTCATATCAAACCCTGGGTCACCCTGATCGCTGCCCTCGCTGTTCTATTTCCCACCACCTCAGCCAGCGCCTACTGTCGTGCCGATCTCACCCGAGAAATAGACGCCATTGCAGCTCAGCCCAACTTAAAAAAAGCTCGCCTTGGTGTACTGATCGAAACCCAGTCTGGCCAGGTAATCTATAACCGCGATGCCGATCGCTACTTTGTACCAGCATCTAACGTCAAACTGCTGACGACAGCGGCAGCACTCTCAAGTCTGGGACCCAACTTCACCATTCGAACCTCAGTCTACGGTCAGCCCCAAGCGAATACTCTACAAGTGGTGGGTCGAGGCGATCCTACATTTAGCGATGACCAGCTTAACAACCTGGCCAGCCAACTCAAACCCCAAGGCATTACTAATATCAGTAATCTCCTTGGTAACGACACCTACTTTGCTGGTCCAGCCGTTAATCCCAACTGGGAATGGGAGGATGTGCAAGCTGGATATGGAGCCCCAGCCAATAGCCTGATTATTAACGCCAATGAGTTGGGCCTTACTCTGTACCCCCAGGCTGTAGGGCAGCCTTTGCGCATTGAATGGGATGACCCCACTTTGCAACGTCAGTGGCAGATCGAAAACTTTTCTCGCTCAGTTGGTGCAGGTCAACCCGAATATGTCGATATCGGTCGCGATCTCAGTCGGCCCATCCTGCAGGTTTATGGTCAGCTCATTTCTGGTGCTGCCCCCGATACCGCCTCGGTAGCCGTACCCAATCCCGCCGATTACTTCATCAGCCGCTTTCGACACACGCTTAATCGTCAGGGTATCACCGTCACCCAAAACGGTTTGACAATCACTGCCCCCACTGGGCCAGAGCTGGCAGTGGTTACCTCCCCACCCCTGGCCCAGTGGATGGTGCGTACCAACCGCAATAGCAAAAATATCTACGCCGAGGCCATGCTCAAATCCTTAGGAGCTAAGGACACTGAAAACGCTACTGTTAGTGGCATTAAGGCGGTAGAAACCATCCTCCAACGGATCGGTGTGAGTCCAGACTTGTACGAAATCGTTGATGGTTCAGGGTTATCTCGCCATAATCTGGCCACCCCCCAGGCCTTTGTCGATACGCTCCAGGCGATGGTGCGATCGCGCCACGCCTCGACCTATCGAAACTCCCTGGCTGTAGCAGGTACTAGTGGCACCCTCCGCAACCGCCTGGGAGGCATTAACTTTGTCGGCAAAACCGGAGCCGTCAGTCATAATGCCTCCCTATCGGGCTATCTCAATCCGCCCAATCATCCCCCCCTGGTTTTAAGTATCATCATCAATAACCTCGACCAGCGAGGTAGCATCCTGCGACGCACCATAGACGATATTGTCAAAGTCACCGCCCAGCTCAACGAGTGCTAAATCGACAGCACCGATAGTCATACGCTGCTGTCGCCAGTGCTATTGGACGTCTACAGGGGGAATGGACTACCTGGGAATACTGCAGGTGTGTAAGCTAATATAGACTTCCTTCCTTAATATTCTCTTTAGGTTTTCATAGTCCCAAAAACTATTTTCTAGATATTTTCCGTTTCTGTTGTCCCAGGAAATTCCTGCCATTTCCTCATACCGCATGCCTCGCTTCAATTCTCGCCAAGATCATCTCGATCACTACTATCAGCAGATTCAGACTGTCATCCTATCGCGGCAAAACCCGGTGACCGGTCTGCTACCTGCTAGTACAGCCATTACCACCCACGGTGACTACACAGATGCCTGGGTGCGGGACAACGTTTATAGCATTATGGCCGTGTGGGGGCTGGCCCTTGCCTATCGGAAAATTGATGAAAACCTGGGACGTACCTACGAGCTAGAACAAAGCGTTACAAAGTTGATGCGCGGTTTGCTCTTCGCCATGATGCAGCAAACCGATAAGGTAGAAAAATTTAAGTCCACTCAGGATCCTCTTGACGCACTCCATGCCAAATATGACACTCCCACCGGCAGCACCGTTGTAGGCGATGACGAGTGGGGCCATCTGCAGCTGGATGCGACCGCGATTTATCTATTGATGCTGGCGCAAATGACCAGCTCAGGATTGCAGATTATCTATACCCGCGACGAAGTCGATTTTGTCCAAAATCTGGTCTATTACATTGGCCGGGCCTATCGTACGGCTGACTACGGCATTTGGGAGCGGGGCAACAAGCTAAACCACGGTAAGCCCGAACTCAATGGTAGCTCTATAGGCATGGCCAAGGCCGCCTTAGAAGCCATGAACGGTCTCAACTTGTTTGGTGTGAGGGGGGGGCACGGCTCTGTTATCCATGTACTGCCTGACGAGATTGCTCGCACCCGTATCACCCTGGAGTCCTTGCTGCCCCGGGAATCAGGCTCTAAGGAAATTGATGCAGCCCTACTGAGCGTGATTGGATTTCCGGCATTTGCTGTGGATAATCCCGAACTACTCCAAGCTACCTACGACGCTATTGTGGAAAAGCTGCAGGGACAGTACGGCTGTAAGCGGTTTCTGCGGGATGGCCATCAAGCGGTGGTGGAAGATGTTGAACGATTACATTACGAACCTGGTGAGCTTAAAGATTTTGAACATATTGAATGTGAGTGGCCACTGTTTTTCTGTTACTTGCTGCTCAATAGCTTATTTCGCAATGATGCTGACCAGGCAGCATTCTACCGTGAGCGTCTAGAGGCATTGGCTGTTAATCAAGGGGGATTAGATCTCCTGCCTGAGCTTTACTATGTGCCCACGGCATTGATTGAGGCCGAACGCGAAAATCCCCATAGTCAAATCCGTGAGCCCAATGACAATATTCCGTTGGTATGGGCCCAGAGTCTCTACTATATTGGGCAAATGCTTCAGGATGGGCTGATTACCCTGGGGGACATTGACCCCCTCGCTCGTCACCTAAAGGTGGGTCAAAACCGTCAGCCCATTGTGCAGGTTTCACTGCTATCGGAAGACAGCGACTTGCAGCAGCAGCTGGCCAACTATGGTATTGAGACCCAGGTTCTAGAACAGATCGACCCGGTTCAAGTCCGCACATCCACAGATCTGGCCGATCTCTACGCCCACATTGGGTGTAATGACAAACTCCAAACCACTGGTCGTCCCGACCGACGTCTGCGCAGTCTCACCACATCGCGGATTTTTCGCATTCAGCGGGAGACGGTCGTCTTTGTTCCGGCATTCCTGGACCCCAGTCAGTTTTACATCACCCTTGACTATCAGTTTCTTGTGGCTCAGATTCGCAGTGAGCTGGCCTATATCCACGAGCATTGGAATGAGCCAGGTCGTCCTACGGTGACGCTGCTACTTACCCATCGTATGTTTGAGCTGGGGCACAAGGCGATTAACGATTCACCACTACTACAGCTGATTTTTGAACTCAAGGATGGCGAATGTAACAGCGTGCCGATTAAGGTGGGCTCCCTGTTTCAGCTGATGCTAACGGCAGCGACAGAACGAATGGAAGACAGTCTGCTGCCCGAAGCTGGGGAGAAATTATCGTCTTACACTATGCCGATTTCGGCCTATTTGCCGCTTTCTGATAGCAACACCCAGCCCCTCAACCAAATTCAAGAATTGGACCTGGAGCGGGAAACCGATGGCTGGCGACTGCTCGAATCCCTGAAGTCGTCTGACAACCTGTATGAGCAAATTGAGCTAATCAATAACCTGTGTCGGTTACACGACTTGACCTACGATACTGGCTGGGGTGCGGACATAGGTCAGACCGTAACCCTGGGCGATCTGCTCAATGAAATTTACACTAAAGCCGGTCGTTTAGAATTGTGGGCCATTGTCCGTCGGGCTGCGGGCCTACTTAATAAGATGGCCATTGGGTTAGCCGACGCCGCCACAGAATTGTTGGTGCGTCAGAAACAAATTGCCGTGGGCAAGGCCTACAGTGAGGCATCGTTGATTACCGATCCGTTATCTCCAAAGGAACTAATCGCCAAAATTAATGAATTTTGTGGGGAAGATATTCGCGATCGCACCCTCACCCAAGAGATCCTCATTTACCTCAGCGTCCTCATCAACTCAGAACCCGATCTATTTGAAGGCCTACTTACCCTGCGCGTCAGTTACTTGATCCTGTTAATCAACAGTGAAATCTGTCGTGAGCAGTACTGCACCCAGGACGAGGCCTACGAAACCCTAATGGCCATGAGTCCTTTTGAAATTAAGATGCGGCTGCGGCAAGTGCTGGCAGGCTATGAAGGTCTTGACAGCAATCTGTTTCGTCAAGAATCTCTCCAGTCCCGTAAGCCTCAGTCTGTCAACTGGGTGGTATTGCCCCAGGCCGAAGAGCCTGACCCTTCAGACGGAGACTGGCTACACAAGCGCCAACGGGAAGGCGGTCTCAACCGAGTCCCCGAAGACTTTTACCCACGAGTATGGCGACTGCTCAAACACTGCAAGGGCATTGTTATCGGCGATAAACTAGAGCGCCGCAACCGCCTGATCAGCGAGCTAATCCTGTCCGATACCACCCCCGAAGAACAAAATTTTGCCCTGCGCATTGAGCACCTGTTCAACAAAATTCAGGCACCCGAATATCGTCAGGTCAATGTCGAAGCCCTGATGGAGCTATCGGAACTTTTTGACACCAACCCTGATTGGCAGGTGGACGACTATATCGTCCTCGATGTCCTCGTCGGTCATGCCGTCCGTCTCGCCTGGATCGATGGCGGCGATCACCGCGCTCATCGCTACCTTCAAGATAAGGCTAAAGCCTGGCGTTCCTTTTACCAAGACTCCCCCCATCGCTGCGCCAGATATACTGCAAAGGCGATGCAGTTTCTAATTGAACTGAATGAAGGCGAGGCGTTGCCGACGTAGGGGCATTGCCTGCAATGCCCCTAATCTTCCACCAGCCGCTACAATAGGACACGTTCTATTTCACCCACCGTCTACTATGACCGCTGCGGCACCTGCTAAGACCGAGTACGAAGCCGTCATTGGCTTAGAGATTCACTGCCAACTCAGCACCAACACCAAGATCTTCACCCCCAGTTCTGCAGAATTTGGGGCTGCCCCAAACACCCACATCGACCCCATCACTGTAGGTATGCCTGGGGTGTTGCCAGTGCTTAATGAAAAAGTCTTGGAATATGCGGTCAAAGCAGGACTAGCCCTAAACTGCCAGATTGCCCCCTATAGCAAATTCGACCGTAAGCAGTACTTTTATCCCGACCTGCCCAAAAATTACCAAATTTCCCAGTACGACCTGCCCATTGCTGAGCATGGTTGGATTGACATCGAGCTAGTTGACAAAAAAAGCGGCAATGTCGAGCGTAAGAAAATTGGCATCACCCGACTACACATGGAAGAAGATGCCGGTAAGTTGGTTCACGCCGGTAGTGATCGCCTAGCAGGCTCCACGTATTCGCTAGTAGACTACAACCGAGCTGGGGTTCCCCTAATCGAGATTGTCTCTGAGCCTGATTTGCGCACCGGCAAAGAAGCTGCCGAATATGCCCAAGAAATCCGCCGTATTGTTCGCTACCTCGGTGTGGGTGACGGCAATATGCAGGAAGGCTCTCTTCGCTGCGATGTGAATATTTCTATCCGTCCCAAGGGACAAGAAGCCTTTGGCACCAAGGTGGAAATCAAAAACATGAACTCCTTTAGCGCCATCCAAAAAGCCATCGATTATGAAATCGAACGGCAGACCGAAGCGGTCGAAAGCGGCGACGACGAAATCATCCAAGAGACCCGTCTATGGGACGAAGGTACCCAGGTCACTAAAAGCATGCGCTCCAAAGAAGGCTCCAGCGACTATCGCTATTTCCCAGAGCCTGACCTGCCTCCCATTGAAGTTTCCAAAAAACAGCTCGAAACCTGGAAATCTGAACTGCCCGAGTTACCTGCCGACAAGCGTCATCGCTATGAAACTGAGTTAGGGCTGTCCGCCTACGACACCCGAGTACTTACCGACGATCGCTCCATCGCCGACTATTTTGAGCGCACCATCGCCACAGGAGCCGATGCTAAAGCATCCGCCAACTGGGTAATGGGTGACATTGCCGGTTACCTGAATGCCGAAAAGCTAACCATTGGCGACATTAGTCTGACGCCAAAAGGCCTGGGAGAAATGGTAACCCTAATTACCTCAGGCACCATCAGCAATAAAATTGGCAAGGATCTTTTGCCCACATTGCTTAAAGAGGGCGGCTCTCCCAAAGCCATTGTTGAAGAAAAAGGTTTGGTTCAAATCTCTGATCCGGCCGCCATTGAAGCAATCATTGATGACGTTATGGCCGCAAATCCTGATGAGCTGGCCAAGTATCGAGCTGGCAAGAAGAAGCTACAGGGCTTCTTTGTCGGAAAGGTAATGAAGCAATCGGGCGGGCGGGCAGATCCAAAACTGACCAATCAGTTACTCGGAAAGAAACTAAACGGGTAAACTGGGGTAGGTTTTGCTACAGGCTATGGTATTTTCGCGCGGCAGGTGCTCCCCAACTTACGTCTCAAGCTTTGGGTTTTGTCATATCAATCTAGCTTTATATTTGTAAACTTCTGGCAAGATTCGAAAAAAACTCAGAAAGGGGGTTACGCCCCACACCCCATCCGTGGCATACTGTGTTAAGTAGATGCACCCTGATGGTTGGAGAGCTTGTATGCTCTCCTTTTTTTTGGCAATTTTTGGGGTTCGGCTCCGTTCACCCCACGCACATTAGCCATACACAAAAAAGGAATCAGATCGCTACAGAGGTTAACAGAGAACACTTTTAGGGATATTCCTCGGTTAGAATTTAACTATGTCTTAAGGTTTCATTAAGCAAGTGCCTCGTTTGTGGGGCATTTGACCGTGATGCCTGACTACAACGACTGAGTTTAATATGCAGCATTTTTATAGCCATGTAGGTATGCACTGGGCACGGGGGATCTCCTGTGCCTTTTTAATGTCCACGGCTAAAAACAGCGACCAGTCTTTTGATATCTCTCAAACAAAGCTATGACTTACAACTTTGATATTGTCGGTGTGTCTTCAGTTTGGAACTTTTTTAAGCATCAGCAGTATGTGGAGCAATCGCCTAACCGCAGCTGCGCCTATTTAGGTAGTTACGAGTGCACGCTAGATGGGTTTATTGAGGCCACATCGATAATATACAAAAAGCCTGACTGGGACTGGGATAAGGTGGTCAGCGAAATGGTGAACTTTTGGCTGAATGCAGGCGACCATGTGAGCCAGTGGAAGAAGGAATTGGCCCAAGCGGAAGAGACAAGTTTAATTGTGGGGCGGGTAGCAAATTTTCAGAGTTTAAGATCGGAGTTTGAAGGATTAATCGGAGAATAAGCCAAACGGAAGTGTGGGCGCTGCCCAAACTTCCAACGAACAGATTTCACCACATTCAAATTAAGCAATGCCTGTTGCCTTATGGTTTTATTTTCTGACCATAGTCTTTTAATGGCATCGCTGTAGGATATTCTCGGCAAATTCTATGTGTAAACAGCAGCATCGTAATCAATCTGCCCCATGCGTATCCATACGCCTTAATACACAGTAAATCTTCACACGTCATCCGTAACGGGTGGGTAACTTTGCCTAATCAGCTCTAGCATTTGGCCTATAAGGGTTACGTGTATAAAGACCGTGTTTCGTGTGTTAATTTACACGTAAAACTTCTGAGTACTTTGATGAGCTGGCTTCCTAATAGGAACCTATATTGAGGAGACTAGAAACATGTCAACGAATCAATGAACATGTCTTTAGAGGAATTTGAACAGTATTATCGCGAAGCAATGAGCAATGCGCTTAACCAGCTCCAGCGGGTGACATTAATCTCAACGAACCTGCAAGACTCTATCGAAGAGATCAGCACCTCTTTACAACAGCTCAACCACACAACGGAAAAATTTATTAACGATCAGCGCCAAAACTCTGATGATGAGTCTGACCCTGAGTCTTGAGAAACACTCTCTTGAGAAGTATTCTCTGGGGAAATAGGTGTGGGAGGCACCTTTAACAAAGAGAGAATTTTGCTGCTGAGGGTAGTCGGCATAATGGGTTTGACCATATAGTCAGTAGCCCCAGCAGCCAAAGCCTTCTGGCGGTCAGCTTGAAATGCATAACCGCTGACGACAAGAATAGGCAACTTGCAAAACTGAGGATGGTGTCGAATTGTCTGAATAAGGGTAAGACCATCAATCTGAGGCAGCTTAATATCCAACAGAACAAGGTGAGGCATAAACTCCTGCATGATGCCAATGCAGTTGTTACCATCCGCAAGTGGTAAAACCCGATAGCCACAGTGCTCTAAAAAGTCTGCAAACAGGACACGATTCCCGTAATCGTCTTCGATCAGCAGAATGCGGCGTTGTTCTTGAGGAAAATTCATAGATGCCTGAAGCATGCTGGTGAGTTGATCGAATTTTTTACGTAGGTGCCTTTGTCAAACCAAGACAAAAGCATTCATTGTTTCTAGCTGAGATGACGATAGACCAGTAAACGCTCTAAAGTATCAAGGCATTGTACTATACGTACAAATACTGGAACACAGGTTTTTTGTTGTGTAAATCATACCCACAGGCACCCTTAAAAAAACTCCGTACAGTCAGACATCCATGGATAGTAACGCTTCAGACTACCGATATGGGTAGGTTCATGTCCTCTCAGCTTTCAGTAAAGTTTCTATACACCTGGTTTAATTAGGTCTATTGATAAACTCTACAATCTGCTTGGCAGCTTGTTTCAACACATCGGGAGGCTGCACTAAGGCAAAGCGGACGTAGCCCTCACCAGATTTGCCAAACCCTCTTCCCGGTGCTAAGGCTATCCCTGTTGCTTCCACCAGACGTACACAAAAATCAATGGAATCGCTAAAGTGCTCTGGTAGCCTGGCCCATAGGTACATGGTGGCCTCAGGGCTGGTCACCCTCCAGCCATAGTGATTCAAGGCATTGACCATGGCATCTCGACGGGTTTTAAAGGTATTAACCGTGGTGCGTATACAGTCTTGGGGACCTTCAAGGGCTGCGATCGCACCCCGCAAAATTCCCTGGTACTGATTAAAGTCCACCGTTGCCTTCACCTGACGCAGCGCCAAAATCAACTCCCGGTTGCCAATGGCATAGGCAATACGAAACCCGCCCATATTGTAAGCCTTGGAAAAGCTAAAAAACTCTATAGAGCAGGTCTTAGTAGGATCGGCCTGCAGCACCGACGGCGCAGGCTGACCGTTAAAACAATGGTCCGCGTAGGGAAAATCATGGGCCAGTACCAGGTCATGTTCCTGACAAAAGGTCACGGCCTCGGCAAAAAATTTAGGGGTGGCTGTCGCTGTGGTCGGATTATGGGGATAGCTCAGCACCATCAGCCGCGCCTGGGCCAGTACCGCGCTTGGCGTATCCTCAAACGTTGGCAAAAATCCATTCCCTGCTAACAGCGGCATGGCATAAATCTGCCCATCGGCTAGGTGAATACCGCCCGCATGGGAGGGATAGCACGGATCGGTCAGTAGGGCAAAATCCCCAGGATTCAAAATTGCTAAGGGTAAATGGGCTGTCCCCTCCTGGGAGCCAATCAGGGGTAATACCTCCGTCTCTGGATCGACCTCAATGCCAAATTTGTTTGTATACCAGCGCGCCGCTGACTGTCGAAAAGCACGAGTACTCTCAAATAAGTTGTAGCCATGGGTAGTCGGATCGCCTAGGGCTGCTGCGATCTCATCCAATACGTGACCCGGTGTCGGCAAATCTGACGACCCCAAGGACAAGTCCACAATCGGCTTACCTGCTGCCCGCGCCCGACCCTTGGCTCGATCCATATCGGCAAAGACGTTGATTTGCAAAGGGACAAGGCGATCGGCGAAATGCATAGTTAGTCAGGGCAGTGGGCAATAGGCAGTGGGCAATAGGGTTATTGCTTTAAGGCTCTTGACACCTCAAACCCTTACTTTTGCCTAGCTTTTATTTTACCTATTGCCCAGCGGGCACAGCCTATACCAGTGCCTATTGCCGAGTGGCTGCCCACTTTACAGATTGTCTAACTCCTGCTTTAAGGCTTCTAGCTCACTATCTACCGCCGCATCTACGGGGGTATTCACCGGCTGAGCATCGGCAGGTGGCAACGCCTCTTGACCAACAGAACCGCCTGTAAGCTGAGCTTTCATGGCCGCCAGTTCCGAATCCACATCGCTGCCTGCTTCGAGGCTGACAAACTGACTTTCGAGGTCAGCACCAGCCAACTCTGCCGCCGCCTGCCCGCGGGCTTCCATTTCCAGGATTTTTTCTTCCATGCGCTCAAAGGCACCAACCGAGCTGTTGGTGCTAAGGTTGCCCACAGTTTTTTGCAGCTTTTCGTTGGCCTTAGCTGCACTGGCACGGGCCTTGAGCATGTTTTTCTTGGTCTTGTATTCAGAAATCTTGCTTTCTAGGCCAATTAGATTGCGTTTAAGGGTTTCTACTGAAGCAGTTTGCTGATCGAGCTGAGTCTTCAGTGCAGCGGCGGTCTCAGCATGGCTCTTTTTGCGAACCAGGGCCTCACGGGCCAGGTTTTCATCTCCCTTTTGCAGGGCTAGCTGGGCGCGCTGGGTCCAGACATTGGCCTCAGACTGGGCTTTCTCCTGCTGCTGCTCTACTCGCTTTTTGCTTGCGATCGCACCCGCTACGGCCTGACGCATTTGCACCAGATCCTCCTGCATATCCATAATGCTTTGCTCAAGAATCTTCTCAGGATCCTCGGCCTTACTTACGGCGTCATTAACATTGGCGCGGATAAGTCGGCTAACGCGATCAAATAACCCCATTGGTCTTCCTTGTCCTTGATGAGTTTGTAGTTGGGTGAGCGGGCGAAGCTCCAGGTTAAATAGCCCCTGAGACCTAGCGCTTTAGTTTTAGCATACGTTGCCCAGTCGCAAAGGTGTGGAAAAACGCCTGGACATATCTTCTAGGATCTCTAAAGAAATGATGTTTCCATCAGATTCACTAAAAGATTTTAGACCTGAACAGCAGATGAGGGATCTATTCGTAGACCTTGAACTCGGATTGCTATCAGTACCTATGAAATATTTTTGATGAATGCTTGGGCATATTAGAACTAGATCTTTAATGGGCGCTTACAATTGCCCAGTTGCTTTTCTTCTAAGCTTGTGAAAATAGATAAGACTTCATACAGTCACAAGCCTTTATATCTACTGCCTAAATTTAATTGTCTAAGTTTCTACATTAATTATTAGATGTATTTTCTTATTTATCGCCTTGGGAGCGGCCTGTCTGACAGGTTCATGACCATATCCAAATTAGTCAGACGCCACCTGGGTTGGGTGGTTTTAAGTTTGCTGCTAACGGTTGCTTGGTCCTTTCAACCAGCCCAGGCTCACCGCCCCCACGATGTGGTTACTCAGATTAAACTTTCCCCTGTCTATGGCCAGGACCAAACCGCCTATGCTTTGGTGCGCGGAAATCTATTTAAATCCATTGATGGCGGAAAAAATTGGCAGCGGATTGTCCAGGGGCTAGACACCCTCTCTCCTTTCTCCACATTGACCATCGATCAAACGGATGGGCAGGTCCTGGCCATGGGTACCCATGGTGATGGCATTTTTCTCTCCGATGATCGGGGTGAAACCTGGCGACGGTCTAACAGTGGATTGAATACATTAGATATTGGTTTGCTTTACAGTCTGCCTAGCGATATCCAAGTGATGCTAGCAGCCGGGGCAGACGGTGGCCTGTTGCGCAGTAACGACGGTGGCCAAACGTGGACTCCTGTCGTAGATGCTAATCAGTCATTCTCAGCACTAACTGAGGATGAGAACAATACCCTATGGGCTGGTAACGAGTCAGGCCAGCTATTTAGATCCAATAATGGCGGCCAGAGCTGGCAACCGTTACTCACCGTAAGCGATGCCCCGATTACCTCCCTTGCCGCCAACAGCCAGGTGGTCTACGTGAGTACCGCATCTAAAGGCGTCTTTCGAATAGACACTAAAACCTTGGCAGTTCTTGACCTAAATCAGGGGTTAGAAGATCTGCGAATCCAGGATGTCAAAATGTTGCCGGGCAACTCCAGAGGGGTGATGATTTCCAGCTGGGACCGAGGGATTTCTATTTCCCTAGACAGTGGAGAAACCTGGACAGACTACACCCAAGGGCTGGATAAGGATAAGCAGGCTGATGAATTTGACACCCATCATTTTTCTGAGATTGCTCTGTCAGAGAACTTTGCTATCGACAAAACAGCATTTTTAGGTGGCTTTAACGGACTGTATAAGTCGAACAAAAGCGGTCAACAGTGGAAAGAAATCGAAACCTTGGCCCGTGGCGCAGTGGTCGCAATGGATGTGTCCCCAAACTATGCTGAGGATGGCACCCTGGCCCTCAACACTTATGTAGGCAAAATTATGAAGAGTAGCGACCGGGGTGATACCTGGCAGCTAACCATGAACGGTGCAGAAGTACCTCGCCTCAACGGCAGCTTTAAACCCTCCTATCAAGATCCGCGCCGTTTTTTTGATATTGCCTTCTCCCCTGACTATGCTAGCGATCAAACATTGTTTTCATCAGGTCTGTGGACCAAGTTTTTACGCTCCACTAATGGGGCCAGGTCGTGGTCACTCCATTCTCTGAGTGCAGAAGCTCGGGGACTAACCCTGTTGTTATCGCCTGAATTTGGTACTGACAAAACCATGTATGTCTTTAATCAGGCGGGTCTTCTCTTTCGCTCCACCAACGGAGGCAAAACCTTGCAGGAGATTGCAAAACTTCCCTGGGAGCGGGGCAACGACAGTCCGTCCATGGCGATTTCTCCTGAATTTGTGGAGGATCGGACTCTGTATACGGTAGCTGAAACGGGGGTTTATAAGTCTACGAACGCTGGAGAAACCTGGCAGTCCACCACTGAAAACAGCCCCATTGCTAAGGCAAAGAACTTACATCTGGAGATTTCTCCTGCCTATCTCCAGGATCAAACCCTGTACGTGAGCAGCTATGACGGTTTGTTTAGGACCACGGATGCTGGTGAGAATTGGCAGGCGGTGACGATCGCAAACGTTGATCCAAAGCGAACATTTCTAGAAGGCATCGCCATCTCACCTAACTACGCCCAAGATGGCACGGTAATAGTTAGCTTGCGGGGTCAGGGCTTATATAAAAGCACGGATAAAGGAAACACCTTTTCCCCTACTGGCGATGCCAGCCTAGCCTTTTCTCGCATATATAACGTCCCCTGTGCAGGCAGACCCATCCAGTTCTCACCAAACTACGCCGAAGACAACACAATTTTTGGCTTTGGGACAGCCACTACAAATATTTATCGCTCCACAGACGGGGGCGAGATTTGGGCAATTTTGCAGCTGCCCGATTTGGAACCCCCCACTGGTATCAGTGGCATCAAACGCCTGATGATTTTAGCTGAGATTTATCGGGGCAGGATTCTTAAGGTGTTGTTAGCAGCCATTGTGGCGATAACAGCCTATGCCGTAACTGGACTGTTGCGTCTAGAGAAAATTCTCAAGTTTAATCGCCACGCACTCCAGTTCGGGATTGCTATGGGTAGCTTCGCAGTATCCATGGTTCTGTTGTTAAAGGTACTGTAAGTGCCACGCTCAATAGTCCTTGACCGTGGTCAATCCCAACGGTGTTGCCGTGAAACTCAAAGCCCTCACTCACACGACCCACCAGGCGAATATAACCAGCAGCAGGAGATACCACAGGCGCGCCAGTACCAGCCGCATAGCCTACCCCACGGTGGTGTAGTTTTCAGCAAATTTGCCATTGTAATAGCGTCGTACACCGTACTCGGAGCTAACGTGCCCCTGACTAGGACGTAGCAAGACTCCATTCCAATGGCGTTCAGAACTAAGCAAACGCTTAAATGCATCCACCTAGTCAAACTGCAAAGTCTGTACCCAAGCTGCCGCTGCCACGTAGTAGCTCACGACGACCAATCACCATGCCCTATTTCCTTACATATCGTCCACATCTAGCCATGGAGCCAGATTTAAAGCAACTCTCCAACTAGCCACAGCAGTCTATGACCACCATTTTCACATTTCTTGTAATTGCTTGATTAACAGGATAGTACAGAGTTTTTTTATCTGTTCGTCTAGATATCTCTTGAGAAAGAGCACCAGTGGGGGCAACTGGTGCTGTTATTAGCGCTGTTTTTTACGATTTGGATTAGGTGTAAATACCATGGCGCAACACCCCATTATTAAGCTGGTGAATATCGCCGTAGCGAAGCAACTAATCTGAGTATTAGCCGTGCTGAGCACGATGTTATCAAGGGCAGCATTAGTCACAACCTCTTGATATTCCAAAATCTCTTGATATTTAAGTTCGGTGAGTTCCTCAGGTGTCAACATTAGAATTTCATCCAGTAACACTAAATTTCACTGGGCAGATGCACTGTTGATTCCTCACCAACGTAGAATTCCCGACTGGATGTTGATTCCAACTTTTATTGAATCCGTCAGGTGGGTTAGGACAATGGATACCCTAAACGCCTCAAATTACAAAAGCTAACCTGACTTGCAATCGGCGTTAGTATGGCCACTCTTTTGGAGACATGCATCCGTCAATTGCTACCTCTAATCAAAAGTTACAAAAAAGTAGAGTTATCACGTAAATTTTTGAGTACGTTTTTTCGACACTCACTCCTATGCTGATCGAACGTTTATCTCACCAAGACTTTAGTACTTTGGCCAAGCTCTACAGGACAACCTTATTAGAAAATGTCCTGCCATTCTGGCAGAGCCATTCACTGGATACTAAATATGGTGGCTATTTCACTTGTCTAGACGTCCAGGGAAATGTCTACGATACCGACAAGTTTATTTGGTTACAAAACCGACAGGTATGGACATTCTCCATGTTGTATAACCAGCTAGAACAACGTTCTGATTGGCTAAATGTGGCCCGTCATGGTGCAGATTTCTTGGCCCAATATGGGCGCGACCAAGATGGTAACTGGTATTTTTCACTAGATCGCCAAGGTCGTCCCCTGGTGCAACCCTACAATATTTTTTCCGACTGTTTTGCGGCCATGGCCTTTAGTCAATATGCTCAGGCCAGCGGCGATAATACTGCAAAGGATATAGCACTGCAGGCCTACAACAACGTGTTGCGCCGCCAATATAATCCCAAAGGCCAGTACAACAAGGCCTACCCAGGCACTCGACCCATGAAATCTCTAGCAGTCCCTATGATTCTGGCTAACCTTACGTTGGAAATGAGCTGGCTGCTAACAGCAAAACAGCTAGACGCAGTACTCAATCAAACCATTCATGAAGTCATGGAAGAATTCTTGGACTCCGAAAGCGGCTTGGTATACGAACACATTGCCCCAGATGGCTCTCCCATCGACTGTTTTGAAGGACGCTTACTCAATCCAGGCCATGGTATCGAGGCCATGTGGTTCATGATGGATATCGGTCAGCGTCGACAAGATATGGATCTGATTAACCGCGCCATTGACACCACTATGGCAATTCTTGAACGAGGCTGGGACAAACCCTATGGCGGCATTTTTTACTTTTTAGACCGCAAGGGATATCCGCCTCAGCAATTGGAATGGAGCCAAAAACTTTGGTGGGTACACTTAGAAACCCTTGTAGCTTTGCTGTTAGGCTATCGAATCACCCAGCGAGATGACTGCTGGCAATGGTATCGCACTGTTCATAACTATGCCTGGTCACGATTTCACGATCCTGACCATGGCGAATGGTTTGGCTACCTAACTCGTCAAGGCGACCTACTGTTACCCTTAAAGGGCGGAAAATGGAAAGGGTGCTTCCACACGCCCCGAGCGCTTTACTTAGGTTGGCAGCACTGCCAGTCAATAGCTTGAATGCCGCCATTAAATTATTGATTGAGCACTTTAACGTTTTGCCTTCTTTTTCGCACGTAATGGCGGCATTCCCAGCAGTTCACTAGCACAAGTTAGCCATTGCTCTGTCTGCTGACGCAACTGTTCTTCATCCACACCTTCAAAGGGGAAATCCTTATCCAGCTGTTGCCAAAACGCTGGATCACTATTGTGGCTAGAGCAGTGAGATGAACTACCGACAGGTTTTTTCGAAGCCATAAAAGTCCTTGATTAGCTGAATAGATAGTGGGTACTCAACTAATTTCAAGGTGCCCAATGATACACAGCTTTTCAGAATACTTAGAAAACTCAAGTAGTCTTGACGACAACAAACTACGGAAATCAGGTTATTTTACTGAGAACGTCCTTATTTAACAACATTCTGGCAGCAGCTTTGCGTAAATATCGCTACCAATCGAGATATTTTTTAAGACCGATAGATTATACAAAGGTGTTCCCGAGTAACCAATCTCATCAGTGATCCGCAAATCCTTGAATTAAGGAGCTACTTAGACTTTGAATTAATGTGACACTCTTCGGGATTGGCATAGCTGTCACAGTAAATCTATCTACACCCAAAACGAAAGCTATAATGTCGCTAACTGTGTTTTCCTTGTCCTGTCTAGACGTCTTATCAACCTTGTATTACAGGGAAATACAACTGCCGCAACTCTATTGCCTTTAATCAATAAGCCATAAAAGTTCAACAGCCAAATACAGTACACTTGAACTAAAATATGTTAATATCTTACAATATTTGTTTTTCAGGTTAGACTTCTGGTTTAAGTTAAAGGTACGAAATATTTGAACGTAGTGAGACGTGGATGCAATTTTTGTCTCAACATAAGACAGCGCTTGTTCCGAAAGCTACAGAATTATCTTTGCGTCACCCCTAAACTTTGGAGTCAGCTAAATGCTTAGCAGGGTGAATTTAGAAACCATGCTGAATGAGTTTAGAAATATGGTTTGTAACTGAAAATTCTAGTTCGGTTATTGCCCAAGGAAAACCACACCTAGAGATTCATACACCTAAGACATACTGGCAATGTAGAGTTGTCGTTTACCCTTAAACTCTCTCAGGTAGCTTTAATCTTGGCCTACATTGATTTCTCATCTACTCCAGTTAACGTGATGGTCATAGAGACGTGTTTCATGAGAGATGTTTCATCAAGTGAAACTAACACTATTACTCAGGGTAAAATTAAACTCATAATGAATCCGACTTGAGTTCGTTTTTAGAAATATAGGTGCATGTTTGGCCTTAGCCTGGGCGTTGAAACGGATCTTAAAGTGATTTCATCAATTGCAATCCAGTTTTATTGTGCTCTGCGTACATAGTCACAAGTCACGATTCAGCGATTCAACCTACGGTCAAGGATTTAACTCCTTCCCTGCACCTGACACACTTTTTCCAGCGGAGGTCTATTAAAAGCTATGTCAAAGCTGCAAGCCCCAAAACGAACTTCCACAATTGCTTACAGTACAGATACTGTGCGCACTTATTTACAAGAAATTGGTCGTGTACCTCTGCTCACCCATGAAGAGGAAATTGTTTTGGGTAAGCAAGTGCAGCGCCTAATGGCCTTACAGGAAATCAAAGATAAATTGGATGATGACCTCGGTCGTGAAGCGAATCGAACGGAGTGGGCGGAGTCTGCTAGCGTTTCTGAGTCAGAGCTCATGCATCAGCTACGGCACGGTCAGCGGGCAAAGCGCAAGATGATTGAAGCCAATCTGCGCCTTGTAGTAGCAGTTGCCAAAAAATATCAAAAGCGTAATCTAGAGTTTCTAGATTTAATTCAGGAAGGTACATTGGGCCTGGAGCGCGGTGTGGAAAAATTTGATCCCATGAAAGGATATAAGTTTTCCACCTATGCCTACTGGTGGATTCGTCAGGCGATTACTCGCGCTATAGCTCAGCAATCCAGAACGATTCGTCTACCTATTCACATTACTGAGAAGCTCAACAAAATCAAGCGTGAACAGCGTGTCTTGGCTCAGAAACTAGGTCGCAGCCCATCTGTTACCGAAATTGGCCAACAGCTGGATCTAACTCCTGAGCAGGTCAGAGAATATTTAACCATGTCTCGTCAGCCTATTTCTCTGGATGTACGTATTGGCGACAATCAGGATACTGAACTACAAGAGCTATTGGAAGATGATACGGTTTCTCCAGAGGACTATACCGTTCAGCAGTCTCTACGACAGGATATTCGTAACATGCTTACTGAGCTGACTCCTCAGCAAAAGGAAGTGATCAACTTACGATTTGGTCTTACGGATGGTACTCAGCTTTCCCTGGCCAAAGTAGGTCAGCGGATGGGTATTAGTCGTGAACGCGTACGTCAGCTAGAGCAGCAAGCCCTCAAACATCTCCGTCGCCGCAAGGCAACATTTCAAGGTTACTTGGCTGCTGGCTAGGCTCCGTCAGATATCCTTCTGGACATCATTAAAGCTCCTAGTTATTGGCTAGGAGCTTTTTCTTTCTTTAAAGAAACCTCAGGAGTGCCTAACTGTTCGCCTACCCCCAAGCGACTGCCATTGGCAAAGGCCCAGCCAGACTGGGATTTTTTACCGGCAGGCTGCAAGTGGTTTAATAGCAAATATCCATCACCAGCGGCAATCACTGGGCCATAGTTTTTCCAAATGGCTGCAACTTTGCCAGGGTCTGTAGGCTCTAGTAGAGTATATGCGTCCTTTAGAAGCTGATATTTCTGAGGCAGCTGGGGCCAAACAGTATCGAATAGGGGAATAGTTTCACTGATCTTGAGCGACTGTTGACATAGCTGAGTAATACAGTTGGGATAGAATCCGCGTACCTGATTATGAATTTCGAGGGCCGAACGCTGCCAGTCAATAAGGTAGTCAGCTTTTTTAATCAGCGGTGCATAGGTAGCCTGCTCTTCAATTTGGGGAATGGGGCGAATTGCCTGACCATCAAGCTTATGGAGGGTACTCAGTAGTAGCTCAGCAGTCAGCGTAGAGAGCGTCTGGGCAATTGTCCAAGCATTATCCAAGAACCCAATGGGAATCGTTTCTTCTAACAGCATCGGCCCCGTATCCATACCTGCATCCATGAGCATGGTAGTTACACCCGTTTCAGATTCGCCATTGTAGAGACTCCATTGGATAGGAGCAGCCCCTCGATAGGTTGGCAAAATAGAGCCATGACCATTGATCGACCCCAGCCTTGGCATATCTAAAATCTCTTGAGAGAGAATTTGTCCATAGGCAACCACAACAAACGCATCAGCTTGAGATGCATGCAGAAAATCTAGAGTATCTGCATCCTTTTTAATTTTTTGAGGTTGCCAAATAGGGATACCCGCTTCAATCGCTATTAGCTTCACTGGAGACGGGGTCACTTTGCTGCCTCGGCCTCTTCGTTTGTCCGGCTGGGTAATAACGGCAACCACTTCAAAATCAGGATCTTTGAGCAGACGAACAAGGCTGGGCACGGCAAATTGTGGAGTACCAAAATAAACGATTTTCATTAGTTGAGCAGGTACTGGGGTGAGGAGAATGGAATAGATACGTTGATTATCAGCATGACACTAACGACGATCAATAGCGATTTCAATGCGGCGATTGCGCTGACGAAATGATGAAGTACTGTTGTCTGCAATGGGTTGATTTTGACCATAGCCGACAGTAACCCAGCGCTGGTTTGGCAGATTACCTGCTAAATAAGCTTTCAGAGAATTGGCCTGTTGAAAAGCCAAGGCAAGGCTTTGAGATGGTTCCATGCGGTCATCAGTATGACTGCCAATTAGGATAGTGGCATTTGGGTATTGGGCCAGGTCTTCGAAAATGCTGCCGAGCAAGTCTGGCGCAGTTGCTAATAAGCGAGCTTCGCCTGGAGAAAATAGGGCATCGCTGGGTAGGGTGATTTTGAGTTCGGTGGTCTCAAGTAAAGGATGCCGGGAATTCAAATCAGCTTGAGGCGGAGGGGCTGCTACTGAATCTTGAGGGGCAACTGACGATGTAGCCACCTGATTGGGCATGAGCCGCTGCTTCAGATTGGCTAGTCTGCTCTCTACTTCTGCTGTAGATTGAGCCTGCCCTAATTTGCTCTCAAGATCAAACAGACGTTTTTGAATTGTTTCAAATTCTTGCTGAATGGCCGCCAGCTCTTCTTGTGCAATTTGATGTTCACGTTCATTGAGCGCGGCAGGAGGTGGCGTTAAAGGGGCAACGGGTTGTGTCGGGATGGGGATAGGCTCGATCCGAGTCTCAGGCGGTGGCGTAGGTTGCCAGCGGCTGGGTAAGCGATGGATTTCCGTAATCACCCGATTGGTTCGCCGTAGGACAACTTCCTGCAAGGGCATCTGGTTGCCTGGTTTTGCAAAAATTCCAGCTGTGCCAATGCCTAAAAGCCAGGCAATAGGAAGACCTGTCAGCAACAGGCCTAGACCCGTTAACACATTTACCCCATAACCTATCCAGCGACGGCGTAGGGTATGGGGTACCGTCTCGATTGTGGGGGAAATTTCGGGGACTGAGTAGGAGGGAAGTTCAGGGAGTTGTTCATTAGACACAGCGATGAGTCCTTTAGCCGTATCAACAGTTAATTAACTCTGACAATGCATCCTTAAGGCCAGCCGTCCCAGGGACTGACCTCTATAACGTTGTTATCGTTAATAACAACCAGGAAATCAAGTTGTGGCTGCTCGGTAGATGTCGCTTTAACTAGGCTGGGTATTTTGAAGTCGGCGGCATATTGCTCTGCCGCTGCACCATCAGCTGCATAACCTATAACGTTACCATCCTCATCAAGACGGATTCGGTAACGGATGGCGGGGCCAGACCAATTAGGTTCTCGATTATTAATAATCGTGCGTCGCAGCTCTTGATTAAGAGCATAGATGCGATCTACATCCTGAATTGGCGTCGTTATAGATGTGGATAGCCCCCTTGATGTGCTGACATTGGTAATTTCAGATGTAGCAGCTGTGTCAATATCATCGACTGGGACAGCAGATGTCTGGCCTGAGGTATCACTGTCTGAGGTATCACCGTTAGCATCTTCCTCAGGCAACACCTCTTCTTCTGTAGACTTAGGAACGACAACCTCGGGGGTAATAGCTTCGGGGATAATCGTTTGATCGGAAGTGACCTCAACAGTACCACCAGGAGCAAAGGTGACATCAAACTGGGCCACCGATTCTACAGCTGCAGAATCAACTGGTATGTAAGTCAATGTAGGCAGTGGAGTACTGTCTACATTTGCTGATGAGGTATCGTCTAAAGGGTTATAGCCAACAATATCACCGTTTTCAGCAACCGAAACTTGATAGCTTAGCGGCTGTTCAAAGGAGGCATTATCCGTTGACGCGCTGCTAATCTGTTGCTGAACCTGTTGCTGTAGTGCCGCTAGCTTAACGCTATCAGTAATGGGGCCCGGAACAGTTTGAATATCGACTTCATCACTCGCTGTACTATTCGCAGACGACTCAGAGTCAGAAACTGGGGTATCAGTGGAGCTAATATCAGGCTCACTCCCCACTGGTTCTGCCAATGGGTCTGCCAACGCAGAAGTATCTTGCTGCTCCAAACCCTCAGGTTCAACCAGTTCTGGTACGGGTAAAAAGAATAGCCCCAGGGCTGCTACAGCAAGGGTGCCAAAACCCAGCATTGGCGGTATTGCCCTTTGGGTCAGCGGCTCCTCAGCTCGAACGTATCTGCGCGGTAAAGGAGCCACCGGCACTGAGAAATTAGGCAGCGTTTGGGTATCCGCACAGCACTGATCAATGGCCTCAGCCATATCAAACAGCTGTACCGTAGAAAGCTGGATGGCCTGGGGCTCACCATCTACCGCTGAAGTTTTAGAGGAGTCACCTAACACTACGGGCTTGACTAGCAGACGGTGATACTGGCCTTTTAAAGGTTCAACCGACACCAGCGATGCTGGAGAACTAATGTGAGCTGGATGATCGACACCACTGAGCAGACGCTGACAATAAGCGCTTACCACAGTCGCAACGGCCTGAAAAAACTCCAGGCCACCCGCCAAAGATTGCTTAATTCCTACAATCTTAAATTCAGCATTGGCCAGAATCGAGAGCACGTTGGACGTATCTTCGCTTAGGCCTTCTAATACCAGGCTGCAGTTGGGCAGCACATACTGTCGTTGAATGGTCATGATACCTCTCCATCAAAGAGGCTGGCCCAAAGTCTTTCTTCACCACGAGTGCCGGTGCAGAGTAATAGCTGAGTTAGTAAGGAAAGAGCCAGTTCATCCAACTTTTCATCTGTACTGTAAGTCAGCACCATCGCCCGCTTAGGATTCATCCGAGCCCGGAAGTGAGAGCGAAATCGCTTTAGATATTTGGCTAACCGAAAATGGTGATCGAGGGAAAGCTGTTGGTCTTGAAGCTGTTGATAACCTAAAAACAACTGGCGAACCAGCACCGTTAACTTACGACATAGGTAACAAACCACCAATACCAAAGCCTTTGCTTCTTCCAAGGTGAGGGGCTGACGCTGATTAAACTTTCGTAGTGGATTAGTACTACGCAATCGCCACAGATGCACCCGACTTTTAAGCACATTCTGTAGTCCCAGATCTCTGATAGCTGCCAGCATTACCTGAGACGCATTGAGTTCAAGGGCCTCGATGGCA
This sequence comes from Cyanobacteria bacterium P01_F01_bin.13, assembly GCA_039191365.1. GTDB lineage: Bacteria > Cyanobacteriota > Cyanobacteriia > Phormidesmidales > Phormidesmidaceae > Leptothoe. Next base: position 42,332 of record JBCCXQ010000008.1, on the reverse strand, counting down.
AGCATAATAAAGTCCAATTGCGTCTTTGCCCGCCGTGGGCACTCATCGCTTTGAACTCCGTAATTTGGCAACTTGTCCAACATCGGAGATTTGACAGGTTTCTCTGGTGGGCTTTTAACGGTCATTCCCTATAAGGCTCTTTGATGAATTTAGTCGCTACGGTGGATGTAAATGGATGTTTACAAATAAGCCCAAAAGGCCAGCTCTTATCAAAACATAAACCACATCCATGTTGAAACCCTGAGTTTTCTCCTAGAAGAAACTTAAGTTCTAGATGTGAGCATGATGCAGGTCAAACTCCATTTCGTGGATAGTTTGGTGTGGTTAAGCGTATGCTCCAAGAGCTGAATCTATCATCAAAACTTATTTATATCTCCTATGAAAGTACCCGGTAGCCATGACTAAATGAACGTGATTTCCTAAAACGCTTAAGCTTTTGTCTGAATTTTAGGCTGATTTTACGATTGAGAAATGGAATGCTAACCTATGGTGCAATAGTAACTATGTACTTTATTTATGCAGTGGCCGGTAATTTTTCTGGCAGGGGCAGGGGTCGGTTGTCTAATCAGCTGGTTGGTATGGCAGTCACGATATCCAGCAATACGGGAGCGTGCTAAGAATGAGCGGGTGGCTGAGCGTGCCACTATGATTGAGCAATTGCATACCAAGGATGCTCAACTCCGGGAGCTGCAACAACAAATTCACGCCCTGCAAAAAGATCTAGAGCAACAGCTCCAGGCGCTGACAACCGAGTCTGTTCAACGAGCAGTGGCTGAAACCAAAGCATTGCAGACAACGCAACTGCAAGACCAGCTGCAGCATTTGCAATTAGAAAAAAGTCAGCTCACAGCAAAACTTGCCCAGAGCCAGACCCAACTGCAGGAGCAGCAGCAAGCTACCGATGAAAAACTAAGGCTATTAAACCAGGCTCGACAGCAGCTGATAGAGTCCTTCAAGGTGCTATCCGCAGAAGCACTACAAACAAACAACGAAACATTTTTGAATTTGGCCCAGACAAAACTGGGGCAGTTCCATACCCAGTCAAGTAGCGAATTGCTGCAGCGACAGCAGGCCATTGATGGTTTGGTCCAACCGCTGCGCTCCTCTTTGACTAAAGTGGAAACGTATCTGCAGGACCTGGAACGTAATCGGATATCGGCTTATAGCCAGCTCAGCGAGCAGATTACCCAGCTGGCCACAGGGCAACTGCAATTGCAAACCGAAACGTCAAATTTAACCAAGGCTCTGAGGGCTCCCAATGTGCGCGGGCGCTGGGGTGAAATTCAGCTAAAGCGGGTGGTGGAAATAGCTGGCATGATAGAGCACTGCGACTTTATCCAACAGGTGAATGTAGCTAATGGCGCTCTTCGTCCAGACATGGTGGTACAGCTACCGCAGCAGCGGCGGATTGTAATCGACGCTAAGGCCCCCTTGGCAGCCTATTTAGAAGCGTTGGATGCCACCGATGAGACATTGCGCCTAACTAAGCTCAAGGAGCATGCTCAACAGGTCCGCCGTCATGTTCAGCAGCTTGGCCAAAAAGCTTATTGGGACCAGTTTCAGTCCAGCCCTGAGTTTGTAGTGCTGTTTTTACCAGGGGAAATTTTTTTTAGTGCTGCTCTTGAGCAGGACCCAAGTTTAATCGAAGCGGGTATTGCTCAGCGGGTGATTTTGGCCACACCAACTACATTGATTGCCTTACTTAAAGCCGTAGCCTATGGCTGGCAGCAGAACGCTGTCACAGAGAACGCTCAGCAGATTTGCAACCTGGGTCGAGAACTCTATGAACGCATACGGGTATTTACTGGGCATTTACAGAAAATGCGCCGGGGGTTGGATACGACTATCGATACTTTTAACAAGGCAGTAGGCTCTTTAGAAAGCCGGGTATTGGTAAGTGCTCGCAAGTTTAAAACCTTAGGAGCGGGCACAGGGGATGATTTGAACATCATTGAACCCATTGACCGGCTACCTCGTCCTATACAGCCGTTAGAGGCCATGGGAGAAGATTAGAGCGGTATTCTATGGAATGTCTTCTCATAGGTTTTACTAGAAAACCAAATTTCGATTTTTTCCATCATGACCGTTTAATAGTATGGAAAAGGTATGACTTCCAGGTAGTTAATGCTAACCGCGTTCAAACCTATACAAGATGGTCGTTTGGCCCAACTGTTACTACTGGCAGTAACGGTCTTGGTACAAAGTGTCATGGCGATCGCAGCGGCCAATTCTATATTTGTCAGTCAGCTTGGGGCTGAACGTCTGCCAATTGCCTTTATTTTGATTGGCCTGTGCTCGATGCCTGCCTATATCGGTATTAGTCAGGTGGTGCAGCGAATACGTAGTACTCAACTATTTTGTGGTGCCCTGTTGATATTGCTAGGGCTAATACTGGCTATCCGATTGGCATTACCCCTGGATACGGTCCCGGTTTACTATGGATTGCTGATTGTCAGTTTTTTTCAGTGGGATATTTGCAACAATATTCTCTACCCTAGTTTACTGACTGATTACTTCAATACCCTGGAGTATAAGCAATATGCTCCTTACATCGGTATTGCCCAAGCGGTTGGCACCCTGGTGGGGGGTGGTCTGGTTAGTGGTCTATCGCGGTGGTTGAGTACGCAGGATTTATTGCTGTGTTTGCCAGGGGTGATTGCGATCGCACTACTCCAACTCACCTATCTTGATCGCACCCAGCGCCCCCTTAGCACCCAGCCCAGTGCCACCATCGGTGTGGTTGAATCCCTCAGGTCGTTCCCCGAGTTAGCCAAGCGCTACCCGCTAGTCATCTTCCTGGCTGCTAGCAGCTTTTTGCTGGTAATTATCTACCTCAGCTCCGAATTTCTATGGTTTAGCATCTACGGTCAGCAATTTACTCAACGGGAACTGACCGGCTTTTTGGGACTGATGCGGGTGGTGGTCAGCGTTTTCCAGATGGTGGTGCTCTACGGTTTGACCCGGCCCCTACTACGTTGGCTCGGTGTGGCCCGCATGAATGTGGTTTTTCCCCTCACTACCCTGGCGGCCTTTGTCGGCCTGGGGGTCAACGGTCAGCTACCCGCCGCCATAGGTCTACAACTCAACGGCGATGCCCTTTACAAGGCAATTAACTTACCCGTTCACCAGCTCAATTACAATGCCATTCCCCAGGAGTTTATGGGTCGCATCCGTACCCTCGGCGATGGCTTCATCTATGCGGTCGGTCTGACCTGTGCCGGAGCATTTCTGTGGCTGTGTGAACATGGCCTCAGTCTGGAGCAAATCACCTGGCTAGTGTGCAGCCTGGTAATGGTGTTTTTGCTAGTGCGACTGCCCATGGGTCGTTTTTACACCGCTGGGCTAGAAGAATTAATTCGGACCGATGCGATTGACCTAGACCAGCTGGCCAGCCGTCAGGCAGTATTACCGCTAAAAGCCAGTATTCAGACCCTTTTACAGTCCGAGGACCGCTACGACCAGATCAAGGGGTTAGAATTGGCAACGCGGTTTGGCGCACCGGTCGAGTTTTTGGAGGAGGTATTGACATTGTTACCAGGGGCAGATCGTCAGGTGCGATCGGCCGTGGTGACCTTATTTAGTGATGGGTTTGAAGCAGGACCAGGCTTCGATGTGAACTCAACCGAGCGAGCATTGGAAGAAGCGGAGGAGGCAGGACTCTGGTCGGTTTGGCAAGCACAGTTAGAGGCAGAACAGCCCTTGGCCTGTCGATTGACAGCGTTAGAAATTTTGATGGTGCAGCAGCAGCCGATTGCGGCTGATCTACTGGATGAGTTCAGCTTGCATGCTGATGCGAGTTTGCGATCGCTTGCCATGGTGGCCCGACTGCAGGGCACTTCGCTTACCAACACAGCCTTTTCAGAAATTGAGCAATCTGTACTGGATGAAGGTGTCGCTAAAGCAGTGATTCGAGTGGTTGCTCGCAGCGCCGATGAGACCCTACTAGAACTATTAACGACACGACTTTTACCGGAGGGCAGTGCCGAAACCAAACAGTTGGGGTTGGAAACCCTGGCTAATTTAAGTGAAACCATGGCCGATGCTACGGGGATTACGGCGCTGGCACAGCAGCATTTTTCCCACGAGCAGCCCGCTGTGAGGATTGCCGCCTTGGCCCTATGGCAGCGCAACCATGGAGATCTCGCTCCACTGACCGAGGCTCTGGGGGATGTCCATCCTCGGGTGCGCGAACAAGCAGCCACATTGCTGGCGGCTAAGGGGGGCCTGACCGAGGCTAAAGAACAGCTTGGGGCCGATGATAGGAAAACCGTAAATGGCGCGATCTCAACCATCGGCAAAATTCGCACCCGCCAGGCCAGTGACATTCTCTACGCCCACCTGGCAGACGATTTTCAGCAAGTGGGCCACACCCGTCGCTGGCAAACCCAGATACCCCAGGATGACCCCAACTGGCAACCCCTGGCAGTTGCCATTGCCGACTATCACCAGCGTCTGATCCAAAAAGTGCTCTATGTCTTAGCCAGTTTGGGCCACAGTCGTACCGTGAATACGGTCAATCAAATTTTTGCCACCACCGACCGTCGCGATCGCTCCAATGCGGTAGAAGTGCTAGCATCCCTCAACCATCGTCGGTTTATTTTGCCGTTACTGCCATTGTTAGAGGAAGATACTGACGGTACAGACGCGCCTCAACCATCGCTTAACTGGCTACGAAACAAAGGGTATAAGATCCTGCTAGAGGCAATTGAGTCTAAAGATCGGTGGTTACGGGCCGGAGCGTTAATCGCCCTAGCCAAAATTCCCAGGGCATCGTTGAAAGATAGAGACCCTGTCGTGCGGACCGTCGCTCGCAATTTATTTCCAACAGCGCCACTACTTCAGGACGTCTACACAGCGCTACAGCCCTCTACTCCCGACACGCTTATGAATCGTCTACTCATTATCAAAGATGTCGCCCTGTTTCAAAATCTCTCTTTAGATGAACTATTGCTGATTGATGAAGCCCTGGTGCCCCAGCAATTGATAGCGGGTGAAATCGTTTTTGAAGAGGGTAGCTGGGGCGCACACTTATATATCATCGCATCGGGTGCAGTCCAGATTGTTAAAACCGTTGACGATGAGCAGCGGGAAATTAAACAGCTAGTTGCGGGTAACTATTTTGGTGAAATTGCACTGTTTGACGATGCCCCGCGCTGGAATGGAGCCATCGCCAAAGATGACTGCATGCTACTGAAACTAGAAAAACAGCGATTTATTAGCCTGACGACGCAACGTCCCCACATCTTGTTGGAAATTTGTCGATTTATGAGCCAGCAGCTCCGAGAAACCGATACGTTTCGCTCAGCGAAAAAGTTTGTGGCTAATACTCCCCCGATGGAAGATGAAACCCAACTGTCCCTATCGTGATGCCCATCATCCTAATGTGGCTCCGGCGGGTCGCACCTGGTGGCAAATTGACATGACCTGGTGGGTGATTTTGTTGCTACAGCGTTTGGGATTGGTTACCCGGGGATGATGCCTCCGGAGTGATGGGAGGAGAGAGATTTATCCTAAATCGATGCCATAGACCCAGTCTTGATACTGATTGTCTCGTCCTTCAGTGATTAGGGTAAGCTTTTCTCGAATTTTGTCGGTTACGGGTCGCACCGTTGACAGGGTGTAGTTCTCCACCTGACGGACCGGTGTAACTTTGGCTGCAGTCCCACTCAAAAAGACTTCATCGGCAATCAGTAGCTCTGACTTATCCACGGGGCGCTCCACTACATCGATACCTAGATCTTTTGCCACTTGTAATACACTGTCGCGCGTAATGCCTTCTAGAATATCCTGCTCGAATCCGGGGGCAATCAGCTTGCCATTGCGTACGATAAAAATGTTCATTCCTGAGGCTTCACTCACCTTGCCCTGGGAGTTCATCAAAATCGCCTCATCAAAACCGGCTTCGACAGCTTCAGTTTTAGCCAAGGAGGATGTGATGTACGCCCCGCTGATCTTGCCGCGCAGGGGCAAACTGCGATCTTCCTGACGATACCAGGAGCTAACCCGGCAGGTAACCCCTTCAGGAGAAAGATAATCCCCCAGCTCTAGACCATAGACAAAAAAGTCTTTTTTCACATTATGCAATCGAGGGGCAATCCCTAAATCCGAGGTGTATACAAAGGGCCGAATATAAAAGGATGTTTTTGGACTATTCTTTTTGACAAATTCTGTAATCACATGTTGAATTTTGTCCGCAGGCAAATCAAAATTTAGCAACCGGGCACTCTTACTCAGCCGCGCACAGTGACGGTCTAACCGAAACAGCAATGCCCGATTGTCATTCTGAGGGTCTGGAATACCTCGCAATCCACCAAAGGCACCTGTACCGTAGTGCAGCGCATGGGTAGCGATGGAAATTTTGGCATCCTCAAACGGACAAAACTGACCCTCAAAATAGGAAATCGGCAGAAAATTGTGCATTGGTCCGGCGGCGTCAAGAAATCGTTCTACCTAGGATAGTGGAGTTCCAGGGGAAACGGGAGATTGGTGGTGGGAATGTATGGGTTCTTTAAGGTTTGGGCTTATCTTGCACCCTCCAAGGTTATGGCTGTAATTTCTGGATTACAGAACAGGCGACCTGGAGCGTAGGTCCCTAAGCCACGATTTACATAGAGAGTATTCTGACCGACTTTATGCAACCCCATGGCCCATTCCCAATGGGTGACTGCGCTGGCACAGCGGTCACTGATGTAAGGTAAGTTGCTTTTGCGCAGTCTTTTTGGGAAGTATTTGCGGATGCGAAACCAGTGCTCGGCCATATTCCCAATACCAGGTATGACAATCTGGCCGCCGTGGGTGTGGCCCGAAAGCTGTAGATCGACACGCCAGGGGATCATATGTTCGGCGGTATCAGGATTGTGGGAGAGCACGATGCGCGGCAGGGTGGTCGGCAGCTGGTCTAAAATCGTGGGGGTAAAGTCTCGGTGGTAGTAGTCGGCTAACCCTACCAGGGCCAGATCATCACCAAAGGGATAAGCAATTTGGTTCCAGAGGACGGTGACGTTGATATCGCTCAGGGCGGCAGTCACTATGGAACGAGCCATGGGCCTATAGTTATCGTGGTTGCCCAGAATGGCATAGGTGGGAAAATCTGCAGCAATGGGGCTGAGCTGAGCGGCCAAATTATAGATGGGATCAGGCTTACAGGAAATAAAGTCGCCTGTAAAAACCACCAGGTCTGGCTTGAGATTGGGTATAGCTGCGATCGCATTCCTCAATAACCGTTCTGACAAGCGCTTTCCGTCATAGTGAAAATCTGACAACTGGACAATGACTGTCCCCTGCAGCCGATTCGGCAAATCCCGAATCGGAATCTGCACAGGCTCAATCGTAAGTGGACCAGAAAATAATGGACGCATAGTCTCAGGAAGGCTCTGTTACTTAACTTAACTTTGATAATTAGACTCGGCCAGGGTCAGCATAGGGGTTTGACAATTACCGGACTGGTCTAGGTAGGCCCACAGGTGCAGAGTTTACCGACGAAACTATAAAATCCACACGGTTAAGACATTAGGAATAGATTAATTTTGATGCAATATTGTGCCTTAGATAGTCCTTCCCCTATTTAAGAGAGGTGAAGAGACGAGTCATAATATTGGCCTAGTGGTCCGTCAAGACTAAATTTTGGGATAGATGAGTCATTAGCTAAAACATGGCTGAACCTGATACACCCATCACTGCTCACCATTCCCCACTCACTATCTCAACCCTAATTTTTAGCTTTGACGCTGCACTAGTTCCTAACTGCTTTCTTTAATTAATGCGCTTTTACAGGACATTTTTATGACTGCTGCTGCCACCCTTTCTCGCCAAGAAATACAAAACCTCGCCCAGGCAATTGACTACAGTCATGTCCAGTCGGTGGCCGACATTTGGCCCATCGTTGCAGAGTGCTTTCCCAATCAAATCGCCCTGGAAGACCCCCACGGAACCCCTCAGCTCACCCTGACCTATGGTGAACTGGCCCAACAAATTAAGCAATTTGCGGCTGGCCTGCAGAGCCTGGGCATTCAACCCCAGGATAAAATCGCCCTATTTTCAGACAATCAGCCCCGTTGGCTAGTGGCCGATCAAGGAATTATGGCCGCTGGGGCAGTGGATGCGGTACGGGGCTCCCAAGCCGATAAAGACGAGCTTGCTTTTATTTTGGACAACAGCGATGCGGTGGCAATGATCGTGCAGGATCAGGCCACCTTGAATAAGCTCGCTGACCTCTTAGATGATAAAAACCTGCAGTTTATTGTGTTACTGTCGGATGAAACGCCTAAGCTAAAAACCTCTGCCAAGCTGCTGAATTTTAATTGGCTGATGGCCCTAGGTGAGGATAAGGACCTGAATGAGGTAGAACGCGATCTCAACCATCTGGCCACACTGATGTACACCTCTGGTACTTCGGGCAGACCCAAAGGCGTCATGCTTAGCCAGCATAATTTATTGTCCCAAGTTGCTGGAGCCTGTAGTGTCGTCCACCCTGCTCCCGGCTCTAAAGTAATGAGCATCCTACCCATCTGGCACTGCTACGAACGCACCTTCGAATACTTCACCCTTTCCCAGGGCGTCCACCAGATCTACACCACCATTCGCCACGTCAAAAAAGATCTTAAAACCTATAAACCTAACTACATGGTGGGCGTTCCCCGACTGTGGGAATCGATTTATGAAGGTGTCCAAAAACAGTTCCGCGAACAGCCTAAAAGTAAGCAAAAGCTAATCAACTTTTTCCTTTATCAAAGCCAGCGCTATATTACCGCCAGGCGCATTGCCGATAATCTCAGCCTCGACCAAACCCCTAACGCTTTTGACCGCACCATGGCCGTTGCCCAGTGTGCCGTCCTATGGCCTTTCCATAAGCTCGGCGACACCATGGTCTACAAAAAAGTTCGTGAAGCCACCGGTGGCGACATTGACTTCGTCGTCAGCGGCGGTGGCTCCATCGCCGATCACCTTGAAGACTTTTATGAAATCATCGGTGTCGACATTCTCGGTGGCTACGGCCTCACCGAAACCTCCCCCATCACCCATGTTCGCCGTCCCTGGCAAAATCTGCGCGGAGCCGACGGTCAGCCCCTGCCCAGCACCGAAACCCGGATCGTTGATCTCGACAGCCGCCAGGACGTTTCCCAAGGACAGCAGGGTCTCGTGCTGATTCGTGGTCCCCAAGTCATGCAGGGTTACTACAAAAATCCTGACGCCACTACAAAAGCCATTGACTCCGACGGCTGGTTCGATACTGGCGACCTTGGCAAAATCACCGTCAATGGCGACTTGATCATCACTGGCCGCGCCAAAGACACCATCGTCCTTACCAACGGTGAAAACATCGAACCTCAGCCGGTCGAAAATGCCTGTGCCCGGAGCCAATATGTCGACCAAATCATGCTCGTCGGCCAGGACCAAAAAGTTCTCGGAGCCCTGATCGTCCCCAACCTCGAAGCCCTCAGCCAGTGGGCTGCCAGCCAGGACATTACCATTGATGAAACCAGTCCCGCGGCTGCTCTAGAAAATTCCAAAGTCCAAAGCCTGTTTAAGCAAGAACTTACCCGCGAAGTCAAAGCTCGCCCCGGCTATCGTCCCGACGAGCGAATTGGCCCCTTTACGCTATTGAGCGAGCCATTTTCTATTGAGAATGGCATGTTAACCCAGACCATGAAGATTAAGCGGCCAGTGGTAACACGGAATTATCAGGATGTGATTGACGGTTTGTTTGAATAGTTGGCGAAATCAAATCAACTAGTAAGGGCACCTCTGGTGGGTGCCCCTCGATATCTTTTGCCATTATTCAGGGTTTCCCTAGTGTGTTGCCTTGTGAGGAGACGTGAGGCCCAACCCCTCAGAAAATCTTTTAATAGAGTCCTTTCCTACCGGAGAGGGTAATATACCTAGTGAAATTGATCTTTAAAGAACCCTATTCGTAGTTTTATGGACGCTTCGCAATCCCAACTCCTCTTAAAACGAGTCATCAACGTCAAAGCCGTCGTCACTCCCCTCTGGAAAGAAGAAGCCCAAAATCAGCTACAAAAGCAGATCAACGGTATCGACAGCCGCCTGCAGCAGCTTGAAATGCAAGGCCAGCGAATGGTCAGCGAGCTCCAAAAACAAGAATCTAATGAAGCCGTTCAAAAGCAGATGGCGGCGGTTCAAAACAAAATTAACGAAGATAAGAATAAGCTCCTCCAACAAAAAAATCAGGTGCTGCAGCAGTTGCAGCAGGTCCAAACCCTAGAACTCAACAAGGAAGTCAGCCAAGGTCAAATCGACGGTTTCTTTAAGGTTGCCACCGGCGATAATCTCGTCAAAAAAATGCAGGTAGAAATTCTGCTGCGTGACGGCATCATCGAAGAAATTCGCGGCGAATTGTAGTTCGGGTCTGATCCATCCCTCATAAAATTTTTAACCCAGCCAGCCGATTATCAGCGGCTGGCTTTTTATTTGGTTTCTCATTTAATCAATGACACAAAGTCTTTTAGAATAAGATGCTGGCGCACCGCTACGGTTCGTTGTCACATTTGTAGTCCACCCGTCCCGGAATTTCCCAATGATTCGCGAAGTGTTCATGCCCGCCCTTAGTTCAACGATGACTGAGGGAAAAATTGTTTCTTGGACAAAGGCCCCTGGTGACAAGGTAGAAAAGGGCGAAACCGTTGTCATTGTTGAGTCTGACAAGGCTGACATGGACGTCGAATCGTTCTATGAAGGATATTTAGCCACCATCGTGGTCGAAGCTGGGGATGTCGCTACTGTTGGGAGTGCGATCGCACTACTCGCCGAAACCGAAGCCGAAATTGAAGAAGCCAAAAAGCAAGGTGCCGCCGCTGCCCCTGCCCCTGCTGCCGCTGCTCCTCCCAAACCCGAACCCGTTGCCGCTGCTGCCACCGCCCCCGTCGCCACCTCACAAAATGGCAATAGCGCTACTCCTAGCGGTCGGCTAATCGCCTCACCCCGCGCTAAAAAGCTAGCCAAGCAATTCAAAATAGACCTTAAAACTTTAGTCGGCTCTGGTCCCCACGGTCGCATCATTGCCCAGGATGTAGAAAAGGCCGCCGGTCAAACACCCACACCTGCCACGACTCCTGTAGCCCCCGCTGCTGTTACTGCCCCTGCTCCAGCTATCCCTACCGCCCCACCACCGGTTCCCGGACAGGTAACTGCTTTCAACACCATGCAACAGGCCGTCATTCGCAACATGAACGCCAGCCTATCGGTGCCCGTCTTCCGCGCCAGCTACACCATCACTACTGATGCGTTAGACTCTCTCTACAAGCAAATCAAGCCTAAGGGTGTGACCATGACCGGTCTGCTAGCCAAGGCCGTCGCTGTAACCCTAACCAAACACCCCATCATCAATGCCAGCTACACCGATGCTGGCATCCAGTACAACGGCAGCATTAACATAGCCGTCGCTGTGGCCATGCCCGATGGCGGTCTAATTACTCCAGTCCTGCGCGGCGCTGACCAGATGGACATCTACTCCCTGTCCCGCTCCTGGAAAGATCTGGTGGCCCGGTCCCGTAGCAAGCAACTACAGCCTGAAGAGTACACCACCGGCACCTTTACCCTCTCCAACCTGGGTATGTTTGGTGTCAATAGTTTCGATGCTATTTTGCCCCCCTGCACCGGTTCCATTCTGGCCATCGGCGGCGCTAAGCCAACGGTCATTGCTGATGCCAACGGTATGATTGGCATCAAGAAGCAGATGACGGTGAATATCACCTGCGACCACCGCATTATCTACGGGGCAGACGGAGCAGCCTTCCTGAAAGATTTAGCAGAGCTGATTGAGAACAATCCACAGTCCTTGACTTTGTAGTATGTTGCCATATTCTTCAGGTCAGGAAAAGTTGGCTACGGCCTAAAAGCCTTTATTTGCAATCCTTTCACCGTTTTTCGAAGTAAAAGGATTTTCCCCAGCTTTTAGGGCATCAAGCCAGGCTTGCCCTTGAACTTTGCGTTCTTCAAAAGAAACCCAATCAATATAGCTTTGAAAATTAGCGATCGCACCCTCAATATCACCATTTAAGGCAAGGATAATGCCACGGCTGTCCAGGCTGCTTTTAGCATCAGGCATCAGTTCAGCTTCCTTTTCACAGGCAAAAAGAACTGCATCGCTCTGATGGTTCAGACTGCCCCCCCAACAGAGTTTGTCCCAAGCTTGATGGAAGATTTCAAGTTCAGGGTCAAGAACTTGAGCAGTTTGATAGGCCTGAATCGCTGCCTGCACCTTTCCTTTTCTAGCCAGTCGCTGACCTTCTGCAATTTTGCCAGCTGCTGAAAACTTATCAGCCATAGCTTCTGCATTTTGCTCAAGCATGTCAGTAGTAGCCAGATTCAGATCGATGTTGGGATCTAATTTCAGGGCAGCTTCAAAGGACTGGATAGCGGCTTCTACTTTAAGTTCCTGGGCCTGTCGTAACCCCTTTTGTTGTTGACTTAACGCCGCAAATCGATGAGCAATGTTACGGGCATCCTGTTCGATAGCTTCAGTTTCTGGATCAAGATCAATAGTGGCATCAAGTGCTAACGCCTTTTCATAGGCTGCAACAGCCTCTTCAATTTTGACCCGGTTAGCCAACTGTTGGCCTTCACGACGATGATTAGGAGCCGTAAATTTGAGCGCCATTTGCGCTGGCTCTTGCTCCAATACATCAGTGTTGGGATTTAAATCAACCTGAGGATTCCAGCTGAGTGCGGTGCCAAACTGTTGCTCTGCTGCCTGCATTTGACCGGTATTGGCAGTCTGAATTGCTACCTGTACCAGGTGGGGAGCAGCGGTCTGCAATCGTTCAGAAGTATGGCAGGCCGTTAATTCTAGTAAAACATCGGGATGGGTAATGAGATAGGAATCGAGCCAGTCGCAACTTTCTTGCACCAGGTTTTCCCCACTCAACTGCCAGAGTTTAACAGTGCCATCCTCACCAGCAGAGACCAGGGTTTGGCCATCGGGACTGAAGTCAATACTATAAATGGGACTGTCATGGCCTTTGAGGGTCAGGAGCTTCTCACCGTCAAGGGTCCAGAATTTAATGGTCCCATCGCCACTGGCAGAAGCTAGGGTTGGGCCTAGCCCGTTTGCCCCATGTGGGTATCGACTGCCTGAAAAATCTCTCGCTCTGAAGCTAACGTTATGGACTCCACCGCTTTGGCCTGAAAGGGTTTTAAGGACTTCTCCCTTTAGGTTCCAGAGCTTGATTGTGCCATCCTCACTGGCAGAGGCCAGGATTTGGCCATCGGGGCTAAAGCTGACTTTCCAAGTCCTACCACTGTGGCCTTCAAAGGTTTTGAGTTCGTCTCCGTATAGATTCCAAAGCTTGACCGTGCCATCACCACTGGCAGAAGCCAGGGTTTGACCATCTGGACTAAAGCTCACACTTAAGACAACGTCGTCGTGACCTATAAACGTTTGGAGTTCCTCTCCCTGCAGATTCCAGAGCTTGATCGTGCCATCACCACTGGCAGAGGCCAGGGTTTGACCATCTGGACTAAAGCTCACATCACTGACCCAGTCGATATGACCTTCAAAGGTTTTGAGTTCCTCTCCCTGTAGATTCCAAAGCTTGATCGTGCCATCACCACTGGCAGAGGCCAAGGTTTGACCATTCGGACTGAAGCTCACACTTGAGACAATATCGTCGTGACCTATAAACGTTTGGAGTTCCTCTCCCTGCAAGTTCCAGAGCTTGATGGTTTTGCTGGCGCTACCCGTGGGGGAAGCAATAGTTTGACCATCCGCACTAAAGCTCACACTATCAATTGATCCACTATGACCTTTGATAGTTTTGATCTCTTTTTCCTGCAGGCTCCAAAGTTGAATCGTGCGATCTGCACTGGCAGAGGCTAGGGTCTGGCCATCGGCACTAAATCTGACGCTATTGATGTATGCCCCTTTACCTTTAAGGGTTTTGAGTTCTTCCCCATTTAGGCTCCAAAGCTTTACAGTACCGTCACCACTGGCGGAGGCTAAAGTTTGTCCATCAGGGCTAAAGCTCATGCTATTGATCCAGGCACTATGAGCTTTAAAGGACTGAATTTCCTCACCGTTCAAAGTCCAGAGCTTCACCATGCCATCCTCGCTGGCGGAGGCCAGGATTTGACCATCAACACTAAAACTGACAAAACTAATACTCCCGTTATGGCCTTCAAGGGATTTTGGTTTTTCTTCGTTGACGTTCCAGAGCCAAACGGAACCACTATTGCCGCTAGCAAAGGCCAGGGTTTGATTATCCGCACTAAGGCTGACGCTTATGACATCGCCATTGGGAGCTTTAAGAGTTTTAAGTACTTCTCCATTCAGGGCCCAGAGCTTAATGGTGCCATCAGCACTACCGGAAACGACAGTTTGACCGTCTGGACTAAAGCTCACACCATTAACATAGTCACTATGGCCGTTAAGAGTGTTGAGTTCTTCCCCCTGCAGGTTCCAGAGCTTGACTGTGCCGTCGGCACTACCAGAAACAAGAGTTTGACCATCTGGACTAAAGCTCACACCATTAACATAGTCACTATGGCCATTGAGAGTGTTAAGTTCTTCTCCCTGTAAGTTCCAGAGCTTGATAGTACCGTCGGCACTGCCAGAGGCAAGGGTTTGACCAGTAGGGCTAAAGCTCACACTATTCACCGCTCCAGTATGCCCTTCAAGCCGGTTTTGTTCCACCATGCCAGATAGCACTTGCTGTAGCGAACCGATAGCCCGCAATTCTTGCCCCATTTCCAAATAACGAGCATTTGTTTGCATCGCCTGATACCCCCGAATTCCTTCGACCAGAGCATCAATTTGCAAGCCAGCATTGGACCAATTTTCAACCCTGAGGCTTTGAGCCGTAACTCTAGCATTGCTTGCCCGCGCCTCGGCAACTTGCCGTTGCTTAATAGCGTCTAGCCCCAGCACAGTAGCCACCACAAAACCGATACTGGCCCCAACCAGAGCTAAGGTCGTTGTTTTTCGAGCCCGTTTTTGGCGTTCTAGTTCCTGCGCTTGACGAGATTGCTCCGCCTTACGGCTGGCATTGACATAATCTCGCTGCAGCTGGGTTGAGCCAGGTTCTTTCTCAGTATTATCGGCTATCCATTGAAAGACTGCTTCTAATTCTTTTCCTCGTAAAAGCAGATCATCGCTGCGGCCTCGTTTATCCCACTCAACGGCCCGTAGCAAAATACGGGTGTGTTCTCGGACATGGGCCAAATCTTGATTGAACGTAGCTATCAGCTTGGCAAAAGCTAGCTCAAATTTATCGTTTTCTCTAAAATACAGCCAGTTGTGTCGACTCAGTGCCGAATGTAACCGCTCTCGTCCAAAATCTTCGCGCCGCACAATGGGGATCAAGCGCTTGTGGTTAGCTACAGCATAATCTATCTCACGGTTGCAAACTGCTGATGCCACTGAGGCAGGGCTAATGACAAAAAGAAAAGCATCCGCTGCTTCGATACCGACTTCAATCTCGGCCCACCAGTCTGCAGTAGGAGGAATATCTTGCCAGTCGATCCAGGCGTCATGCCTACTTTCCGCCAAAGCCTGATGTAGTACCTGAACAAAGTCTTTATCTTTGCGAGAGTAGGAAATAAAAACGTCCGCCATGGTGGAAGCTACCTGTCAATGCGACACGGTAATTCACTTCAATTTATGGCAGGTTAGTTCCAGAAAAAGGACGCAGTATTTCAAAACTCCATGACAAAAGTATATTTTTAGTGTCTTGAATGATGCTGATCGTGGCAACATAAGGTTGCCTCTACCAGGGACTTCCTACCAAAGTATAGGTAGACCAGTAAAAGGGATGCTGAAAATTCCAACGCCCATGGTGTTCAAGCTCTGGAAAGTGGGCCAACGTTTTCTCATTAGGGCCAGACAACGTACCATCTGCAAACTGAAGTTCACCCTGTAGCATGGCTAACTGTGCCTGCCGTAGGGCAGTAGCTCGAACTGGCTGTTGTTGTAGATACTCATAGAAATAGGTCATTAGTCCCAGAGTACCCTCATCACTAATGGGCCAGAGACTAGCAATAGACGTTTGGACACCAGCATTTACCGCCAAACCAGCAAACCCATATTCAGCTTCACGATCGCCCAGGGCAGTGTTACAGGCACTCAACACCATCAGGGCAATGTCAGCATCTTGTAGCCCCAAGGTGTGTACCTGATCAAGCCGCAGGGGCTGATCCCAAAGTTGAATATAAGACTCACGCGGTTCACCGGGTTCAAATACACCATGGCTGGCTAAGTGAACAATACCAAACTCATTGCGGGCCACTTGAGTTTGTAGGTTACTCAGCGTAAAACCTTCATTGAGAAAAATCGCACTGTCATGAAATGCCTTAGTGACGATATTGAGTTCCTCGGGTACGGCAGGCAACACCTGCTGTGATGGAAACTGGGAAGCTCCCATGGCCAACAATTGAGTATTCTCCAGCTGTGTATAGAGAAAATTTTCAGAATTAAAATCAGTGAGGCTAAAGCTGGGAATAACTCCCAAGCTATAACGTTCAATCAGGAACTCTTCTCCATTGTGCAGCGCGGCAATAGGTAAGGTTCTCAGCCCTGTATCCATCGCCAGGGCTAAGCTTTGAACTCCTTGCTGTTGTAAGTCTTCTTCTATAGGGGTAATAAACCACTCATAGAGTTGCTTGGCAGGCGGTAAATATTGAGAAGGTGAAGAAATAACATTAGTTACCTGGTTAAAGAAGTCTTCAGCTACTGTCATGACATCACGACGGGTAACACCTTCTATTTTTCTACGGATAGTTTGTCCATCGTGAGTTAGCAACAAGACCCCCAGCTCATCGTTAGGATTCAGACCATTAGAACTTGGTACGGCTGAATCTTTGTTGATAGCTGGCAAAAAATATACATATAAAACACCAGGTTTTACACCGGTTAACGCTTCCACATTACCTAGAGTTTGTTGAGCAGTAGCCAAATTAGTGGGTGAAACATTAACACGTTCATATAGATTTAAATGGGACTTAAATTGTTCGGAGTATGAGTTCTCTAAGCGTTCAAATAGGGCTTTGTTAGAATCATTAGACTCAACTGACTCAGATAAATCTTCTAAGGCTAAAGATCTATTGCTTACTAAAGGAGAGTTGAAATCTGTAGCAGACGCATTCTCAGATGTATTAGTGGGTGCAGGTATGGTAACGTTTGGCGACTCTACAAAGGACGGCTCTACAACAGGTAGATTTACAGGTGCCTCCACAACTGGGAGTTCTACAATAGGTGGAGGCACAACTGGGAGTTCTACAATAGGTGGAGGCGCAATATCTTGGGTCAAAATTGCAATATTACCCAGGGTATAGCTGTTTAGAAAAGAATTGCTAGGATCAACACTAGAATCTCCACTGATAAGAGCAGCATGACTCCCTAAAAGATTTCCATCACCCACATTAAATGGGGTAGCACCATTGCCTGCATGACGAATGGTAATCGACCCTGTGCCATTGAATGCAGCGGTAGATATACTGGCAGCGTTACCATTTAGAGCGACAAAGTTGTCCGTCGCCCGGAAGAATTCATTGGTGGTAATATCTACGTTGCCCCCAGCCGTGTTCCCCTCTGCTCGAATGGATTCAACTGCAATATCTTCAACCGAACTTAAGGTAACATCACCACCAATGCCATTTAACCCGGTGGTAATAATTTGTTGGGTGGTAATAGTATCAGCCTCACGAATGGTAAGGTTACCACCATTAATATTTCCGTTTGTGCGAAGATCGCCTACATTAATATCGTCAGCAATCACAGTAATTTTGCCGCCATTGCCGCTGAGAGCTGTGGTGCTAATTTCCTGAGCAGTCAAAATATCTGAATCCGTAACAATATTTCCTCCAGCAGTATTGCCCTCTGCCTGAAGGTCGCCCACTCCAATATCATCAACAGTTATTAGGGTAATGTTCCCGCCGGTACCGCTTAAGCCTGTGGTATCAATTTGCTGAACCATCAGATTACCAACATTTGCAACTACGCTACCCCCGGCAATATTACCCACTGTCCGAATTGGACCAATCTCAACATCTCCAATTGCTGTCAGGGTAACATCACCTCCCATGCCGCTAAGGCTCTCAGTATCAATTTGTTGGATGGTGATAGTGTTATCAGATTTAACAGCCACGTCTCCACCATCCAAGTTCTGGGATGTGAAAATATCTTGAGTATCAATCATGTCTCCACCAATAAGAGTGACACCGCTTATTGCAGTGAGATTAGCCGTGGTGATTTCTTGGGCCGCTATTAATGTTAACTCAGGTGCAGATAGGTCAAATCCCTGGGTATTGATTGAACCATCGCCATTAGGGGATTGAATAGTGGTCGATGCTGGCAACATTGCGTCTGACCCTAGAGTAATTTTACCTGTGCCTTCTGGATGGCCAATGGTGATAGCGGTAAAACTGTTGTTTATATTTGAGAGCCCTGGGGTTGATATATTTAGGGCAGGGGTTAAACTAGACCCTCCTATTTGAATATCTCTATTGGGTGAAAGGGGGCGAATGATGAGTTCGTCCATCCCCTTAACTGCTGTACCAAGGCTAATGGTATCTCCACTGAGGGTGAGTACACCATCACTACCATCCAGTACCCCTGTAAACTGAGCACCATCGGCGAGAAAGTTTATCTGCTCTGTCTGGTTGCCAGCAATGAGATTTTCAATATTTGAGAAGTTGGAGACTCCGGTTCCATTTCCTGTATTGAGAGCGGTTAGATTCCAAATACCAGCTACTGTATCGCCTTCTAGTGTATCGCTTCCTGTGCCACCATCTATAGTGCTAATGGGGTTAGTTTCCCTCAGTCTAAAGGTATCATTATTGCTGCCACCAACAAAGGATTCTAAAGTGTTAAATCCACCTGTACCTGTAGCACTATTGGTCTGTAGATCAACTGTAATACCTGTGGTGTAATTGCTGTAGTTAGCTGTGTCGAACCCGTCACCTCCTGTTAGTTCTCCAGTAACAGATGCGCCATTGTTCAGAGTGAATACGTCATCCCCCGTACCACCATCATAGTTTTCAATATTGTTAAAGCTTAGGGCGTTGATGCTACCGGCATTGACGCCAGTAAAAGTAATAGTATCGTTTGCATTTGTTCCCGTCAGGGTGTCGTTAGCACTCCCCCCAATCAAACTTTCAAAGTTGTTTATCCCTTGATTACCGGTTGAGATCGATGTCTGTAGGTTGATGGCGACATCACTGGTGTAATTGTCATAATCCAAACCATCCGTGCCAGTCCCTCCATCAAGGGTTCCAGAGACTTGTGCTCCGTCATCAAAAACAAAGCGATCATCTCCAGCTTGACCCAGTACACTTTCAATATTGTTGAAGATGACGGTATTGATAATACCCTTATCAACACCTCCTAAGATAATGTCATCATTGCCGTCAGTCGCGCTGATCCTGTCGCTATTGCCACTGCCACCGGTTATCTGTTCAAAATTCGTGAATCCGCCAATAGCCGTGGCAGTGTTATAGGCCAGATTAATAGCCACATTAGTGGTGTAGGCACTGTAATCAAGGCTGTCAACTCCAGCCCCTCCGGCTAAGTTACCGCTAAGGCTGCCATTAGGTAAGATCGCAACTTGATCATTACCAGCACCAGCATTTATATTTTCAATGCTTGAGAATGTAGTAGTGCCCAGGGTTCCGGTATTATCAGCGGTGATTGCGATCTCATCATCACCGTCCGTCCCTCTCAACGTATCCGCACCACTGCTGCCCTTAAAGTCCTCTATGTTGCTAAAGGCCGTAACATTGTCAGCCGTTTGATTGGTAAGATCAATGGTGACCCCGGTAGTAGCGGCATTGGAACCATAATCCAGAGTATCAGTACCGGCTCCACCATCAATACTTGACCAGGTGCCACCATTAACCAAGATCCGATCATCTCCTCCCCCTGGCATAACCCTGCTAAAGCCTTCAAACGCCACCTCGTTGATTGTGCCAGCACCGTCACCAGTGAGTGTTACAACATCATTGCCAGAAGTTCCTCGAACGATATCCGCTCTAATAAGACCACCAATAACTTTCTGAATATTGCTAAACCCTTCAGTCCCCGAAACATCACCTGTTTCCAAGTTGAAAACAACATTTTCAATGTAGTTGCGATAATCAAGGGTGTTATCACCAGCCCCCCCATCAATAAAGCCAGATAGAGCAGCGACTCCATTGGCAAAGATAATACTGTCGTCTCCACCAGCACCACGAATATTGTGAATACCTTCAAAATTAATGCCTTTAAAGGTACCGCCATTCTCCCTTGTCAAGGTAATCGTGTCGTTTCCCTCTGTCCCCTGAAGGATGTCGCTAGTGTTGCTGCTAGCAGCGATTGAGGTAACGTTTTCAAAGGTTAATCCGTTACTAAAAAGGCTATTCAGATTACCCTGATTGTTGCCAGTAATAGTCCAAGTAGTTACCTGCTCAGGTCCTCGCAGCTCCTGTGCTCCAAGAATAGTAATTGGGTCGCTAAATGCAGCAGCTCCTCCGTCTGCCACAGCATCATACAGGATAACGTTACCCGTGCCATCAGCTCGACCAATGGAAATATTGGTGAATCCATCTTTAATGGCTAAAATATCTGATTCTAAGAGGTTTAATGCGCCGCTACTTGCGTTTGCACCCACATCAATATTTTGGTCCGGACTCCAGGGTTGCAGGGATAATGTATTGCCACTGATGGAGTCATCACCACCCTCCAACGAAATGGCATCTCCTTGCAAGCTAATGTTATCGGCATTTAGGGTGCCTTGAACTCGTATTATGTCTTGAGCAAGAAGATTAACATCTCCAGCCCCTCCAGTTTCTATATTTGAACGCGTATCTAGGAGTTGAATATCAATCTCATATCCAGAAATGGTAATATCTCGCCCTGCGGTATCGATTAAATCTCCTGCATGGTCCATTAAAAACTGTCCTGCACCATCATTATCTGCATCAGCAATAAAGCTGATAGAACCTGTTCCAGACCGAAATGTTAGTGCATTATCTCCGCCTAAATTTCGAACAATGATATCGTTATTGGCCTGAAGAAAAATGTTGGCATTACCATTCCAAAGTTCTAAGGTAGCTTCATGGATGGTAAACCAACCATTGTCCCCATCTTCCGCAAGTACTGTCCCAAATTGAGGCAAAACAATTTCTACATCACCATTTGCGGCACCAATACCATCAACAATTTCAATATTATCTGGATCAAAAAGGATACTACCAAACTCTCCTTGAGGAGCACTGACAGAAAACTGCCCGGTGAATCCTAGTTTTGATTTACCAGAAATTTCAATAAAGCCACCATTACCTCCGAATTCACCACCCTGTGCTTGAACATTGCCACTAAAAGAGGTCGCCTGGTCAGCCCAAACAATAATCTCCCCTCCATTTCCATGGGCTAGAGCATTGGCACTGAGTTGAGTGTTTTGATCAACTCGGGTATGGGTGGCATTGGGCAAGGGGCCTGACCCTTGATAACTGCCACCAATGGCAATGTATCCCCCCTGGTGAATACCATCAGCATTGATATCAGCATCTATCAAAGAGACTTGGTCTCCCAAAATGGCAATCTGTCCACCGTAGTCTCCAGTAGTTTGAACAGTGCCAGATATATTTGCTGCTCCTGCTGGCGCGAGGTCAGGGACACTTTGGGCTAGCTGAATAGTGCCATCTGTTGCGATCTCAAGGGTGTTGGCATGGTCAGCTCCCTGACCGGTCAAAAGAGCCGGTAGTTGGGTGATGTCAAGAAATGTCTCTGGGTCAGACCAGGGCTCAATTTCTAAGGCCAGTAACTGCCCCGTTTGACTCAGGTTAACCCGATTTCCATTGGCTACAGCGGCTACAGTAATGCTGCCATCCGGAGCACTTAAGCTGCCCGTGTTGACAACGCTGCCCCCCAGTAACCTGAGATTTTGTCCGGGGGCGACTTCTAAATTTCCCAGATTGATTAGGTGACCAGAGTTATAGATAAAGGCAAAACTTTTAGGAGGACCCACCAGGGCTTGATGCTTTGCACCGTCAATAAACCAGCCTTGATCAAAGCCAATGGCATCTGCTGTTGCTGCTGTAAAATCCCCCTGCAAGTTGAGATGGGAATTGGGACCAAAAAAGAGACCGGCAGGATTTAGCAGCCATAAATTTGCACTGTTGGATACGGCTAAACCGCCGTCAATGGTTGACGGTTGCAGACTAGTGACCCGGCCTAAAATATTTTCAACCGAGTCTGGAGCAACAAAGGTAACAGTTTCCGAAGTATCTACATTAAACAGTTCAAACTGATGGAACAGATTTGCTCCATCTGCTGACTGGTCGCCGCCAGTAATCTGAATCTGAAAGCCATCTGCCGTTGCCGTGGTATTACCGGTGGGGGTTACCTGTCCCCATGTAGGGGAAATACCTAGTGTAAAAACACCTAACCAGCTAGCTATTTGCAGGACACGGCTGTTGAGATGCTTCCACTCTAAATGCCCCATGATGATGCCAATGCTGGATTACTAACGTAAGTGACAGGTCAAGGCGAAGTTGTAATTATCACAACTTCCCTTTTCTAATCACAGCGAACTTATGGATGAAACGTAACCTTAATGACACGGGTTTTTACTCGCCATTCCTCTGATGGGTGGGAGCGTATAAATGCTGACGTTTGTAGCAAGATTTATAGGTTTTCTACGTAAAAATAGCGGTTATGTACGGTGTACATTACGGTTTGAACGGTCCACGTTGCACTAGTTACCCAAAGGCCTCTGGAAGATGTACGCAAAAACCCCATTTCGTTTAGCAAAAGCCCATCTGCGTCGCATCTTTTGTTTAGTTTTTGTTTAGCCTGATCGAATACGGATTCTCAGATGTTTCTGTAACTGATCTAAAAGTTTAATTCATTTCTCAGATCGGGTTTCTAACATGGCAGTAGATGTGTCTGACTGACACTTCACCCACTCACCCACCTCAATTATTAGAGGGAATGGAGGTTCTATGGTTGACACCTATCAACCATCCCACGAGGCCACGTTAGATCGTGACTCCATGACGCTGGCGCGTCATATTCTGCAGCAGCTTCAAAGTTTTGGTCCAGAAGCCCAAGACCTGAGTGCATTAATGAGCCGCATTGCTTTGGCCGGTAAGTTAATTGCTCGGCGCCTGTCACGGGCTGGTTTAGTCGAGGATGCCCTCGGCTTTACCGGACGTGAAAATGTTCAGGGGGAATCCGTTAAGAAGATGGACGTTTATGCTAATGACGTCTTTATTTCTGTCTTTAAACAAAGTGGTCTGGTGTGCCGCCTAGCATCTGAAGAGATGGAAGCACCATTCTACATTCCAGAGAATTGCCCCATTGGTCGGTATACCCTGCTGTACGATCCCATCGATGGCTCGTCTAATGTGGATATTAACCTGAATGTGGGGTCGATTTTTGCCATTCGGCAACAGCGAGGAAACGACGAACATCAGACGGGAGAAGACCTGTTGCAGCCAGGGCGAGAGCAGTTGGCGGCGGGGTATATTCTCTACGGTCCTAGTACCGTACTGGTATACACCATCGGTACAGGTGTCCATGCGTTTACTCTCGATCCTAGCCTGGGGGAATTTATCCTTTCGGAGGAGAACATTAAAATCCCTGACCATGGTCCCGTTTACAGTGTAAACGAAGGTAACTTTTGGCAGTGGGATGATCCGATCCGAGACTATATTCGGTACGTTCATCGCCATGAAGGTTACTCTGCTCGTTACAGTGGGGCTTTAGTGGGAGATTTTCATCGCATTTTGACTCAGGGCGGCGTGTTCTTATACCCAGGCACCGTGAAAAAACCTGGGGGTAAATTGCGTTTGCTTTATGAGTCGGCACCGCTAGCCTTTTTAGCAGAGCAGGCTGGGGGAAGAGCCTCCACAGGAAGCCAGGCAATTTTAGATGTGCTCCCTGATCGATTGCACATGCGTACACCTTTAGTACTAGGCAGTACAGAAGATGTGGCGCTAGTGGAATCGTTTATTCAAGATCGGTTTCGAGAACGTGAAGCTGAAATGGCTGCTGCAGGCGAAGTTCGCTAGAGAGAATCTCCTTGAGAGCTTTTGCCAACCTGTTGGCGGCTAATACTACCCCAATAAAACTACCAACTTACACAAGATAACCCACCTATGACTACCGTAAATGACAGCCCTATCCTGCATCTAAAAGACCATGGTCAAAGTGTTTGGATGGATAATCTCAGTCGTGATTTACTTGTTTCGGGTGAGCTGGTTGAACTGATCGACAGCCGTGATGTCCACGGGATCACCTCCAATCCGGCCATCTTTGAAAAAGCGATCGCAGGTAATGAAATCTACGACCAAGAGATTGAAGCGGGTGTGCGCGCGGGTCAATCAGTTGACCAAATCTATGAGTCCCTGGTATTCGACGATATTCAGCGGGCTTGCGATGTGCTCAAGCCGATCTATGAATCTACTAATGGACTGGATGGCTATGTCAGCCTGGAAGTGCCCCCCAATCTGGCCCACGATGCTGAGGGTACTTTAGCTGAGGCCCGTCGCTATGCGGCGGCAATTGAGCGCCCCAACCTGATGATTAAGATCCCCGGTACCCCCGAGGGTCTAAAGGCGGTTGAGCAGACAATCCGCGACGGGATCAACGTGAATGTCACCCTATTGTTCTCGATACAGAGCTATGTAGACACCGCCTGGGCCTATGTTCGTGGTTTAGAAGGTCGTCTGGCTGATGGCCACGACATTAGCGCCATGGCATCGGTGGCCAGCTTCTTTTTGAGTCGCATCGATAGCAAGGTAGATAATGCTCTTGACCAGCTGGCTGAGGCCAATAATAGCAAGCGTGAGCAAATTGCTGGGCTAAAGGGTAAGGTTGCGATCGCAAACGCTAAGCTTGCCTACCAGGAGTACAAAAAGATCACCCAGAGCGACCGCTGGCAGGCCCTTGTTGCCAAGGGAGCCAAGGTGCAGCGCCTGCTATGGGCCAGCACCAGCACGAAGAACCCCGCCTACAGCGATGTTATGTACGTCGATGAGCTCATCGGCCCAGACACCGTTAATACCCTGCCACCTAATACCATCGAAGCCTGTGCTGACCACTGTGACGTAAGCAGCCGCATCGAATCTGATGTAGACCAGGCCTATGCCGTGATCGAGACCTTGCCCATCGTTGGGATTAATCTCGATGACGTTATGGACGAGCTCCTGGCCGAAGGCATCGACAAGTTCATCAAGCCCTTTGACAAGCTAATGGATTCCTTAGTGCTGAAGGTTAAGCAGTTGTCACCCGCATAACAAACGTAGGGGCA
Source organism: Cyanobacteria bacterium P01_F01_bin.13 (assembly GCA_039191365.1). Taxonomy (GTDB): domain Bacteria; phylum Cyanobacteriota; class Cyanobacteriia; order Phormidesmidales; family Phormidesmidaceae; genus Leptothoe. Next base: position 17,091 of record JBCCXQ010000008.1, on the reverse strand, counting down.
GGGCGCCCCTCAATCGTCCACAGTTATCCAGGGCACCCACGAGAGGTGCCCCTACAATTTTCCATTTACCTCTTCCCCCAAATGGTTTCTCTCCTCGAAAATCCCCTCCGCGTTGGACTCCAGCAAGACCGTATCCCAGAGCCTCAGATTCTAGTTATTTTTGGTGCATCGGGGGATCTGACCCAGCGTAAGCTGGTTCCCTCTCTCTACAAAATGCGTCAAGAGCGTCGGCTACCGCCTGAGTTGACGATTGTAGGTGTCTCTCGGCGTGAGTGGAGTCACGAATTCTTTCGAGAGCATTTGAAACAAGGTATTGAAGATTATGGCGGTGGCATCAACAACCAGATGCTGTGGGAGAACTTTGCCTCTGGATTGTTTTACTGTCCTGGTAATATCGACAAGCCGGAGAGCTACCAAAAGCTGAAAGCCTTTTTAGCCGAGCTGGATGAGAAACGATATACACGGGGCAATCGGCTGTTTTATCTGTCGGTAGCTCCCCGATTCTTTGCGGAAGCCACCCAGCAGCTAGGGGCGGCAGGAATGCTGGCAGATCCAGCCAAGCAGCGGTTAATTATTGAGAAACCCTTTGGTCGTGATTTAGCATCGGCCCAGGCCCTAAACCAAAAGGTCACAGCAGCGGTTCCTGAAGAACAGGTTTATCGCATTGACCACTACCTGGGTAAAGAAACCGTTCAAAACCTGTTGGTATTCCGATTTGCTAATGCCATCTTTGAGCCGCTTTGGAATCGACAGTTTGTCGACCATGTCCAGATTACAGTGGCTGAAACCGTTGGTTTGGAAGGCCGGGCTGGCTACTATGAAACCGCTGGAGCCCTGCGAGACATGTTGCAAAATCATCTGATGCAGTTATTTTGCCTGACGGCGATGGAGCCACCTAATTCTCTTTCTGCGTCTAGCATACGAGACGAAAAAGTTAAGGTATTGCAAGCCACCCGATTAGCCGATCCCCTCAACCTGGATCGCTGTGCTGTGCGCGGTCAGTATACAAAAGGCTGGATGAAAGGTAAGCCAGTCCCCGGATATCGAGAAGAAGAAGGGGCACCGCCTGAATCGACCACCCATACATTTGCTGCCATTGAGATGCGGGTAGATAACTGGCGCTGGCAAGGGGTGCCTTTCTATCTACGGACAGGTAAGCGGATGCCGAAGAAAGTGTCTGAAATCTCAATTCACTTCAAGCAGGTGCCCCACCTGATGTTCCAGTCGGCGGCCAAGCAGATGAATGACAATATTCTGGCCCTGCGGATTCAGCCGGATGAAGGGATTTCGATGCGATTTGAGGTGAAGACACCGGGCAGCTCCCTGCGCACCCGGCCGGTGGATATGGACTTCCGCTACGATGCTGCCTTTGGTAAGCCAAGTACCGATGCCTATGCCCGACTGTTAGTGGATGCCATGCTTGGGGATCAGTCCTTATTTACCCGAGGCGATGAGGTAGAAGAATCCTGGCGAGTGGTAACACCGATTCTAGAAGCCTGGGATAGCCCGGTGGATCCGGCCCAGATTCCACTCTATGAGGCGGGTACCTGGGAACCGGTGGAAGCTGAATTCTTGTTGAACAAAGTTGGTCGTCGTTGGCGACGTCTCTAATTCAAAACTCTTCCCTGACTAACTTTTTTATCTAACTGCGCGGTTAAAACCATGGTCACATCTCTAGTTACGCTCCAAAAACCTAAGGACATTTCTGTTGACGATATCGAAGCTGAGCTACGGGAGATATGGCATAGCTATGCCAGTGACGGCTCCAGTGTAGCGACACGGGCGACTACGTTTAGTGTGATTATCTATGAGCCGGAGGAGATTCAACAGCTGCTGGCGGCACTTGGGTTTTATACGAATCCCATTGATGGGCAGCATGGCCCTGCCACCAGGAGTGCGATCGCAAAAGCCCAGCAAACCTACGGTCTACCCATCACCAACCGGGTGGATCAAGGCACCCTGAAGCGACTGCGCACTGAGTTTCGGTCACTGTCTCCAGAACAGCGACGCTATACCAATGCCGACCTACGTGGGTTCAACCTCAATGAAGCGCTAGCAGCCCAAAATCCTTGCCGGGTGATTACGTTATGTCCCACCTTTGATGATGAGGATACGGGGGTGACTGCCCAGGTATCGGCCTACTGTCCGGTGCAAAAGAGCAGCGGTAGTCGGTTGGTTTGCTGTGAGTACATCACGCTAAGGGGTACGAAGAAAGCCCTTGACCGTGTGGATACCCTGGTCAAGTCGCTGGTAATTGCCGATCTCCCCAAGTTTGTTTGGTGGAAAGCGACACCTAACCCTGAGCAGCTGCTCTTTCAGTCCATGACTGAGGTGGGTAACTGTATTATTTTGGACTCCAGCTACTACGGCGATCCTGAGTCAGAGCTATTAAAGATTCATCAGCTGGTAGCCAGCGGTACTAAAGTTGCTGACTTGAACTGGTATCGTCTAGCTCCCTGGCAGGAGCTATCTGCAGCCTCCTTTGATCCGCCTGAGCGTCGGATGGCGTTGTTAGAGATGGATCAAATCGGGATTGACTATGAGAAGGGGAATGCGGCCCAGGCGTTGCTTTACTTGGGTTGGTTGGCTAGTCGTCTAGACTGGCAACCTGTGCAGTATCAGCAAGAAGGTGGTGACTACGATCTGCGACGAATTACCCTTAAAGGTAAGCATGGCCGGTCGACTGATGTGGAGCTAGCGGCTATCCCAGTTGCAGATGTGGGCGAAGTGCTGGGTGATTTGACTGGTTTGCGGATGTCGTCGACGAATTTGGATGCCAACTGCTGTACGATTCTGTGCTCGGAGACGGCGGGTTGTATGCGGATGGAGTCTGGCGGTGGTGCGCAGTCTTGTTATATCCAGGAGGTCACTGCTATTTCTGACCAGCGGTCTGATCTGTTGCTGGAGCAGCAGCTGCAGCGTTGGGGTGAAGATGTGCTGTTTGAGGAGAGTTTGGAAGTTACGGCTCAGATTTTGAAGCTGTTGGAAGCTGGTTAAAGAAAGTAGGGCAAAGAGACTAGAAAGAAATCTTTTTTGCTGCTTATAACCGATTGAGAATGGGTCCCCCTAAAGCTGCGTTTAGCACTGGCTAAAAGGCTACGGGGGGACTTATATCGCAGCAACGTCCCATAACTTCTTAGAGAGTCATAGGGAAGACAGTTTTGCGAGTTTAATTCGTTATATAAAGATTAAACGACTGCATCTCTGACCTTTGGCCTTCCTAACCCCTGCGCGCCCATGTCGAATTCGTCTAATTTGACGCCTTCTGAACAGCCGCCACGTCGTCCGTATCTGGCTTTGCTACTCAAGGTGGGAGCTGGCTTGGGTGTGGTGATTGCTCTGGGGAGTATCGCCGGGGCAATTTGGGGCAAACGCATTATCAATAGCAAAGTGCTGCCCCTGGTAGAAGCAGAAATCGCTGATATCATCGACCGGCCTATTGAGCTGGGTGATTTGGAACGGCTGTCATTCTCAGGCGTACAGCTGGGCAAGACCACCCTGCCCTCGACGGAAATAGATCAGTCATCGGTGACGGTGGACCAGGTTTCAGTCAATTTGGATTTGAGCAGTCTACTCTTTCAGAAAACCCTAAAACCCCACATTCTCCTGGTCCGCCCCGAGCTATCCCTGGTACAGAGCAAAGACGGCAAATGGTTTGAGCTATCGCTACCAGAGCCCTCTGATGAAGAATCGCCGATCACAACAGAAATTCAAACCATCAAAATCCAGGACGCCCGGGTAAGCGCGTCGACCCTAAAGCAAGATCCAAAGGCGTTAGTCCCTCGGGAGCCCGTAGAGGTGACCGACGCGGATGTTACTGCCAAGTTTTTTGGTGAAGAGTCCCAGCAGGTCTATTTTGAGCTGACGGGGGATGTAGAATCGGGCAGTTTTGATATTAACGGTGAGGGCGATTTAGAAAATCAGGCAGTAAAGGCAACCCTTCGAGTGCAAGACCTGCCAACCACCGGGGTGAATCTAGTCCTGCCAGCCATAGTTGGCCTCAGCTCAGGGACCCTCAACACCAACCTGACGGTGGCGGCGGCCCTGACCGAAGACGGCAATCTCGATGAATCCTCTGTGGATGTGCGGGGAACGGCCCAATTTCGAGATGGGCAGGTATTAGTCCAGGATCTGCCGGAACCCGTGAGCGATATTCGCAGCCAGCTCAGGTTTAAGGGACAGCAGGTCACTCTGGAAAATACAGAACTGCAGGTGGCTGATGTGGCGTTATTGGCCGCAGGTACCGTGGATTGGAAGGACGGGTATGACCTGACCGCTCAGATTCCTAAGGTGAGCCTGGCCGATGTACAGACTTTGGTGGCGGCACTGGAACTGCCTGAGGACTTGCCGGTAGACATAGAATCGCCCTTTGAGCTGAATACTCAGGTGACGGGAGATCTGACCAGCCCAAGAGCACAGGGACGCCTGGTCAATCTCGAACCATTACAGGTGGATAAGGTCAGTCTGGCCACCGTGTCTGCGGACTTTGTCCTACCGCTGAAGGAGTTTGAGCTGACAGAGTTTGAGTTAACGGAACTGCGTCTGGTCCCAGATGCGGGTGGGATATTGCTGGCCCAGGGGCAGGCGGATCTGACTGACCTCAAGAATCCTAAGTTTGAACTGACAGGGCAGGCGGACCTACCGGTGGCTCCGTTTACTCAGCTCTATGGGGTGGCGCTGCCACCAGACATGGTGATTGGCTCCCTGACAGCCGATTTAGAGGCCGAGGGCACCCTGGAAAGTCAGACGGCATTTGCTCAGTGGCAGCTATCGGAGTCTACGTTTCCTGGTCAAGGTGAGCTTACCTTTGCTGACAATACGCTGGTTGCTGACAATACCAAACTGCAAGTGTTTGGTGGGACGGTGACGGCCAATGCCACTGCTGAGCTGGAGGGGGGAGCCTGGCAGGCAACAGTAGCTACAGATCAGGTGCCGGTAGAACAACTGGTATCTCAGATTCAGGGACCTCAGGCCCAGGGACTGTTAAGTGCTGAGCTAGATGCGGCAGGGAATCTGTATGACTTTGATCTGGCGAAAATTCAGGCGGGGGGACGGGCTGCGATCGCAAATGCCCTAGTCCATATCCCCAACACCAGCCAACCCCTACTAGAACAGGGCGACTGGACGAGCACCTTCCAATGGCAGGGAGACCAGATTGCCATCGAAAGATTCAACGCTCCGGGTGTCCAGGCAGATGGCACCATCGGCATTGATTTCAATCGGTCTATCCCCATTGGGGATTTAGCCCTAAACATTGCCCTGCAACAGTTTGACCTGCAACCCTTAAATAGTATTGCCCCTGCGATCGCTCAAGACTATGGGCAACTAACAGGTCTCACCAGCTTTAACGGCCAGATTACCGGCACCCTGAATAATCCCCGACTAGCAGGGGAGGCCCGTCTAGAAAATTTAGCCCTAAACAACCTTGTTTTTGAACCCCTGGTTGGTCCGGTTGAATTCTCCCTGGCCGAGGGTGGCAGCCTCAACTTAACCGGATCGCAAGACCAGCTGCAGCTAGCATTGAACAATCGCTTCTGGCCCGTTTCCTTTGAAGTACGCAACCAGGAGTTTGTTGCCCAGGGCTATGGCGAGGGTAATCAGCTCCATGCCGACATTATGCAGCTGCCACTGGATAAGTTAAATGTCCGACCCGCTACGGGCTTTGGCTTTGGACGGATCACCGGTTTGTTAGACGCCAGTATCGATGCCGACCTGACAGATTTTGCTAACCCCGTTGCCAGCGGTGAGGTAACTATTGCGCAACCCTCCCTAGACCCAATTGAAGCCCAACAGGTTGCCGCCACATTTCGCTATGCCAACAATACTGCCACCTTAGAACAGGGAGAGCTTTTACTGGACAACAGCCGATATGTGCTCACAGGTAGTGCCAGTCTGGTACCCCAGCTGCAATATACGGGTGAATTAACCGTTGAAGAAGGACGCATCGAAGATCTGGTGGCACTGGTGGAGAAAATTGATCTAAGTGCCCTAGGGATTGGAGATTTCCCCACGCCAGAGGGCACCGCTGCTGATTTAGCCGTAGTGCCTGCTGAGCTGCCTGTCGGTTCCTTGCTAGAACAACTTGAAGCCTTTGTGGCCTTTGTGGAAAATCAACCCCAAACTGTTGACAGTGGGGGGCGGCTGGTAATCCCACCCTTAAGCTCTCTCTCTGGAGGCTTTACAGGCACCATTGCGGTCGCTGGAGACTCTCCCGCCATCAACGATGTCAGAGCTAACATTGATATTCAAGGAGACAGCTGGCAGTGGGGACCCTATGCACCGCCCAATGAATTTGTTATTCGCGGTGATGTCCAAGCGCTGAGTGTCAATTTTGAACCCGTTTTAATCACCGCTGGAGACACTACTATCAACCTCTCTGGAAATGGTGATCTAGAGAATCTAACGGGGCAGCTTACCGTGGATAACCTGCCGGTAGAACTGGCGGAATACATTTATCCCTTACCGGTGGCTGCAGCTGGAAAGCTGGATGTAGTCACTCGATTTGACGGTAGTTTGGCCAATCCTGTGATTGAGGGTGAAGCAATCATCGTCAATCCTCAGATTAATAACTATCCTTTGGAGTTGGTGGAGACCAACTTTAGCTATCGAAATGCCAGTCTGGAGGTAGCCGGTGATGTAGCCATTGATCCTAACGATGCCCCCATTACGCTACGTGGGAAGATTCCCTATGCTCTACCCTTTATGGCAGTACAGCCCTCCACCAATCAGCTGGCGATCAAAGCCGTGGTGCCTGACGATAGCTTTGATGTCATTAATACTCTGACTAAGGATCAGGTGCGCTGGGAAGATGGTAGGGGAGAAGTTGTTGTTAACATCAATGGCACCCTGGCACAGCCCGCTGTTGAAGGTAAGATACGGCTGCAACAAGGGGTGGTAGCCAGCGAATTCTTAGGGGATCCGATTACTGAGCTGACTGGCGATATTCAGTTTGATCTGACGCTATTAAAGCAACAATTTCCCCCTGTGCGCGGTGGATTAATGATTCCACAGCTTAAAGCTAATATCCAGGATGGACAGCTACGGGTAGATGGGCAGCTACCGCTTTCACCCTTCGACCAGCCTGGGGATGGTATCAAGATCACTCTGGAGGAATTACCCGTTAACTACAGCGACGTTGTCAAATCTATATTTGATGGGCAGCTACGGGTAGATGGTTCAGTAGTAGCTCCTGTTTTAGGTGGCAACCTGGCAATTGGAGAAGGAAAAATCAGTACCTTTAAGCTAGCAAATCAGTTTCAGGGTAATAATATGCCTGCTGCAGCGACAGACTCAGACACGAATACCGCCACTCCCCAAGCAACAGATAATGAACAGCCTAATAACCCGATCCGTAGGCAGATAGAAACTGCTGCTGCCCTCTATCGAGAGGAGTTCTTTGGAGAAGCGTTTCTAGCCTCTGAGGCTGAAGATTTGTCGTTAGGTATCGTGGGTCAGCTTGTTAGTTTTAATGATTTTAAGATTCAGCTGAGTGACCGTTTACTAATTGAAGGACAGCCCTTTTTTAATCTAAGGGCATTGGGAGATATCATTTTTAACGGTCGTCTGGCTAGCCCAAAACCTGACGGAGAGATTGAACTTAAAACTGGCTGGATTAATCTCTTTTCAACCCAGTTTCGATTAGACACGAGTGAAGACAATAAAGCCACTTTCATTCCTGAAAATGGCATCTATCCGATTTTAAATGTTGCCATGAGCACCAGGGTGCAGGAACAAGATACTGCCCGAGTACCCGCCATATCCGAATCAGGCTTTGTCACATCTGAGGTGACTGACAATCAAAATATCGATTCATTGGGAGAGGTAGAATACATCAATGTAAAAGCAAGGGTAACCGATCTTAACGTACGTGAAATTGTCCAGGGGTCCAATGAAGAGACCCAGGAAAAAATTAATCAGGTGGTCATTCTAGAAAGCGATCCATCCCGTAGCCAACAGACCCTGATAGCCCTCTTGGGTAATAATGTAATCAATGGCATTACGAGTGCTGGATTAACTCAGGTTGCAGGTTTTGTGGGAGCTGGCAACGTTGTCGGATTTCTCAATAATCTAGCAGATACGCTTGGCTTTCAATCCTTTAGCGTATTTCCAACCACCGATACAGCGACGGATAGTACGGCTGGCATTGGTATTGGTGTAGAAGCCATCTTTGAAGTTACCGATGATATTAACGTGAGTATTTTAGAGATTCTCAACAATGGAAACGCTCCCCAACTTGGTCTGCAGTATGAACTGACCGAAGAGCTACGGCTGCGAGGCTCTTCAAACCTGGATGATACAGAAATTAGGATTGAATATCGAATTGACTTTTAATAGAAATAGGGTGGACAGCGCCCACCCTAATGTTTCTTAGCCAATGTTGACTTTAACAACCTTAGTCTTTTCTTCCTCAGCCTTAGGCAGCGTCAGAGTCAGAATGCCATCACTATAATCTGCGACAACATTTTGATGATCAATCCGACCTGGAAGAGAAACTGTCCGGCTAAACGAACCATAACGGAACTCACTACGGGTAACGCCATCCTCTTCAGATTTAGTTGAGGACTTACGTTCACCACTAATGGAGACAGTTTCCGCAGTGACTTGAATATCCAGGTTATCCTTGCTGATGCCAGGGACTTCTAGCTTCAGATGATAGGCATCATCCTGTTCTTTCAGTTCTGCAGCTGGAGTAAATCCTGAGAGACCGCGCGGGGAAAGCGTAAACACATCTTCAAACAGACGATTCATTTCCCGCTGCAGTGAATCCAGTTCGCGATTGGGGTTCCAACGAACAAGTGTCATACTAAAACCTCCTTTCTAAATTCAGGGACTTCACACATCCCGAACACTTTTAATTTTAGAAAATTCTCCAAAACAAGCAGTTCGGTTCCCCGAAAGCAATCGGTTGTGATTGCAACATCGATTTATTTACTACCAAAAGAGAACACGCTTTTGTAGGGTTATCCTGACTTTACGATTCTTTAGAAGATTGCAAACTATAGGAAAAGATATTGATCAGGTTTACCTATAGAGGGCTAAGCCATAGAACTGTTGAGTTGAGAGCATGTCCTATGCGTCAGATAAGGAATTACGCATTAGTTATTGTCCTGAGTATGGCATTAACATTATCGTCACTGAGAGTATTTTCTGAGTGGATAATTCCACCCAGTGTGGCTGAGATCAGCCCGCCTGCACAGCTGGTGCAAGCATCTAGAATTCCAAATACACCCCATAATTTTGTCGCGGCGGCGGTTGATCGAGTTGGTCCAGCCGTAGTGCGCGTAGATACGGAACGCACAGTGGCCAGCCGTAGAGCTGATCCATTTTTTGATGATCCGTTTTTCCGTGGATTCTTTGGGGATGATGCATTCCCCCAGCTGCCCCAGGAATTTCGTCAGCAGGGCCAGGGGTCTGGATTTATTGTGGACCGCAGCGGTCTGGTGTTGACCAATGCCCATGTGGTCAGCGGCGCGGATAAGGTCACGATTACCCTGCGGGATGGTCGTACATTTGACGGCGAGGTCAAGGGGACGGATGAGCCGTCTGATCTAGCAGTGGTGAAGATTAAGGGCGATAATTTGCCGGTGGCTCCTGAGGGAGATTCTAGCCAGCTGCAGGTAGGCGACTGGGCGATCGCAGTGGGCAATCCCCTGGGGTTGGATAATACGGTCACCTTAGGAATTATTAGTACCCTCAACCGCTCTAGCTCTCAGGTAGGCATCCCGGACAAGCGCCTGGACTTTGTACAGACGGATGCGGCGATTAATCCGGGTAATTCGGGTGGTCCTTTGGTGAATGAGCAGGGCGAGGTGATCGGTATCAACACCGCAATTCGGGCTGATGCGGAAGGGATTGGCTTTGCGATTCCGATTAATAAGGCGAAGGAGATTCAGTCTTTCTTAGCTGAGGGCAAGCGGGTACCCCATCCGTTTATCGGCATTCAGATGACCAATCTAACGGTAGAGCAAGCGAAGCAGTTTAATCAGGATCCAAACTCGGTGCTGACGGTACCGGAGACGGAAGGTGTACTGATTATACAGGTGGTGCCAGATAGCCCTGCAGCCAAAGGTGGTCTGCGACGGGGTGATGTGATTGTGAAAATCGATGGTGGTGCTGTTACAACAGCAGAACAGCTTCAGGATACTGTCGAAGGTAGCAAGATTGGTCAGAGACTGCGCTTTGAGGTGATTCGGGATGATCAGACGCAGATGGTGACGGTACGTCCGGCACAGCTGCAAGAAGCTGCGCGGTAAGCTAACTCCAATTTTAGTTTGCCAAAGAAACGTCTCCCCCTGATTTTTCTGACTCAGGGAGGAGACATTTAGGGTTAATTGCCAGCATTCTTATCAACAAGATACTTAAGAAGATTGAGAGCAGACGATCGACAATGAGTCGTCATTTTACATGGGCCGTAGGGTAGGCCCAAACAGGATAGTTTGCTATCAGTAAGATATTTCAAGTCTGCAATCAGTTCCTTTTATCCTTTGTCGAGCCAAAGACCAAGGCGAACAGTGACGCAATGAATGCAGATTTACCTTTATGAACAATATATTCACCATCAGCAAACCGTTCTAAGTCTTGAATCAGTTCTTCGTATTCACTATTAGAGGATTCATTAAGTTTATTATCTGAAGAGTCAGTAAATTCATTATCCGAAGTGTCATTAGGTTTATTATCAAATGGGTCAGTAGGTATATTCATAATACAAAGTTAGCAAATCTTAATTAGTACAATGTTTGGAACAGTTCTGATCAGTTAACAGTAGTTACGGAATGATTACTAGAAAAATGCATATCCTCAGTCAGATAAGGTCACCAAAGACGTTTGAGTTCTGATATCGTTGAGCTCCTACAACGGTTTTATGAACAATACTACATTGATGTGATATCAAAAACCGTAAATATTTGAAGATAGTAATTTTAATGTTCTCTCCTACAAACTTCTGATGCATTGAACATTCAGCAACGGGGATCCAATCAAACGCGAAAATCTTTGCAAGAAAACCCACTCAATCTGGGGATATTTTTTAGGATTGGATATACAGAGTATTGAGCCTCTTATTCGGTAGGAATTTTGTATCCTAATGATTTTGCATTTTTGAACATAAGAACCCTGGCTAGACCAGAGATACGGGTCTGGCATATAAGCAGCTTTATCGCAAATAGATCAAATGAAGGGTACTGTCGAAGGTAGCAAGATTGGTCAGGTTTCACGCTTTGAAGCGATTCGACAGATTTCACGCTTTAAAGTGATTCAAGATGATTAAACTAAAACTGTTACGGCTCGTCCAGCAGATTTATAAAAGGTGTTTCTCTTTTCAGCTCTGTTTATCTCCTTGATAATGCTTGCCATAAAACAAAGATGAAGTCCTAAATGTAGTGAACATAGAATTTTTAGTAGAAAGTGCTTCAGACCAGGAACCTTACCAAATGGGACAAGCAGACCAGGCAGCTTTGCTGATGCAGCCCCATATAATTCTTTTATATTGGTGCTTATGTGTCAGATCTGACACATAAGCACTTCAATCAGCATACTTAATTGTCAAAAGTGACGGATAAGATTCTGCTTTCCAGGAGTTATGCGTCAAATATTGAATATAAGTTATGTGAATAGAGGCGTTATCTCACAAAAGTGACGGATAAGATCTAAATTTCCGGATCTTATCCGTCAGACCTGACACTGAATTACAAGTTGAGTTGCCTAGCCATCCAAGCCTCTGATAAATCTAGTTCCTATGCCAAAATCTGGAAGACATGAGCAAAAGAATAAATTCTAAAACCTTACTTGGAATCCCTCTATTCATAAGTTTTTTTCTGCTCTTATTCTCAGTACTTGGCCTCAATTCCTATTGCAAAATAAATACAAGTAGATGTATCAATATCGGGCCTATTTCCGTCCCAAATGATACCCCATCTCAATATTTAGGCTCATTTATAGGAGCGTATCTTACATTTACCGCCTTCTATTGGTTGGAAGTAGTTAAGAAGAAAACCGAGGCAAAACCCAAAATAAAAATCAGCTTTAATAAAGAGGATGAAAGCGAATTAATTGTATGTTCTGAGCCTCACTATATTTTTGTTCCAACAAAACAAGAACATATTGAATTCGGCAAGGCATATTATTTGAGAGTTAAAGTAACAAATGAAGGTGATAAGATTGCTTCTGGATGCAGTGGTTATTTGAAGACTGTTCATATTATCAAGAATAGCTCATCCGAAAAACTAAAAAAATTTGATAGTTCTGTACGTTTACTTTGGCCCTATGAACAAAAAGTAGATTACAGGTCAAACACTACTGAACAAATTCCATCCGGAGCATCAGAATATCTTGATATTTTAGTTTCTTATGATAGTGCTCTAAAACCTGAAACCTTAGATGCATCTTACAAGCAGGAAAATATTCAACTATTGAAGTTAAAAACCCAACCACAACCTCTAAAGTACGCTAATTTGCTAAAGATAGATCGCAACTCAGATATTAAATATGAACTAACTATTGAAGTTTATGCGAATGAATGCGAACCTTCTAGAATATGCCTCACTCTAGAGCATAAGAGAGGTTTGAATATGATACGCGTTTATTCCAGTGAAAGCCGTAACAATTCACCACTCGATTTCCCTCTTTGCGAATCACTTCCATCGACCGAACTCTCAAAAATCCTTCAAGGCATTCCTAAAGACATTACACTTTACATGCTTTATGATTTACTCTGATTCAGAAAATATCATTCTAAGCTTGGGTCGCAGTAAAGAAATTCAATCTAATTTTCTATGCTAAATCACTCAGTCTCAATAAGATAAAGCCAACTAGAGAAGTTGATGAAGTTGAAAAAATGGTTATTGTCAACAACAAAGAACTCGAAAAGTTTATCAAACTCGAATATATGCCGCAAGATATTCACTTGCTTTCAAAGCTTCTTTTAGAAAAGAGAATATTTCATTTCCCGATCCTAGATAACGGCTTGTTTCCAGCAGCAGCAGCAGTGAATGCAAAAAAAAGTGGTTACGATAAAGTTTGGGTGCGAGACAACATTTATGTTGCTTATGCTCATTACGTTTTGGGGCAAGTTGATATAGCAGTTAGGACCGTCCTTACTTTAATGTCCTATTTTAAGAAACATAGATTTCGTTTTGAAGGGATTATTGATCGTAGAGTCAATCCAGCTATTGCAATGAATCGTCCGCATATTCGCTTCGATGGAGAACTTCTCGCGGAAGCTACTGAAAACTGGAAACATGCTCAAAATGATGCACTTGGTTATTTTTTATGGTTCTACTGTAGATTGGCTAGTGAAGGTCAAATCAGTTTGCAGCAAGATGACGTTGAAATGTTAGGACTTTTCCCACTCTATTTTCAAACTGTTCAGTACTGGAAAGATGAAGACAGTGGTCATTGGGAGGAAGGAGAAAAAATAGAGGCTTCTAGCATTGGAGTGGCAGTTGCTGGTTTAAAGGCCTTAAAGCGACTATTCACTGCTCCTTTATTTGTTTCATATTATTGTCAGTACAAAGATAAATTTGTAACTCCTCATCTTCTAGATGAATTAATTAGCAATGGTGAGTGGGCTCTCAGCGAGATTTTGCCAGCGGAGTGCATTCAACCAAAACCTAAAGAAAGACGATATGATGCGGCTTTGCTTTTTCTCATTTACCCTCTAAATGTTTTAAGTGAAGATATGTCTGAAAAGATTCTTCAGGATGTCAAAACCAATTTACAAGGCGAATATGGAATACCAAGATATTTGAGAGACTCATTTTGGTGTCGTGATTTCTTTGACTTGCCAGAAAATATACAAACCTCAATATCAACTGAGCGTGAAGCATGGCTAAAGGCTAACAATCGAACAGTTAAACAAGGTGAAGAAGCTCAGTGGTGTATCTTTGATCCAATCATCTCAGTTATATGTGGGATTAAGTTTCAAAAACACCGACGAGAGGATGATCTCGAACAACAAATCAACTATCTAAATCGTGCTTTAGGCCAGGTGACTGGCGAAAACTGTAAAGTTGGAAAGTATAACATCGAGCAATTTAAGTGTCCTGAACTCTACTACATACAGGATAATAAATATATTCCTAATGTTTCGACTCCTTTATTGTGGACTCAAGCGAATTTGATGATTGCACTCAAGTCAATTGAGCAGAGTTTAATGTTGATATAGATAAATACCAATCCATCCTATCTGATATTTACAGATTCTCGTAGGCAGCAGCAGCCCAACAAGTCGCTGCAGCGGAGGTATAGAGATGGTCGGTGAAGATGCAGAAATTACCAGCCGCCGCTGAACTTGGTCGTTAGGACAAATCACTCTACTCGGCTTTAACAGAATTCTGTCGGTTGATAAAATCTAAGCTTAATAGCCGCGCCACAATTACCGCGATTTCCAAGTCCCGTGAAACCCAAAGGGGATAATTTTGGGCAGCTCCAACACACATATTGGTCCGGCCTCCAAATTATCTGCCTGCAAAATCTGAACCGTGCTTTGGTCTCGATTCCCATCAAAGACAACCGTGAGAATCCAGCCAGAACCTTGAGAATTCGGTACATAGATAGGCTCAATCGGATAACAGCCCTTATCAAAGGTGGCTCGGCTCACTCGACCGCTGTTAGTCTCTAACCGACCAATACCATCAAAATATTCCTCATTGATAGACTGAGACTTATAACAAAAGAAAAGAGAATTATAGTGCTGTCCCACATCATGGGGAGCAACAAGAGGAAACTCACATTCCAGCTCCATCAGTGGCTCATTCGATAGGACCTTACCCGCCCCAGCATCCACCCGCAACCGATATAGTTGCGCTGATGCCGGAGTCACCGGATAGCCTGCCACAAATTCCTTCAGCCACCGATTCGTATCAAAGTTGGCATAGCGTACATAGTCAATGACCACCGCACCATCTTCCGCCTGATAGCCATTGCCAAAATGCCACTGAAACCAGGGGTCAGTTTCAATCCGCGAGACTTCCTCCAGCGTATGACAATCCACAACAATAATTTGTGTTCCATGCTGGGGCCGCCATCGCATAGCATCACTAAAGCCCTTGGTTGCTAACAAAATCGGTACCAGCGACAGATCCACAGGCGGAATACAAAAAACAAGATAGGGACCTGCTAAAACAAAATCATGAACCAGTGAAAATCGAGACAATGGGATTTGACCCTGTTGCCGGATCTGGCCAGAGGCATCGCTACGGTAAAGCTGAATATAATTTTTGGGGCCAAAGACAGTACCAAAGTTATACAGATCTCCTGTGTGGGGATCCAATTTAGGATGGGCTGAATAGGACTGCCCCGACTGAAGTGCGCCCAGATCCTCCAGACCCAAAGTTTCTAGAGTTTCTAAATCCAGGGCATGGGGACTGCCCGCTTCCCAAAGCGCCAGGAGCTTATCCGGTAGGGCCAGAACGGAAGTATTCGCCGCATTTTTAGGCTTAGCGCCCCAGCGTTTCCAAATTGGACCGGGGGCCATTTGGCCATAGCCACCATAGAGGTACTGTTTGGCCGCTTCCTCCGCCTGAAATCCCTGGGTCTGGACGTAGCGATATAGCCCAGTGGCTCCCCCATCGGAAAAGTGAACCGCCAGGATCCCCCCATCTCCATCAAACCAGTGATCCACTGCCTGTCCTGAACGCTGCAGACGCCCAGCACCATTACGATAGAGACTACCGCGCAGATCTGCTGGGATCTGCCCTGAAAGCACGGGTAAAGGAGTGGGACCAAACTCGACGGCAGGCGTTGCGATCGCACGGGACCACAGCGGTTTACCCTGGCTAAATGTATCGCGGTCTTGGGTTAGGGTGGGCATCAGATATTAGGAGCATAACCACTAACCAGTATAGAAAGACCTGTGATGTTCACCCTTATCTATCCAAGATAAATTCTTGCAACTCCTGTCGTAGCTTTTGATAGAGAGCTTTCTGAGCCCCATCCAGGATCTCTCGGGCATCGATGCGCTTTTGCAAACTGTAGAAGCGCGCTAACTTTTGTAGTTTCTCTGGATCAGGGATAAATCGCTCAAAATTGGGATGCGGTGCGGCGTTATCTATCTGGCCATCCATGGTACCCAGGATTACTGCCAATTTCTGGTTATTTAATGCAATTTCTTCACTGCTGCCGACTCGGATAGGTGCTTTTACGATTTTGATAACAACGTAATCGTGGGGAAATGGCTTCGACCTATCTCCTGGAGCTGCATGCTGGAGTTGGAGCTTTTGCAGCTTATATTTGGAGCCATCCACTGGCGTCTGGAAAAAGACATAGGCCCCATAGCGTAGACGAGCTTCGCCTTCGCCCCCTTCTCCATAAAAATCAAGACCACTAAAAAAGATACGGTCTTTTTTACTCTGGCTTCTAAATTTGTCGACCCGTTGCATCACCTTAAAGGCAACACCACCAAAGGGCAAAAATGAACTCAAAACAATGCCAAAGGCATTTTTAATAGTCTTGAGGCCCTTGTCAATGTCCTTATTGAGGCTGATTTTGCCCGGTAGCTCCATCACCTCAACGGCCAGATGAACCCGGTTCAGCTTGGAATACGCTTCCTGGGAGTAAATGTATTCACACAGCAGATTATTTCTGACGCTTCCTGCTGGCACATCGTTCTCGAAAAAGTTAATCGACTCTACGACAGGGTCATCGCCATATTTAAGTTGCGATCGCACCAGTAAGTCATTATCACTTCTGGTATCGTATTTTTTGACAATAAGCAGGCTTTCCATCGTTACCAAAAACGGATCCCCCTCATTGGCCAGAGGCTCTGTAGCAGCAGGCATTAAATCTGCTGGCCTCAGTGGTGCCCCAGCATCAGAATCGAGTTCTTCAATGGGAACAAACCAATGGGTAGTCGGAGAAAAGTTTTGGGTTTCAATTGTCATGCTGGTTCATACTAACGGGCGATGCAAACGACTGATAAACAGACGCAGCAGACATCCGATGTCCTTGAAAAAATAAGCGATAGACTACTATATGCTCCCTTATTCCAGCTTACTCACGCTATTGACAATTGTTGGGATATTTTAGGTATCTTCATAGGAAAGTGGGCAAACCCACAGCCTGCAGACACCGTTCCAGATGTAGCACAAGCTCTAG
>JBCCXQ010000007.1:0-68676 GCA_039191365.1 Cyanobacteria bacterium P01_F01_bin.13 | reverse complement strand
TGACAGTGCCATGGGCTGTTATCCCACCACTGTTGCACCTGCCTCATCCAGGTCTCATAAGTGCGATTCTCGCATTCGGTTTCGATAAAAATAAACCCACTGGATAGCTCCAGCAGCACCAATACCGGTAACCCAAAGAAGGTTTCATCGGCTCCAACACAGATACCTTGGCCCGCTGACGGTTGACAGTGCTCGGCTTGGGCGCTGGCATAATCGAGTAGGGTTTGATTCATACGGTGCTTGAGTTGGCGCAGTGCACTGGCTGAACTGGCCACATGGGTGTCCAGGCGAATGGCCCGGATGTACTCGGAGAGACTCTCAGCACCGACGCCTTGCTTGATGCCGAAGTGGTAGTGAGTGGCATCGTACCCATGGTTTCAATTCTCAGGGCTACGATACCGGGCTCTCGGCTTCGCCGCAGAGCTTTTTAAGCGTGTGCTTATTGATACATCATTCCTGATGTTTTTTTATTTCGCCTTCTGTCGCTACCCCGAAAGGCTTATGCATGGTCAGTTTTGCGTTGGTGAGGAGAAAGAGTGCCAACATTGCAGGAGCTACCTATTCCTCAATGAGTATTTCAAAGACATTGGGCCAGCAAATCATTGCTGAGGCCAACTATCGCTGTGAGTATTGTCAAACCTCTTCTCGCTTAATAGGTAAGCCTTTAGGAATGAAACACATTCTGCCAAAGTCTTTGGGAGGTAATGACGAGTCTGGCAATTTAGCGGCTTCCTATGATCACTGTAACGAGTTCAAAGGTATCAAGCATCCACCAAGCATCTCTCTACAATGATTTGAGGGAAGCTATGATGTTTTTCTATTTACTCGATTTCTGTTGTAAACGGCAGCCGCATATAAACCCCATGGGGATCGTTGAGAGTTTTCAGTAGGGTCAGGTCTTCTTGCAATTCCATAACTTGCTCAGAAATGGGATCCTTTGCCCAGGGCAACTTTGTGACAATACCTGTGCCAAAGAGACTTTCGATAATTTGTTCTTCAAGGCTAGGGGGCTTGGGCAGTTCTTCTACCTGCCAATCCTCTAGCTCGGCAGCAGCAGCAGCGGCGGCAATGGCATCATTAAGGCCACCCATTTGGTCGACTAGGTTGGCAGTTTCAGCATCGGTACCTGACCACACACGTCCTTGGGCGACCTGATTGATTTTTTCTTTAGGTAGCTCACGACCTGCAGCCACAAGGGTCAAAAAGCGATCATATAAGGTATTGACAAACCCTTGCTGTAGCTTAAGTTCATCCTCGCTTTGGGGGCGGCTGACGGTACCAATGTCAGCCAGCTTAGCCGTTTTGACTACATCCCAGGTAACACCGTTGCGGTTAGCAATTTCTTTAAAGTTAAGCAGCAGACCAAAGACACCGATAGAGCCTGTAACTGTGACCGGTGTCGCAAAAATTTGGTCGCCAGGGGCGGCAATCATATAGCCGCCTGAAGCGGCATAGTTCCCCATAGAAACAATGACGGGTTTCTGCTCGGCTAACAGTTCGACCTCACGGGCAATCACTTCAGATGCGATCGCACTGCCCCCCGGACTATTCACCCGCAGCACCACCGCGTCAATATCGTCATCGTTGCGCACCTGGCGCAGAATATCCGACAGCCCACCAGAGGTAATCACCCCTGTAATCGGGCTATCGCCATCAACAATTTCACCACTGGCATAAACAACGGCAACAGTATCCTTACCAGCAGGGACGCTATCCAGTGTTTGGCTATAGCTATAAAGACTGATTTGAGTAAAGTCGTCCTCATCCTCAACCCATACCTCATCGGTCTGGTTCGTTAGGTTTCTGAGTTCGGACAGCACATCATCGTAAAACGCAATTTCATCGATCAAACCGGCGGACTTGGCCTCAGTCGCCGGGAGTAGCCCCTGATTTTCAGCAATGGCCTGGATGGCCTGGGGGTTGGTTTCACGAGCCTCACTGGTTGTGGTTAAAAATTCCTGCCACAGATCGGTGAGTAACGCCTGGGTCTGCTGCTTTTCTTCGGGGCTGCTGGTAGTTCGAGTAAAGGGTTCGACAGCAGACTTGTAGCGGCCCGCTCGCAGCACTTGGACACCAACACCATATTTATCAAGGGCACCAGCCAGAAACTGAATCTCAGCTCGAAATCCGTTGAGTTCCATTACCCCTGCCGGGTTGAGATAAAGGGTGTCTGCCACCGAAGCGAGATAGTAGTCGCGCTCACCCCAAAACGTATTGTTCGCCAGTACTGGTTTACCCGAGTCCACCTTAAATTTCTCCAGGGCTGTACGTACTTCTTTTAGGGTGGCAAATCCAGCATTGGTATTGCCCGTGAGATAAATAGCCGTGATGTTGTCATCCGTAGCGGCGGCCTCAATGGTCTGCAGCGCGGTGTGTAGAGAAATGGCTCGGTAAGTGCTCCCAGAAAAGGCTTCTTCGAGGGCAATACTGGGGCCAGAATAGGGAACCGCATCGACGATGTCGGTGGCCAAGTCAAACACCAAAACTGAATTTCCTTCCACTTCGGGTTCTGCTTCAGAGGTTGTGGACGTAATAAAAAAGCCCGCCAGACCTAATGCACCCACACCTAACAGGGCGACTAAGCCAAATAAACCAATGAGCGTGCCCAAGGCACTAGCAGCCGCATATTTCAGAAAATCTCGCATAGTGTGAGTGGGTAAAAATGGTTGATTAACTTTAGTTTAGGGTAGGCGCTGAAGCACATGACTATGCCTGAGGGCATTAAGATCCGCCTGACCAGTGCAAAATAGGGCCGTTTTCAGTTCAGCAATCAAAATATCGGTGAGGGTTTCGAGGGCCGCTTCAGAATGGTCAGCAGCTTTGAGGAAGGGGAGGGCCATACCGGCAATGTCGGCCCCCAGGGCCAGGGATTTGGCAACGTCTAGGCCGTTGCGTAACCCCCCAGAAGCGATCAGGGGTATGTGGGGTGCTATTTCACGTACCGCCACAATACAATCAGCCGTTGGAATTCCCCAATCAGCAAAGGTTTGCCCCAACCGACGCTGTTTGACATCTTGGGCTCGTTCACTCTCCACCCGAGCCCAGGACGTGCCACCGGCCCCAGCAGTATCGATGGCTGCAATACCAATATTGATCAGTTTTTGCGCCAGACCCCCTGAGATACCATTTCCCACTTCCTTCGCAATCACCGGTATCGGCAGCTGGACACACAGGCTTTCAATTTTTGCCATCAGACCGCTAAAGTCGGTATCACCATGGGTTTGTACACATTCTTGCAGCGGATTTAAATGCAAAATCAGCGCATCAGCCTCTAGCCAATCCACAACCCGCCGACAATGCTCCAGACCGTAGTCATAGTTCAATTGGACTGCACCCAAATTGGCTAACAGTAGGGCATCGGGCGCATAGCGACGCACGCTAAATGTGGCGGCAAGCTCAGGCTTTTCTACAGCAACCCGTTGGGAGCCTACTCCCATGGCTAAACCAAATTTCTGAGCCGTAATGGCCAACCGCTGGTTAATCAAACGTGCCTGTTCGGTACCGCCAGTCATTGAGGAAATAAGTAGCGGTGCGCCCAGCCCTTTACCTAAGAACGTGGTGCTAATATTCACCTGCTCGTAGCTCAGTTCAGGCAGTCCACAGTGAATAAACCGATACTTTTCCAATCCCGTGGTGACTTGATGGCATTGGACATCATCATCTAGGCAAATCCGTAAATGATCTGCTTTGCGGTCCTGAATAGTGGCAGGGTCGGTTGTTTCCAGACTAACGGTTTGGGCCACGGCATCTTCTCTGTAATTTTTCGTATTCTTCCTTATCTAAAGTAAGCCCTTGCCTGGAGCCGGAATCGATATTCAACGTTTATTCACGCAGCGAATGCGGTCACTCCCACAAAATTTCAACCTATTCAGAAAAATTGTTTGCCCCAGTATATAAAGTCTCTATAAAGTAACTCTCGGTAATTTTCTGGAAACTGACTGCCGTAAATTTCTAAGAAAACCGGTTGCCTACAGCTTGTTGACAGCCTAGTGACTGTAAAGATGCAGATAGTATCAACGTTTTAAGGCAATTGACCACAAAGTATTCACAAGGGTTTGGGCAAGCATCGGAACAAGATGGTGAATTAATCATCTTGATATTCCAGTGTAATGATGACGATTTGACCCGATGGGATAACTATTTGCTGAATACCGATCGTAGCCCTATCCGTAAATCTTTAATTAGCCGCACGGTATCAGGGAAACCCCTATCTAGAACTATCTAGAAAAAAGGCCTTTGTTGTTTTACAGGGTGTTTTTAATCCGTTGGACTCACCGCTCCACGGCAGCACTCCATAAATTAGCAGCGCCTGGAAATTATTAAATACAAACATTTATTGGAAAGGACTATGAGGGATATCGCTAGGAATTTTCAGGCACTGCCACTGGTGTCTTGGATGGTATGGATAGCCATGGCGGTAATTGCAGCTCCAGTGATGGCCTTACCTGTAGAGACGACCCCAGAGGCAAACGAATCTGAAGAGATCACGGTCGTTACCTCAGTTTCAGAGGAGGCAGTAGAGCCAACTTCCAACACAGATTCCGACACCGAAGAGACTGAAGAGACCACTGAGCAGGCAGACGCCAACAATCAATCTATTTTTGCAGCGGCCGATATTGACTCAATCACTGAGCTGTTAGATGAACTGGCAGAGCCCAGACTGTTGGCTCAGGACACCGCCAGTCAGCTAGCAGACCCCTCAGATCCGTTTTTCTTTGATGAAAATTCCGGTGAAACGACTCCTGAAGACGGGGTGCTTGCTCCTCTCTCAGGTACAGAGCCCGATTCAAACGGTACCTCTGAGGGCGACCTGACCGAACTAGACGAAGGTCCTCTAACACCTCCATCTCTAAAACTTCAGACTGCCGCCATTCAAGAGGGCGATGAATTTTCAGCCCGAGCGCGGGTATATGGTCACTACTTCCTGGAGTCTAATGTGGCTATTGTGGGCGCTGTTGACCTGTCGACAGGAGACGCTTTTTCCGATACAGACTCCACAGGGTTTAATGTCAGTGAACTCTATGTGGTGGCCTCCCCCCCCAATTTACCTAGTCTGCGGGGAGCAGTGGGTCTGATTGAGCTGACCTCATTCTTTGACCGCAACAGTTTTGCTAAAGACAGTCTGACCCATTTTCTTAATCCAGTTTTTCAGACCAATCCTGCCCTCGCTGCAACCCAATTAGAGTCTCAGCCAGCGGCGCTACTGCACTGGCGGCCGATTGACGAAGTTATTCTCAAAGCAGCGGCGTTCTCGTCAGGTGGATTTGATGATTTGAATTTCAATGCGGTTGCTGGTGAACTCGGTGTCAACCTTGGCAATCTAATTGTGCGTGGTACCTATGTCAGCGCCACGGATGATGGTGATCGCGACGGTATTCCCGAAAGTTTTCAAATTAACCGCAACGGTATTTTTGGCCCCCAGGAAGGGGATCGGGAAGTATCCTATGGCATCAATGCCGAATGGTTTATCCCTGAGCTGAATGCAGGGCTGTTTGGCCGTTACGGGTATCACAGAAACGCTGACTTGGATATCTCTGGTGACACCTACAGTTTTGGTGTGAACTTTCTAGATCTATTTATTGAGGACGATCGCTTTGGGGTGGGCTACGGTCGCCAGCTTAGTGATGACGATCGTCGTCAGGGAGAGCGCCCTGATGTCTTGGAAACGTTTTACGATATCCGGCTGGCCCCCAATGCAAGGGCTGCTGTCAGCTTGCAATTTCGAGATGAATTTTCTGAGACGGTCCTTGGATTCCGCATTCGGGCCGACTGGGATTTATTAGAGCTTTTTGATTGATAACGTCTCTCCATAAAAAATAGGAAGCACTGATTATTATGAATTGGTATCGCCGCACGCTAGGCTTGTGCCTAATCTTTAACTTACTCACTGCCACTCCACTGATTTTGGTTCAGCCAGTTTTGGCCCAAACCCCCGACTTAGCGAATCAGCCTACGTTAGTTCGAGAAGGCTACGGACTTTTTAACAAAGGCTGGATTGATTCGGCATTGGCCAAGTTTCGTCAGGCTGTAGAGCGCTATCCCGACTCTGTCCCTGCCCAGCTAGGGTTGGCCCGGTCCTATCTAAAACTTGGCCAAGATGAAAATGCGTTCGCAGCATTCCAGCAGTTAATCGTTCTAGAGCCCACCAATGTTGAGGCGCTTAGCACCCTTGGTGTGCTCGGCGGCTATCGTCCCGAGTGGCGCAGCGTTGGTATTGAAGCTCTAACTACACTGCTAGAGCAGCCTGGCTATGAGCTAGATGGGGAAGTTCGCTCTCGACGGGCACTGCTGTTTTTCTATGATGGTCGCCTCAGTGAAGCGGTTGCTGATTATGACATTGCCCTACAGCAGCCCTACAGCCCAGAGGTGCAAGTGGGTGCAGCCCAGGTTTACGCCTACGGTGGACGATCCGCCCAATCTGTTGACCTGTTTGACGGCTATGTCAACTCAGGTCAGGTGCTAAAAATTTATGAGGCCCAGGCCTATGCCTTTGCCCTCCAGCAACAGGGCAAGGTCGATACCGCCGTCCAGGTTTTGGAGCCCTTTCTAGATACCAATGGTGACCCCAATCAGCAGCTCCAGCTTAAAGCAGCCCTAGCCAATTCCTATGCGGCCAATGGTGAGTATGAGCGTGGTCTGACCCTACTCGACACCATTCAAGGACAGCCCCTAGTTGTAGCCCGGGCCCTCAGAGGCATGAGTCTCTACACCAATGATCCAGCTGTTCAAACTCGGGCAATAGCTGCCTATAAAGAGGTGCTAGCAGGGTCAAACTTAACGGTCGGTACTGCCCGCGAAGCTGCTGATGCCCTTGGCAGTTACTCCAGCAGTCAGCCCATTGCGCTGTCCACTTATCGACAGCTAACGGCCCAGTATCCCGATGACGTTAGTCTCTACGTGCAAACCACTATCTGGGAACGGCAGCTGGCCCAAATTTCGGCCCAGGAACTGCGGCAGCGCCTGTTGGCTATCACCCTGCCTGATAATCCTACCCAGCTGAGCTACATTGCCCGCAGTTTGGCTAAGCTTGATCCCCCCGATGCAGAACTCATACCGTTTTATCAAGATGTACTAGTAGCCACTTCAGCTGAACCGTTTCTCCACTATCGTCTCGGTCAGATTTATCTGCAACAAAACAAGCTAGATCTGGCCCAGGAACAGCTACAACTCTATGCCGGAGATGACCCTGCGGTGCTGCTGTTTCAGGCTGAACAAGCCCGCCGTCAGGACGATATTGATACCAGTATCGTCATCTATAAGCAGCTGATTAACGACCCCACTAGCAGTTATGAGGTTCAGACCGGTGCTTTGCAAGGTCTAGCCGGTATCTATCAAGGGCAAGGTCGCTACGCCGAGGCGCTAGCCCTCTATGATGAAATTATTGCCCTTAATCCCGGAAACGACACCAAAATCCTGGGCCAGACCAGTTTGGCCTACCAGGGCAAGTTTATTTCAGTAGAAACAGCTGAATCAGTCCTAAACCAGTGGTTGGCTACCCATCCTGCCAATGAACAACCACCTGAACTGTACAGTCTTGTTGGTGCCCTACCCGCCGATCCGGCCCGTAGTGAGCTGTATGAGTCTTTGCTAGTGGCCAATCCAGGCTCACTGGTGATCCGCCAGCGACAAATTCAAGTCCTGGCCATGAGCGATCCGGATGCGGCCAATCAAGCAGCGGCACAGCTGGTGGCTGAAAATCCCGATGCCCCAGAGGTTTATCTGCTCCAGGGTCAGATTGCCCAAGATACCGGTGAGCTATCCACAGCGGCCAATGCTTACAACACCTTGTTAGAGCGCAATCCTGAGCAGTTCGAGGCGATTGTCGGTCTGGCTGGGGTGCGATTCCAGCAGCTGCGCTATCAGGAGGCTCGCCGTCTGTATGACCAGGCTATTGAGCTAGCCCCCGACGATATCAATCTGCGTCAGACCTCCATTAGCTTGACCGTAGCTCAAGATCGGCCTCTGCAGGCGCTAGAGGAAATCAATGCCCTGCAGAGTCAAGTCCCTGCCAGTGTTAGCCTTGAACGTCAGGAACGCCTGATCAAGGAAGGCATGCTATTGCATCGGGGTTTCCAGCCTGTTTGGGAGCGGTATTAAACCGTTTGTATTATCAGCAGCGTAGGAATTTTAGAGGTAACCTACGCTGCTGACTCGACATGTTTTTTAAGCGCTGTGCCAGGATAGGGAAATAGAAGACTACCCCCGATGGTTTAAGGCATCTCCACAAAAGGGATGGTCCACCGATTGGGAGAACACAACCATAAGCCAGACATAAGGATGGAATGACAATGGTGTCAACGGCATTTTTTCGGCGAATGCAGCGCTGGAGTTGTTTTGCACTGATGGGTCTGGTAACCAATATTACAATTTCAAGCTGCTTCTTGTTACCAGTGAGGTCAGAGGCTGTTTACGAACTACCCACCCAGCTACCGCCCACCATCAATATCGCGGCTGCCGCCTCAACGGTGGATCGGCCTTTTTTTGAGACCACCTGGCAACGGTATCGCGATCGCTTTATTCAAACGGATGGTCGGGTGATCGATTGGGAAAATGACGACCAGCGCACCACGTCCGAAGGCCAGGCCTACGCTATGTTGCGAGCGGTGCTAATTGATGATGCTGAAAGCTTTGAACGAGTCCTGAACTGGGGAGAGAACAATTTGGCCCGATACGATGATGATGGGGTCTTGCTCGATCATCTTTGGGCCTGGAAATGGGGACCTGACGCGGCTCCTGGAGAGGCAAAAAAATGGGGGATTCTGGATGCCAACTTTGCCACCGATGCCGATATTGATGCGGCAACAGCATTGATTATGGCGGCTCGTCGCTGGAAAAAACCGGCCTATTTAACCCTGGCTAAAATCAAACTCAAGGATATTTGGGAGTTTTCCACGGTCGATATTTCACTGACTGATGACCTGTCCGGACGCTATTTGCTGCCGGGTCCCCTGGATGCTTTCCACACCACCTCGGATACCTGGTACCTGAACCCGTCCTATGTTGCCCCCTATGCCTTTCGGCTATTTGCTCAGGTCGATCGCGATCGCAAGCGCGACTGGTTAGAACTAGTACACACCGGCTACAGAATGCTAGAGGGCAGCTCCCAGATTTCAGAACTGGGCCTGCCCAGCGATTGGGTGTTGCTCCACAGTGAGGCCCCCCACTATCGCGCCCTGCCAGCTACGGCTCCTCTCAAGAGTCTGTATGGATTTGATGCCTATCGTGTCTGGTGGCGCATAGCCCTGGATCTAAGCTGGTTTGAGTCTGCTCCAGCCGGTCACTATCTCAGCGATCACCTGACAGTCCTACTGGAGCAATGGCAACAGTCTCAACAGCTGCCCGCCCAGATTGACTTAGCGGGTCAGGCAATGGTTGACTACGATGCCACCTCCCAATATGCCATGGTTTATCAGGCAGCGCGCCACTTAAACCCTGAGCTAGCCGAATCCATTCGAGCAAACAAGCTCACCCTCAGCGACTCCAATGATTTTTGGGATGGAGACTCCGCCTATTACACCCAAAATTTGGCCTGGCTTGGCCTATATCCCCCAGAATGGGTGTCGACCACCTGGCTAAGTTCTACCAGCTAAACCTAGCCGGGCTTTAACAGCTCCACCGTATCCTTCTCATCAATGGGAACAATCTGAACATTGACCACTTCTTCACGGGCAGTGGGCAAATCCCTGCCAACAAAGTCAGGATGAATCGGCAGTTGCCGATGGCCTCTATCGATCAGCACAGCTAGCCGCACCAAATCAGGACGACCATAGTCAATAACGGCGTTGAGAGCAGCTCGAATAGTCCGTCCGCTAAAAATAACATCATCCACTAACACCACTTTCTTCCCAGTTAAATCACAGGGCATTGCACTTTTAGCTGGAGTGCGGGTGCTGATTTTATCTAGATCGTCTCGATAAAACGTAATGTCCAGTTCACCCACGGGGACCTGGATCCCTTCAAGCCGCGCTATTTGTTGAGCAATGGTATGGGCTAGGGGGACACCGCGGGAATGAATACCCACCAGGACCAGGTCAGCCAGCTGGTCGGTCCGTTCAATAATTTCAGAGGTCAGACGGTTTAGAGTACGACGAATTGACTCTGCAGAGAGAATTTCAACTACCTGATCGGCCATAGTTAAGGCGAGAGGTGAACGCAGTCGCTATTAACCTTAGGATTATGCCTACGCGTTTTACTAGCTGCCAATTAGCCCTAACAAATTAAGGCATCCCAAAAATTAACAACGCTCAGTTTATTAACCATAACGAAGAGCTAATCTTTGGCAAGGTTTAAACCATGAAGTTTGTATCTTCACCTTGAGCAGCCTGCCAACTACGAGCATCGTAATAAAGCTCTTCTAACGAGATTTTGAATAAAACCTCCCTTAGTCTTTCTTGCAGTCGCCGCCACAGAGTAAGCGTGACCCAGTCCTCTGCTTTTGCAGAGGATGTTAGCTCTAGCAGGGTAATCGGTTCTCCCACAGCATCCAAAATTTGACCTAGATAAATTTGACCTGGCGCTTTAGCTAGGCGATATCCTCCTCGCGATCCTCGTACCGACTCAACTAGCCCCGCTCGACGAAGTTGAATAAGCAGTTTTTCTAAGTAAGGTGCCGGAAGATTTTGGCGTTGGGCTATTAGTTTGACCGATGCCAAATGAGGTTGCAAACTCAGATCGAGCATGGCTTTTACACTGTAATGTCCGCGAGTTGTAAGTTTCATGTTTGGGATAGATACTCAACCGAGTTTGTCATTTAGAAAAAGAGTAAATCGGTTCCAATGTCGATAGAATAAGCCAGAGAGAATTAGAGCAAAGTTAATATAAGAAGTTTCCACAATGGTTAGACTCTAAGGAAATTACGAAGTAAATCAACTCTTAATACAATTATCAAAAAATAAATTCAAACAGCGTGCACAAACGTATTTTAATCATGTATGATTCTGCTCGTTATATGTTTTCTAAACGTGTTCATGTTAGAGATGTGGGTGAATGGCTAAACCGTCAAATTCAAATCCATTAACTGGTAAGACATTACTTAAGAAAGTTAAAGACTTAGAGCATCTCTCTAGAGAGGAAAAGGCTAAAGCCTGTGGATATTACACGGTGACAAAGAATGACGTTGTCCGTGTGAACATGATGAAATTTATGAATGCGCTTATTGATGCCGAAGGTATTCAATTAGACAGTATTCAAACGGGTAATGGTCGAGGTGGTCGTAGTGCAAGCTATCGAATTACTGTGCAATCTAACGGTAATTTATTAATTGGTGCTGCCTATACAAAGCAGATGGGTTTAAAGCCTGGAGATGAATTTGAAATTTCCTTAGGTCGTAAGCACATTCGCTTAAAGCAGCTTAATGTTGATGGTGACGACGATGCTGATGAATAGAATTATCGGCATCATGTCAGTATTAATTGGCTGATTTCTTAGCTTTTATTCAGAGACATTATGGGGTTGCCAGTAGTTTTAGATGTTGCCCTCGGGTTGATATTTGTTTACATGGCCCTGGGGTTAATTGCGAGTGAAGTACAGGAAATTATTAGTACTTTGCTGCAGTGGCGGGCCGAGCATCTCAAGTATTCGATAGAGCAGCTGTTGGCAGGGGGTCAGTCTGATGAGATTCGATTAGCACGCAGACTGGCAGATCAGCTTTACAACAGTCCCATGGTGAGGGATTTAAATTACGAGGCCCAGGGCATCATTGCCCGCTCAGCCCGGCAGCTGATCCACGGTATTGGGAGGGTCTATCGATTGCTAAGTCGCACTCGCAATGTGTTTGGTCAAGAGACATCCGGTCCTTCTTATATTCCATCTGAAGCATTTGCAACCACTCTGTTGGAGACATTGCAGTTAGAAGGGCTGCAACAATCAGTAGTGGAAACTCGTCTGAAACGGTTGCTGCACGAACGCATTATGCTGCCTCTAGGAGATACTATCCACACCCTAAGGGCAGCCATTGGCGATGGGTCTTTGCTGGATGTTGAGCTGCGTAATTTGGAAGCGTCCCTGGAAAAGATATTTTCAGACTATCGGACGGGTCGCACCGGTCTTGCTCAAATTGCGGATCAGGTGCTGGCAGAACTGGATCATTTTGCCGATCAGGGGGCTCAGGTTTTGCCTGAGAGCTATGGGGCCACCCAGGCATTTTTGCGGCGATTAGGATATTTGAGATCGCAGCTAGCGGGCGGTATGGACATGACAGAAGGCTTAGTCCGACAGCTCCAACCCACCTTAAAAGAACTCCTCTCCCTCATAGACCACTCAACTACCCATAGCGAATCACAGTCTGAAGAATTCGCCTATATCCGTCATATTCGGCAAAATCTTGAGGATAGGCTGCCGCTAAGGCTGCAGGAAAGTCTAGACATATTAGCCGAACGAGTCCATCAACGGGCTGGAGCGACAGACGATCAGCTCAAACTGTTACAGGAGGAAGTAGAGCATTGGTACGATCGAGGCATGGATCGAGCGGGAGGCGTTTATCGCCGCAATGCCAAAATAGTCGGCATTTTAATCGGTGTAATTATTGCAGTGGCGGTTAATGCCGATACGTTTTACATTGCCAACCGATTAACTGTCGATCAAGCTGTACGAGCCAGCGTCATCCAAACCATTGATCAAGTCCCTCTCGAGACAATGCTGTCCTCAGGATCTAACACCGACACCGACACTCTGAGTGATGATCTCCAATCCCTCGGAGATGCCGTACAAACCACATTGTCAGACTACGCTCTTCCCTTGGGATATTCCCCTGAGCTACTGAAATCACAAAAGACGCTAGAGACCGGTTGGCCATTTCCGATACCACGAAAATGGTTGGGATGGGTTGTTACTGGAGTTGCCGTTTCCATGGGATCCAGCTTTTGGTTTGATACGTTGCGTCGGGTAATGTCCGTCCGTACAGCGGGCAATAGACCGACCAGTTCAACCACCTCTAAGCCTTCATAAGGGGCAACCACACAATAAATACCGTGCCGCCATTAGATGACACATGCTGCTGCAGAGGTAGGGGTATCCATGGAGGTGCACTTCTATCAGACCATTCAGGTGGCCAAACCGGACTGACTAACTCTATAGCCCCCCCAATTTGGGTAATGAGATCCTTGGCAATGGCCAGACCTAGACCTGTACCAGCGATTTTTCCCTGGGCCTGTATTCCCCGGTAATGTCGTTCAAATAAATGGGTCTGATCCTCTGCTGGAATCCCAGGACCACTATCTCCCACAACCACCCCCAGAAAATTCTCCTTGCTCAATCCCCCTAAAAGCCAAACCCATGCCTGGGGTGGGGCATATTTAAAGGCATTGTCTAGCAAGTTAGCAATGACCTCCTGCAATGCTTGAGCATCCACCACGACTAACTCCTCAGAAAAATGTTCAACGGGTGAATGCCAAAATTGCCGATGTCGTTCACTAGCAGCGGCCACTGTAACCGTGATTAGAGGATGCAGCACATCTACTAGAAACTGAGGAATGGGCTCCAATGAGCGACCTAACGCCGGCAAAAGAGGCTTTTGTAACCCAGCATCAGATCCTTCTGGCAACCGAGGAAGATTAACCTCCTGCGCTAAGTCAGCATCACCAATATCGACGGCCGCATCAAAATCAACGACTAGTTCCTTGAGATGTTGACTTTCACGTACAATGCCATCAGCTAGACGATAGTTAGGATCATCCTGGGAAAGACGGCGCAACATGAGTTTACCAAACGTCCCGATGGCTGTTAAAGGATTTCGAAATTGATGGAGTAGGTTGTGAAAAACCTCTGATTGCTCGCCTTGTAAGGCTTGCTTTGTTTTTAACCGCTGGCGCAGCCATTGATTTTGTCGGTCTAAAAAACAGCCTGCTGCGAGACTTGCTGACACCGTTTGAAGGTACTGCTGTTCACTCGCTTGCCAGGGGCGGTCCGAACGCAGCATGACCAAAACACCCATGACTATTTCCTGATGCATAAGCGGTAGAACTAAACGTTCTACCGCTGCATCCGACGTTGAACTCTCCACTAGCTCTCCGGGGGATAGGGTCTCCGAGGCTGGTAGAACGCTCCTCACGGGATTAAGCGAGTCGTTAAGCTCACTCGATTCTGGGACTTGAGCGATGGGTACTAATACAGGTTCAGACTCCGGATCCATACCGATAGTGAGATAGATGACAGACGACACCTCGCCAAATGTACGGCGTAATAGTTGCAGGTGAGCCTGACATAGATCTACTAGTTCGGCACTGGCTGGCATAATTTTGCCTTGAATCGATCAATGGAAGGATGGGATTGATATTTCCCTAATCCGGATAAAAATTATTTAAATTTTAATTTTTATCAAGATAACCAGAAAACTTGTGAAGCGTCGTGCTGCGCTCATTTTTTAAGATTGAGGCCACCGGCACACTTTAGGTAGAGACACCACAATTTTAAGAGAAGTTGAAAATCTAAGGCACAACCGATATACTTTGCTGGGTTAAGTGTTTTTGTAACTATCAATACACGAATCCGTTATTCAAATTATCCATGGGAGGTCAACCAACTTGGCACGGAGACGCAAACGGAAAAGCCGTCGCCGCCTTGAAGGGCGTCGTATTCTAGAATCAGTTCCTCAATACAGCATTGAGAGTGGGGAAGCTAAGCCTGTCAC
The DNA here is from genome assembly GCA_039191365.1 of Cyanobacteria bacterium P01_F01_bin.13. GTDB lineage: Bacteria > Cyanobacteriota > Cyanobacteriia > Phormidesmidales > Phormidesmidaceae > Leptothoe. The sequence continues at coordinate 54,050 of JBCCXQ010000007.1, read as the reverse complement.
GGCAGCTCGTAATTTTATCCACTCCGAAGGTATTCAACCACCTGCTGTGTTGCTGGTTAAACGTAACGAGCATACCACTGACCGGTACTTTTGGGCAGAAAAGGGACTGTTTGGTGCACAGTATGTCGAAGAGAACCATTTCTTGTTCCCCAGCCTTCGTGCTTTGATTGGTGAAGAGGAAGAAGCTGTTCTTGGCTAAAAGTAGTAAAGGTTAAGTGCATTGGTAGCACTTAACCTGTTCAAACAAAACCTATAAAAGATTACCAGGGAGGCGTAACATTTGCGCCTCCCTTTTTGGCGGGAATTTTTCATACTTAGCGAAAAAGATTAGTCTTTTTTGCCAAATTAGCTTGTGTCCACCCCCCTGGCAGAGACATCTCCAGCAAAACTTACAGGGATTTAAACAGGTCGCTGGCTTTCAGCTGAATAATTTCATCCCGGTGTCCCTGTACGGTTAAGGTGCTTTTTTCCTTAGCATCATTGATGCGAAACGCAACTTCCTCTTCCCGTTCAGCCTGCTTCCAATAGGCGATGGCTACAATCGGAGACAATAAAATCAAGCCAAAAAAAACAGGGCCATAGTTGCTAAATAGGGTAGTCAGTACCAGAGCAAAGCACATTAGGGCAACAGCCGCTAAAAAGGACAGAAAAATAGCCAGAAATACACTTGGTCTAACTAAACCAACCAGCTTGACCCAGCCATCTGGTTCTGAAGAGTCTGCTTCTGCGGAATCTGCCATTAAGCGATAGGCACGGTTCTGAAAATAGTCAACTAGCTTTTGGTGTAATAGATCGGTGGATTGAGTCGTAGTAAACTCAGCAATTTCAGTTCGATCTTTGGTAGAGGCTTTAATAAAAAAGAGCAAACCCACTCCCAACAGCATCGTGAGGAAGAAGGTTGACTGACTAACGGCACTTTCCACAATAGCTATCCTGGCAAACGAAAACAGCAACTACTGGAGTCACATTGACTATACCCCAGTAGCTGCTGCTTATAGCCGTTTAGAATGAGATCGCAACGTCCCTAAGAACTCATCGCCCGGCGTCTGGGAGTAGTATTCCGCTGACCCAAAATATAGCGCTGCCAAAGCTCAGCTAGCTCACGAGCTTTAGTCTGCCAATCGGGACGTAGGCGATACATGCGTCGAGGACGCCCCCGACCTTCAACTTTTTTCCAGTACCCCATAATGGCACCCTGATTCTCTAAAAATTTGAGGGCACTGTAGAGCACAGTATCTGAAAGGCGGTAGTCGGGATACTCATTTTCAATCGCGTGGATGAGTTCAGTCCCGTAAGAGTCGCGGCGTATCAGTACTGAAAGCACGTAACATACAGCTAACTCTTTGTTGAGATATAGAGGCGGTGGATCTTCAAAAAACTGATAAATGTCCTCAAATTTCATGGCGTAATGCTCCGGCTGCAATGGGATGGGTTTAAAACAGCTTGATTACCAGTGATTTATGGATGAAACATTAACAATGCTAGCTACCTCCCAATAGAGGTAAAGATCAACGTTGTAAATGCCTCTGCCAACTAAAGCTCAGTGCACTAAGTACTAGCTGCTTAACGAAAGGGGCTAAAACTGGCTTGACGATAGGTCAAATGGACCGCGAATACTAATCGAATATTAACTATGGACAGTGCTTACCCTGAACTGTGGTGACAACTGTTGTCCACCGTTCTCACCACATCAATTCGTTTAAAGCGTTCTACTGCGTCAAAAGATTTTATTAAAAATCTAAGCTTTATTTTAGACGCTAAAAAATCCATAAAGGAATTACCGCCTTATATAGTTACTATCCGCAAACAAAATATAAACTTGCTTGAGATTTCGACAATAACCGTTTGAGTAAATCCGTGGTAATAGATCACATCACCTCGATGGCTCATCCCCTGATGGAGCTGAGAGCTGAGTTTGAAATAGTCGCTGGCCATTGCGGCTGGCAACAAGTTCTAGCGCTAGGGGGCCGGTTGTAAAAATTTGCTTGCCCGCTACCGCTTCAATATCTAGGGGCGTTCCGTAGTTTTGTACTTGATTGAGAAAGTCAATGACCGGCTTACTAAAACCACCGGCCACCCGAGGGTTATCGACAATAATGATGCCCTCTAAGCTAGCCCTAATTTGAGCACTGGTTACCAAAGTGCGTAACGCTTCTATCAAAGAGGGCGTACTGGGATAGGCTGCTTCAATAGGAACACGAGCCAGAGTTTCTCCCTGCTCAAAAACAATCCGGTTACGTTTTGCTTGTAAAGAGATTTCCACACAGGGAGGCTCTTCCTGTTGAACTACACAGGGCTCACCAACGACGTAATTACCAGAAACGCCAACTCGGATCACATATTGCTGACCATCGATAATATCTCTAGCGATACTCCTCACAGTCTGGGGATCAACCCGTAAAATCTGGACAGCCCTATCAGGGGCATCAGGCCAGATTTCATTCAATGCCAGCCGATTAGCTTCGGCTAGCAGCTGCTCTATTTCAGCTGTAGCTGCTGCAGTGGACTGGGGTCGGGTGATCAATAAGGCTAGGGTTTGATTGCGACTGATGGCCACGTTGCCAGCCCGCAATTTCAGAAATTCAGACTCTAGACGTTGAATTTCGTCCTCCAAAAAGGCTTGCTCTGTTCTCAGTCTTTCAAGCGCGATTTCCCGTTGGGCAATCGAACGATCTCGCTGCTGTAATTCTTGATCACGTTCAGCTAGAGCACGATCACGTTGGGTAATTTGTCGCCGTACCTCAGTCTGCTGACGTTGCAGCACCTGACGATCCCTCTGTAAACGACTGATCTCTGCCTTCAGTCGCTCAGTTTGCTGGGACACAAACCCAAGCTGCGTTTGGGTTTGTCCCAAACGCCTTCGAATAATTGTTTCACGCTCGGTGGCTTCATCCAAAGATGCAATTACCTCGATCAGCTCACCTTCAGCATCAATCTTTTGGCGAGTGACCGTATTTAGGGCCTCTTCCACTTGAGATTTAGCTGTTTGAGTACTTTCTAACGCATTTCGAGCTGCCGATAAATTTGCCTGGATTTCTTCAAACTCGAACAGCCCTTTACGCAGTTGCTCACTGGCAATCAGCAGCAGTCCTAACGTAGATGCAGAAATCACACTGCCGGTCAAAATACTAACCATGGTTGCCGTTTGACGCGGGCGGAGACTAAATAAAGAGAGACGAGCTTTTCCTACTCGCATACCAATGCGATCGCCTAGCGTGGCAATGAGGCCACCGAGGACGAGCACGGTCGCAATCAGGATTAAACCAACATCCATCTAACAACGTCCATCCCGTTGAGCAGCAGCCCCTAAGCAGGCTCTCGTATAGAGTACTCGATTGTTCGTCACTGTGGTGAGCGAACAATCGAGTACTCTAAGCAAATTGCTGACTCAGGGCAACGGGATCGTGAACCGTTATCTTTTTCTTATGAATAGATATCATAGTGTCCTGACGCAGATCCCCTAATAGACGAGTCACAGTGACCCGAGTGGAGCCAATTGCTTCAGCAATAGCCTGGTGGGAAAGCTTCAAGTCGATGGTGATACCACTGGTACTGGGCACCCCAAAATCCCGACAGAGAATTAACAAAAAGCTGACGAGGCGAGACCCCATATCACGATGAGCCAGGGTTTCGATCATCATTTCAGTTTGCAAAATACGTGACGATAGCCCCTGTAATAGCATGATAGACAGTTCCGGATGCTCCTCTAAAGCCTGCTTAACCTGCTCAATCGGCATCGACATCAGCTCAACAGGCGTAAAGGCAACGGCATGATAAAAACGATCGGAACGATTGCCCGTCAGTAAGGAAAGAACACCAAAAACGCTATTTTCTCGTAAGAGAGCAACAGTAATCTCCTCACCTGCTTCATAAACCCTGGAGAGCTTGACAGCCCCCTTGAGCAGGAAGTAGACTCGCTCAGCCGGATCGCCAGGAAAGAATATTGTCTTACCGCGCTCGTAAGTTTCGGCTACAGGAGGAAATGAGCCAGTGGATAGCTGCCTGAGTAAATTGGCAAGAGGTTTCTCTGTAGTCACGGTAGTGGAGGTGGGCGATAGCGCCAGTGCTGACTTATCAGTTTGCAAAGCTATGTCAAAACGAAATTAACAGTTGCTGTGTAGAGAATACGCTTAGATTTCAGGAGTAAAGCCAGCTCACTAAATAGTAGCTAGCAGGCACAAAATTGACCATTGAAGCCAACTCTGGTGCTTAGCAGTCAACACCTCAATACGATCAATAAAAATCATATATTCAGTGCTAATTAGTAAGGTTTCCTGACTTTAGACCAATAAAACCCATGTCCGCCGGGTTTTTTGTATACTGCTATACTAAACTTTGCTTTCTTACTATTCGGATAGTCGATTAACGGGAAGCCAGCTGAGTCAATAGCAAGGCTATCCATAGGGACCCATTTTTCAGTATGCTCCTATGGGCCGTGCCAACGGCATCACCGAATTAAGTTAATTCTCGATACAGCTCCACCCGACTATTATGTTAGACCTGACTGGAAAAAATGCCCTGGTAACCGGCATTGCTAATAATCGTTCTATCGCTTGGGGAATAGCCCAGCAGCTGAGCAAAGCCGGCGCTAACATTGGCGTCACCTATCTCCCCGATGAAAAGGGGCGAATGGAAAAGAAGGTGCGGGACTTAACGGAGCCTCTCAATCCCAGTCTGTTTCTGCCCTGTAACGTACAGAATGATGAGCAGGTCCAAGCTACGTTTGATGCCGTCAAAACGGACTGGGGAAAGTTGGATGTTTTAGTGCACTGTCTAGCATTTGCCAACCGCGATGACCTCACGGGTGATTTTTCTGACACCTCCCGCCAGGGTTTTCAAACTGCTCTTGATATTAGTGCCTACTCTTTAGTGAAACTGGCTCAACAGGCCAAGGTATTGATGAGCGAAGGAGGCAGCATTGTTACGCTGACCTATCTAGGGGGCGTTCGCGTAGTCCCGAACTATAACGTGATGGGTATTGCTAAGGCAGCTCTAGAGATGAATGTCCGTTATTTGGCAGCCGAGTTGGGACCCAATAATATTCGCGTGAACGGCATTTCCGCCGGACCGATTCGGACGTTGGCCTCCTCGGCGGTGGGCGGAATCCTAGATATGATTCACCATGTAGAAGAAGTCGCTCCCCTACGTCGTACGGTCACCCAAGCGGAGGTAGGTAACGCTGCGACATTCCTGTGTAGTGATCTAGCCTCAGGGGTAACCGGACAGATTCTGTACGTTGACTCTGGCTATGAAATCATGGGAATGTAGCCGCCTTGCAGTTGTTCATATTGATAGCCCCCCATGGCAAATTGGCTTGAGCACAGCGTATATGTTGATGTGGAGGCTCCCATAGATTTGGTGTGGGCCCTATGGTCAGATCTAGAACAGATGCCCCAGTGGATGAAATGGATTGATTCAGTGGAGCTGTTAGCAGATCAGCCAGAACTCTCCCGCTGGAAGCTTGCATCCGGCGTGTGGGAGTTTACCTGGCTATCGCGTACAGTTAAAGTGATCCCAAATCAAATCTTGCAGTGGGAATCGGTGGATGGTTTACCCAATCGTGGCGCTATTCGCTTTTATGGACATCACCAGGGCAATAGCTCAGTGAAAATGACCCTGTCCTATTCGGTACCAGTGGTGTTGGCCAGATTTATGGAAATTGGCTGGCTGCGACGAATTGTAGACTCCACTCTGCAGGCTGACCTAGAACGGTTTCGACAAAAAGCTGAGCAGGTAGCCAAATCTGGCTGATTTTGTAGCAGGTTTTTCTTTTTATCATCAGCGGTCATGGGCTTCGATATGCAGCAGGCGGAGACATGTTTGCAGTCTCTAGATCTGGCTACATTATTTAGAGAGGTACTGGGGTGGATGGCTCCGTCAGAGGGACGTGTGATCGCAACACGCGCCTTTAATCATTCTTACCGCGCCTGCTGTATTGCCCAACGAAGCGATACCAGAGTTTGGGAAATCAAGCTCAATGCAGCTGAGGAGTTAAGTATAAAGCTTAAAGCCAGACTGTATCAGTCCATCCATAAAAAATATCCCCAGCCCCTGATTATTTTTATCGATCGCCAACGGTATCGCAGTCTTTGGTACTGGCAAAGCGGTCCTGAACTTTTTCAGTCTCTGGTGTTGATTGCCCAACAACCACTAGCAGGATGGCGGCCCCGGCTTAGCTACCTGGCTGATTACACCCCTGATTCAGGAGCCCTTAATTTACAACCACAGCCGATCTGCCGTGTTGAGTTTACTCAACAGCTACGGCAGCAGCTAGATCAGTTGAGCAATTGCATTACGGGTATCAATGACAGCTACGATCGACGTCGGTATGGAGCTGTGCTGTTGCAGCGTCTGATCATTGTCCATGTGATGCAACAACAAAAACTACTCGATGGTGACATCTGGTATCTCCACAATCAACTGGGCAAAAGTCAGCAGCAAAAGCCTAATATCTTTTTTCAGCAGGTACTCCAGCCCCTGTTTAATCAAGGCTTTTCATTGCCTATGCTGGAGCGTCCTCGACGGGTCAGCTGGATGGGCCAAATTCCCTATCTCGGTGATGTGTTCTATACCCATCCCTTAGAACAACGCTATACCAACATCGATATTGTAGACGTAGCCTTTGAATCTATTTTGGTCTGGTTTGAGTCCCCACTATGGCAACAGATTAGCAGCAGTTGGTTAACTAGCACGGTAGGGTCAGCATTTGAACAGGTGCTAACTGAACCGCTCGACAACAACAAAAAGGGTAATAACAAGGGTATCTCCGATACTGATGGCAGCTACTGTGATCTAGTCATTAATCAGTTTATGCTCCACCATCTAGACCTTGAACCAGAGCCATCTACACCTGACTTTTGGGATATTCTTTTCTGCGGCCACACCGATCATCTACGTCAGCTCGTCCAGAGAATTTTGCCTCAGTTTTCGGTACTTGATCCAGCCTGTGGTGTGGGCACATTGTTAACCACCCTGCAGCAGCAGCTGATGGACGTTTACAGTGTAGTGATTGGGCAACTCAACCACTGCGAGGATAGCCAGCTTGATATTTGGCTCAAAGGACTGCTCAGTGAACACCCATCCCTGTTGCAGACTATCTACCGTCGCATCTTTAAATACGGTCTCTATGGTGTCGATCTCAACCCAGCTGTTGTCGATATTGCTCGTCTTCAACTTCTTCTGGGACTAGTAACCATTGCCCAACGACCAAAAGATATTGAACCCTTACCCAATCTGGACTTCAACATTGTTATGGGCAATAGCCTGGTAGGGTTTATTCGGGTGGATGAAGCTGGATTTGATCGATTGCGCTCCACCGAAACCCTGCTACAGGGCAATCTACTACAACCCTTAGCAGCTGAAAATTATCACACCATTCTTTCAGAGAAGAATATTGCCCTTGAACATTATCGTTCTCAAGCCTATTTGTTAGAGGAGCTGCAACAGGACATTCCTCACTATGCACAGCTTGAATTTTTTCGCGATCAAATTGACCGACTTGATGCCCAAGCCCAAGCCAAGCTTAACCAATTACTTTTGAATGAGTTTAGTCAAACCTTAGGTATTCAGTTCAAAGCAACTCAGCTCAGCGAATCCCCCAGACGACGGTTACTTCGCATTGAAGATCTCACTGTATTGCACCCCTTTCACTGGGGCTATCACTTTAGCCATGTTTTAGAACAGACCAACGGCTTTAATGTGATTGTGTCCAGACCGCCCCAAGGAGTATTTAGACCAACTACTCAAGAATTTCTTCAACATTTTTATGATTTGGCGAGGGAAAAAAATATTGACACCAGTACATTCAAAACAGCTAAACGCTCACTACTCACTATTGATTCGGACATTGCTGACGCCTGGCTGTTTTATCAAAATCAGTATGCGCTAGTAAGCGATTACTTTTATCGCTCTCCCCAATACGATCACCAAAGCCCGCTGCTCAAAGGTAAACGTCAACGTACTCAGCTACGACGACACTGGCTGTTTATCGAGCGTTGTTTTAATCTTTTAGCTCCTCAGGGTATTTGTGGCTTGATTATCTCCAACGATATTAAAGAAAGTCCTCGGGGAGTTGCCCTGCGCAGTCTATTAGAAACCCAAACCGATAACGGATTGCACATGAGCGGGTTGGGTACAAACCAATCTTCCGATCAATGTTTTCTCTGGTTTTGTAAGAAATAAATTATTGGTGTAGCCAATGCCCTGATCCATTAGGATATTTCGCTATCCAAATCAGCAACGGCTTACTTTGGATAGTCAAGCTTTAAACCTAAATCTTTTTCTAGGGTCAAACAGTTACGGCCATCCCCAACCCGCAGTTGGTAATCCACACGATCCATAAGCTGGTGCAAAATCAGCCAACCATAGCCACCTTCTTGAGGCTCACTGGGGCTAGGGGCACGATACTCACGAATATCAAAACCATGGCCTTCATCCCAGACCTTTAGAGATAGAAAGCTACCTTCAACACCTAGACGTAAAACAACTGGCACATCGGGACGATCCTGATGGGCATGGCGCACAATATTGGAATAAACTTCGACAATGACCAAGCGCAATCGACTTTCAACTTTTTTCCAATCCAGCTCAGTTGCTGTACCGAGTTCAGCCTTAAGCGAACTGAGTAACCAGTCTTCAACAACAGCTAGAAACTTTAAATCACTGGGGATAGCGAGTTCAGTTTTCATGAATTAAAACGCTACCTCCAAAGACAATATGGTCTGATCGTCATCCTGTTCATTGTCTGTTGTATTCAATTGAGCCAATAGATGCTTAAGATCTAACCCAGACGTTTGCTCCAAAAGTAGCTGCCATAAACCTGTTTGATTAAGCATGGTCCGTTTACCATCGACGGTAATGGTTGCTTCAGTAATTCCATCACTGGCTAACAGTAGAGCATCTCCCTCCTTAAGCGTTAAACGACCGGCCTTAGTCCACCATTTAGGTAGAATTCCCAAAGGAACACTATTGCCATTCTTTAGATAAGTAGGCTGAGGGGATGGGGCAGTTCCCTCCATAATGCTTTTTTGCGACCATACAACCGGATAAATGTGACCTGCATTGGCGTACACGAGTTCTTTGCTGGTGGGGGTATAGCGTACCAGCACCATGGTGATCATGTGTTCGTTGTTAACTAAATCAGCATTTAAGGTTGCGTTGAGATTGGCCATGACAATTTCAGGATTGGGTGATTGGCTGGCAGACAATTCTCGCCGCAGCAGTGAGATAGCACTGGCCATAAACAGAGCAGCGGGCACACCTTTTCCAGAAACATCCCCTACGGCTAACCAAACATCACCCTGGGGATGGATAAATACCTCATAGAAATCTCCTCCTACGGCACGAGCTGCCTGACACTCTGCTTGAATCTTAATACCAGGTATTTCTGACCAAACCTGATGGAGCAAATTATGCTGAATTTGACGCGCTACTTGTAGTTCAGCATGCATCTGATCGGTTTGTCTCTGAATGTGGTGATGTAGTTTGGCTTGGGAAATAGCCATAACGACCTGTTCGGCGATGCTGTCGAATAGAGCAATGGTGGTTTTGTTCCACTCCGCTCCATTTTGATAGAGAGCAATGGAACCTAAAGATGTGTCTCGATAGGTAAATCCAGAAGCCAGACGAGTTAAGACTGTATTTCTGTAGGGAAGCTTATCTAAAACCAGTTCTTGGTGAGGGGCCTCCATCGCAGCTAATTCAGCCACGGAATCACCCGTTTTAGAGTAAGTAACCGGCTGAGGCAGATTCCCAGGTTCAACGGCATTGGCTGGGTATAGCACAGCATAGTCAGCATCAAAGGCTTCTCCCAGAGCTTTGACAACTGTCTGCAGGGTGTCGGCATAGTCCAAGGAGCGACGGATAGTTGTAGTAATAGAGTTGTAGAGTGATTCTTTTTTGAGCAATTGGGACAGGGCGTAGGTGCGCTGCTTAACAACGCGATATGTGATTGCTGCTTGGTCAATTACCTCCCGTAGTTCATTCGGTTTCCAGGGTTTGGTAATGTACCTAAACACCTGACCAGAGTTGATTGCATCGACCAAGTCCTCAACATCGGTATAGCCGGTGAGGACAATGCGGATAGTGTCAGGATACTTTTCTGTGGTCAGGCTCAAAAATTCCGTTCCGTTCATCCTAGGCATGCGCTGATCGGAAATGATAATTGCCATTTCGCCATTCTTTGCCAAACAGTTCAGCGCTTCCTGGCCACCGCTTGCTCTGTAGACACGATAGTTGCGCCTAAATGTACGGTACAGCAGCTCCAGATTATCCAGTTCATCATCGACAACCAGGAGCTTAAGCTGTTCGTGAGTTGCAAAACTCATACCATCCTGCAAGATATCTGATTCTTGGGACATATCTTCTTGGGACATATCGAGTCCAATCTTGAAAAGATAACCACCGATGCCATCTAACTATTTACCAACCAATATTAAGGTGCCCAGGGTAATAGCTGGAGTAAGTATTTTCTGTTTCGAACAAATTTGATGTATCTCCAGCCAGGGAACAATGGACGTGAGGGTAGCTTTACCTTATGGTCTATCTGTACAGTTTGCGTAGGAATTGCTGCTGTTGGTGGTGGAGAACTATGGATTTGTTGCGTTCTACCTTGCTAGGTTTGTCAGTTACAGTTTTCTTGTTGAGTGGATGGGAGTTGCGGGCCTATGGGCAGTCTCTCTCCAATGATGTGGCCGCCAGTTTAGCACGGCTAGATCGCTCCATTTGTTTACAACAGTGGGGATACGCTATTGAAATTACCAGCGAGTTGATTGCGTCACCAGACGTATCTGCTGCTTACCGCCAGGAATTGCTAACCTTTAGAAGACAGCTACAAATTTGGCAACTCAATCCATCTCCATCCATAGTTCAAGCTAGTTGCGATCGCACCCTGCCCCTATTTCTAACCCTGGAGGCCCCCACACCGCCACCGCCTCAACCGTTAGATTGGAACCGTGCCCTTGCTACCTTGGCAAATCCCGGCCCCATCATTGAGTTAGACGACGGATTTGAATCAACGGCTAATGTAATCCCTACAGAACTGACAGCTAGCAGTCCAGAGATACTGGCCGATTGGGCTACCCCCATTGATACAACAGATGGCTTTAGCGTTGTGGGAGGGCAGGTATACGTCGACCAACAGGTCTACAGTTTTTTATCCCGTTTTGGAGACCCCATCAATCTGGATTTGGAAGTTACCCGCGCTTACATCGGTGGTGCCTCCCAGCTATTTTTATTCAACCAGGCCGGTCGCTTAATGGTTCAAAGCGACCCAACCAACCTACAGGCCTCGATTGAGAACTTTGTGATTCCTCAAACCGATGTGTATTTTGCGGTAGTGGGCCCCCAAGGAACGACACCTGTTTTAGATGGTCAGGGCCTGCTTGTCGGTTGGCAAACGGCTCAAAATAGTCGCTTTGACTATACCCTCACCCTCACTGGTGTGACACCGTACCAGGCGTTATTGCCCTAAATTCGTTGGGCAAGCCGCAATTTGGCAGAACGGGCCCTGGGGTTACGGCGGATTTCAGCATCGCTGGCAGTAATCGGTTTTTTAGTCAGAACCTTGAGGTGCTCGTGATCACGCATACCGTGTTTAACCCGACGATCTTCCAAGCTATGAAAGCTGATAATGGCCAATCTCCCACCGGGAACCAGCCAATCAGGAGATACATCAATTAGCCGCTCTAGCACTTCTAGCTCTCGATTTACAGCAATCCGCAGGGCTTGAAAAACCCGTGTAGCCGGATGGATACGACCATGGCGATATTTGCCAGGGACACTGGCTGCGATCGCGTCCGCCAGGGACGTTGTGGTCTGAAAAGGACGATGCTCCACAATCCGACGGGCAATCCGGCGGGAGAGACGCTCTTCACCATAGTGATAAAAAATATCCGCCAATTCCCGCTCTGAACCATGATTAACTAAATCCGCCGCCGTTAGCTCTTGAGCCGGATTCATGCGCATATCCAGCCCTCCCTGATGCCGAAAGCTAAACCCGCGCTCAGGGCGATCTAACTGGGGAGAACTCACCCCTAAATCCGCCAGGACACCATCAAACCCCTGTTCAGAAGGACTAAACTCTGCAAAATTTCCATGCCAGAACGTTACCCTATCACCAAATTCCGCTAAATTCCGTCGAGCCGCATCAAGGGCCTGGGGGTCCTGGTCTAAGGCCACCACATGAATAGTGGAATCGGCCTCTAAAATTAACCGACTATGGCCGCCACCGCCCACTGTGGCATCGAGATAACGGCTATTGGGTTTGGGATCTAAGCCCGCCAGCACTTCTTCTGCTAGCACTGGCTGATGTACAAAACTCAACGTTTCCTGAGCCTCAGGATTATGGGTCACAGGAATACCTCACTGAGCACAGTAAATTTGCAGCAGGAGACAGTTCTAATTCTTGCCAAACGCTGATCAAACATCTAGATGGAACATGAGCTTGCATCATACCCTAGCTAATTAACAGCAGCGGGAAACTATTTGTGCCCTGACCACTCCAATCCCACAATACTTTAAAGAATTCAGTCCACATCACCGTAGAGTCTCGCTTTTATTCAAGCTTTCAGCTAAGAATCTTGCTAAAGTAAGTCAAGAAATAATACGACACAGTTTCTATGACACGGCTCGAAACTAGAACAGAGCCCATGGTAATTAACCTGGGACCTCACCACCCCTCAATGCACGGGGTGCTGCGTCTCATCGTCACCCTTGATGGTGAGGATGTGATTGACTGTGAGCCTGTGATTGGCTACTTGCATCGTGGCATGGAAAAAATTGCTGAGAATCGTACAAATGTAATGTTTGTTCCCTATGTCAGCCGTTGGGACTATGCGGCAGGCATGTTTAATGAGGCAATTACCGTTAATGCCCCTGAAAAGTTAGCTGATATCGAAGTACCTAAGCGGGCTAGCTATATTCGAGTGATAATGCTGGAGCTAAACCGCATTGCAAATCACCTGCTTTGGTTAGGGCCATTTTTAGCCGACGTCGGTGCCCAGACCCCCTTCTTCTATATCTTCCGTGAACGGGAAATGATTTATGACCTGTGGGAAGCTGCCACAGGTGCCCGACTAATTAACAATAACTATTTCCGCATTGGTGGCGTAGCCGCTGACTTACCCTACGGCTGGGTCGATAAGTGTGAAGACTTCTGCGATTACTTTCTACCCAAGGTCGACGAATACGAAAAGCTAATCACCAACAACCCGATTTTCCGCCGCCGTGTGGAAGGCATAGGTACGATTACCCGTGAAGATGCCATTAATTGGGGACTTTCGGGCCCAATGCTCAGAGGCTCTGGTGTTAAATGGGATTTGCGCAAAGTCGATCACTACGAGTGCTACGACGATTTTGATTGGGATGTACAGTGGGAAACTGCAGGTGACTGCTTTGCCCGCTACGTAATTCGTGTTCGCGAGATGAGGGAGTCCGTCAAAATTATTCGTCAGGCGCTTAAGGGACTGCCAGGGGGCCCTTTCGAAAACCTTGAAGCCAAGCGTATGGCAGAAGGCCCCAAGTCTGAATGGAATGGCTTTGACTATCAGTTTATTGGCAAAAAAATTGCCCCCACATTTAAAATTCCAACCGGTGAACACTACGTGCGCCTAGAAAGCGGTAAAGGTGAACTGGGAATATTTATTGTGGGTGACAATAGCATTTACCCCTGGCGTTGGAAGATTCGCGCCCCTGATTTTAATAATCTCCAGATTCTGCCTAGCCTATTGAGGGGAGTAAAACTAGCAGACATCATGGCTATCTTAGGAAGCATTGATGTGATTATGGGCTCAGTCGACCGTTAAAAGATTTCTGGCTATTAGAGAAGCAGCCTTGGTATTTCTTAGATACCAAGGCTTTGGGATGTCTACTTTGAGCTACTGGACTCATCGTCAATGTTGCAGTCGGTCACCTGATTGACAGAGTTGATATAACCTTCATGCGCTGTTGAGCCATCAGGATAGGTGACAAAGGCCATATCGGCCCGGTCAAACTGGGTACTTCTAGTGATGGCGTTATACATATCGGCATAGCGCATATAGGCCTGACTAAAGTTTGCTCCGGTCATATCTGCAGCCCGAAGAATGGTGCCGTAGAGACTGGCGTTCTTAAAGTTACTGTTTACTAATCGTGCAGAACAAAGATTAGCGTCTCGCAGTTCGGCATTGGTCAGGTCAGCCCGCTCAAGATTGCTATATTCGAGCGTGCCCTGAAGGATTTTGGCATTGCGCAGATTAGCACGGACCAAACTAGCTTCCTCTAAATCGGCACCGCGCATATTGGTGTAGCTCAGATCGGCCTCATCCAGCTTAGCTTCACGAAATACTGTGTTGATTAAAAGACTGTTGCTAAAATTAGCCCCCCTCAGGTCAGAACCAAAGAAGTTGGCACGGCTCAGGTCTTGATTACTAAAATCTTTGCCCCGTAGGTCGCAGCTTACACAGGTATAGTTTGGATGCTGCGGATCGGTCATGGCGTCCAAGGAATCTCCCCGTTGGGTAACGGCCACAGCTGAATCGCTGGCTTTTGAGAGGGCTTTATTGACCTGGGGCAAACGCAGGAGCAACGGTGCCATAGCAGCAGATAAAATCAACAGAGTTAGCAGAAAATTCAGTTTCATAGGCCATGCACTGTCGATAATAAAGAAATTTATAGAAATTCAGAGCTAAGAATATATTAGATATTTAGAACCCAAAGTAAGAATAAAGGTCCTTAACATTTATACCTGTCCTATTCCAATGGACGCATTACAGAACAATCAGTCCATATCTATAGGCTTTATCTATGTTTATATTCAAAAAATATTGATTCTAATTATGCTTGACCCTGATGTTTGGATTGCTACCCTGAAGTCTACTTATTCGTCCCTTAAGTTTATCAACCGTTTAGGATGGTTTAAACAGGGGCGTGGGTTATATGGCTTTCTTAAACTACCTCCTGACTTCAGAGGTTTTGGATGGATTGTTTAAGGGGACCATACAGGTATTCACTTAACCTTACGTTATCATTCATCGATTACAGATTAAATTCCATGGGCTCATCTCCCTTTCGTAGCATTTTCTTACCATCATTGGTGTCATCAGGGCTGGCATTCGCCGTGATCACACTACCGCTGTCCATGGCGAACTCAGTACCCACTTGGGTCGCCCCGAGTCAATCTCGCGGCGACCTGATCAGTCCTTTAGATAATTCAGCAAAACCCATCATCCGCTACATAGGCATTGCAATTATTAGCAGTGTGGGGACTGGAATGATAACAGCGGATATCCTACGTCGCCTCTATCGTAAACAACTTGCTCTCTCTGCCACACCCGCTCCTTTTCAGGCTCCTGATAGCAAGATAACAATTCCAGAACAATCAGCTGCTGGTTTTGATGAGCAAGTGCCTGCTGCTGTGGGAGTGGGTAGTTCAATGACCTTAAATGGGCAAAGCTTACTAGCCACAAAACTTGCTCCTGGTCATACGGTAGTCCACTTTAAGGGATACACCCAAAATGGTCATGTCGATGGTTTAGAACTCGCACCCATTGCCCTAGATGAACTGATGCAGTTAGATACTGAAACATCTTCGGTAGACATTCCTATCCTTACATTTTTAGACCAAGTTGATCCAGCCCATCTAGATACGGGGGATGCCGTAGTATTTGGTGTTCGCTATCAGAATAAATATTACTGTCTGTGGAGAAGTACAGCGGATCAAGAACAGGTGATGGGATGGGCTCGACGTCTAATTCGGCAGCAGAGAGATGTGATTGTGACTCAAAATAGTCAGGCACATTATTCTCTATGGTACGTACCCCATAAGCATCTTAGATAAAGCCAACTATCAAGTTAATCTAGCAGGGGTGACCCATTATTTTTAATATTTGTTTTTCTATAGTTAGTGAAGTATGGCTGATTTATCCTCCCAGGTGATTGCCGCCTATGCTAAGGGACGGCGAGATTTTAGCTATTGTCAGATGCAGTCTGTTCGCATGTCGCAGTATGCGCTGACTGGTATCGATTTATGGGGCTGCAATCTAGCGGATGCCCATCTGGCAGACGTTGATTTTAGTGGCAGCAACCTAAGGGGAGCCGATTTGCAACGGGCAAATTTGCGCCGCACAAATTTACAAAGAGCTGATTTACGCGGCGCTTGTCTAAAGGACGCCCAGGTTGAGGATGCTAATTTTCAGGATGCGATCGCAAATAATCAAACCGAGTTTCCCAAAAACTTTGACCCCTTCCAGGCTGGTATCCACTGTTTAGGCCCCAAGGTGACACTGATCGACTGTAACCTTAGTCAAAGGGATCTCGGTGGCATTGACCTTAGCCACAGTGATTTAGCGGGGGCTCAGCTCACTCAAACAAACTTGCTAGGAGCTTGGCTAGTCGGTGCACAGTTAACCGAAGCTAACCTCAGCAAGGCAAACTTGAACTCCAGCAATCTCTCCAATGCCAGTTTGCAACGAGCAAACCTTAAAGGGACAAATCTAACCCGAGCAAATCTGACAAAAGCGACTTTATTTGGCATCGATTTAAGTCAGACGAATCTGACAGAAAGTTGTCTGTATGGCGCTGTATGTGACCCGGCCACACAATGGCCTGAAGATTTTGACTGGGAATGGGCTGGCGTTTATTGTCTAGGACCAAACCAATCCTTATGGGCCGCCGATCTCAGTAATCTCGTATTAGTCGGCATTGACCTAAGTGGTGCTAACCTTGTCGGCGTTAATTTGACTGGCGCTGATTTATGGGGAGCCAACCTGCAGGGGTGCGATTTGCGAGATGCCTGTTTGACTGGGACAAATCTATGGGGAGCCAACCTGGTAGACGCGGATCTTACAGGAGCCGAAATCGACACGGCTAATTTAGAAGCTGCCATGCTGTCCTAGAACTACATCCAGACTAACTCCTGCTAGAGCAACAGAAAACTATTAACAAGAGACTTTAGGTGAACTGATTGGGCACCAACTCAAATCGGGAAGTTTTCCCAAGCTATAGAATGTAGAATATAGGAGATAGAAGTCAGGCTCCTTATACATTCTGACTTCTATCTCCATACCTATAGCATCTGTCAGGTTAGTCAATACAATGGATATCCCTGAAATCCTTTAGTTTCAACGCTAACCTAACGCGCAAATGTCCTAATGCATCAGGACATTTGCTATAACCAAAATTTTCCGGCTTAATTGGATAACCAACCGATTACGTGACCGCATTGTCAAACTTCAGCCAAAATAATCAAGAAAGATTGCACTGACCAACTTAGTATAAAAACTCCTTAGGATCCGCAGGACGATTGGTTTGTCGCTCTTCGGGAAAATCAACCTGATAGGGCATAGGAGGTTCATCAATCAGGATATGACGGGTTCCCCAGCCACCGTTATAGGGTTTAGGACGTTCACTAATTTGATTATCTACAGGCATTTCCATAACCTTTTTCATCTCTAGATAGCGCCGTCCCTCTTGGGTCGTTTGCAATAGATCCGGAGACACCTTGAGACCCTGCTGGGCAAGAATCCTCTCTAGCGTTGTCAGCTGATCCAGCGGCGTATAGGTAGCCATAATAACAACCGTATCAAGCGGTTCTACCTCCAGTTCCAACTCCGACTGATCAAGCTGCCAAGTTTCCTTTCTGGTGCCGTCTGTTGCTAACTGTTTGAAGACCAGATCGCTCTGCCAGCGACCATCCTGTACCGTAACAACCTGATAATCTAAAATTGAGTAGGTAGGTTTAGGCTCCACTTCCTCATCGCTGGGGGCAAGCTGGCGCATAGCCAACACATTAAGTTCCGTTTGGTTTGGGAAATTGGCTGTTCCCTCAAGCCTGTGGGTATAGATATTTCTCCCAGATTCCACAGTAAAGTCCATTTCAGCCACAGGTAACCGGTTAATCAAAACAGGATTATTGGGAGTTTCAACTGCAAAACCACAGCCGCTCATTAGGCTACCAAGGCCCACAAACAGCCAGAGCTTTAAGCCACGGAGACGAGGCTGCGTTATCGAGCTTGTAAACATAGTCAATACAACAAAGAATTTATATAAAGAGTCCGTATAGTTAATTCAGCTGCACATTGCTTGACCTTGGCTAACACTAAATTGGGCCTTAAATAAAGAAACACTATAGAAAGTAATTACACTAGATTTAAAAGTCTCCCAGGAAAATTTCTAACCAGTTGCACTAATCTAGTTGTAGATTTTAATTGCATTTTTTTCACTGCCTGAAATACTACGAGACCCTTGTTTAACTTAAAGATGTTTTTGAAGTAACGTTGTTTCTGAAATTTTGAACTCACAATTTTCACTAAAAGTACATAGAGAATCTAATATTTTTAACGCTTACTTCACAGGTATTTTTACCCGTCATACGTCAGTATAGATTATTCAGCGGTGCATACTGACTAGTGCGAATAGTCAAGACATTTACATAGGCTGCCATATCTAAATCGTAATTTGATTTAACTTTGCCGGATTGTGTCGATTACGCTTGATATTTGAAATTGGAAGCTTATTAAAAGCTGAACAAGCATTATTCCTTAAAAATAACTCTAGCCTTTATATATGAATCAGGGTGAAGACTAAACTATGTGTAAATTGACAAGCTATGGAACAAGCACTTGCAAAGTGTTCTCTAGCTGGTTAACACTTGACTGAATCCCTCCTGGGATTCGTCAGGGTCTATATGTTTGAAACAGTAAAACAATTATTTGATTATTTTGACCTAGGTATTATCTGGGGGGAGTGCTTACAGCAGTGTTTTTAAGGGTAATTAGAAAACGCCTATTTATTTCTCTATTTTTATCCGTTCTATTATCTGTGACAACATTGGGTCCCAGTATGGCGCAGGTGACGTCATCCCCTGGGGCTGCAGATAATTCCTCTGAAGCAGGAACCGCCACCGATCGTCGTAATCGCGATGAAGATGGGGCAACAGCAGGAAGAGATCTTGGCCAGGATGCTCAAGCAGCTGAGCTAGAACAGGAAGATGGCAGTCAGTATATTCTAGAGTTCAACCGGAGCCCAGTAGTGGGAACACGGTTACGGTTAGAGGGTATTTACAATGAATCTCGGCTCAGATTTACTCGACCTCGTAACTGGTCAGTAAAGTCTGTCAAAATTCTGTTGCGCTATCGCCATTCTGGTGCCCTTTATGCAACTCGCTCCAATCTCAACATCATTGTCAATGACAACAATGTAGGCAGTGTGCCTCTCAACCTAAAACAGGGTGACACTGGTACCATTATCTTTGATATCCCCACACGTATTCTCAAAGACTACAACGAGCTAATTGTTGCCGGTTTACAGAACAATTCACCCACCTGTACCCAGGACCCGTTTGATCCGTCGCTTTGGACAGAGATACTCCCCGATTCAAAACTCATATTTAACTATGATGCTGAACCCTTTCAGCTGGATTTCAACAGCTATCCCTATCCGCTGATTGATGTTCTCAGTTTGGAAACTAACCATATTGACTATCTGGTTCCGACCGATCAGGATCAAGCTTGGCTGACATCTGTTGCCAAGTTACAAACATCTTTGGGACGCATTGCTGACTATCGTCCTTTGGCAACAGATCTGGTTGAACAATTGGACGATGTGGCCGATGGCAGCCGGGTAGTAATGGTGGGCACACCCACCCAGCAGCCTACCCTAGCAAGATTAGACCTGCCCCTGACATTAAAAAATAACCGTTGGTTGGATGCTAAGCAAACGCTAATTTCGTCTGATACTGGCATTTTGATGTGGACGGTCCTGGAGGATAAACAATCTCCCGTACTCGTGGCCACCGGCAATGGTCCAGCAGCTGTAGCTAAGGCAGTACAGTTCCTCACACAGTCTCAAGATCGTAAGATTGGTGCTGGTCAAGTTGTTCTGGTGAACGATGTGGAAGAGCTTAGTTCACCCGATATCCGCGATTGGCCTCGCTATCTACCTCTAAGCGATAATTTTGAGCTAGGGGATCTCAACGGATTTAACAATGAACCTATTGAGGACGTGGTGATCCGAGGTGCCCATGCGCCACCGTTCGAGTTTGACTTCAAAGCGCTGCCAGACGATCGGTTTCTGCCAGGAAATGTGATGACCCTGCGCTACACCTACGGTCCTCAAGTGAACCCATTGACCTCTCTGGTAGAGGTGCAGTTGGACGGTATCACCGTAGCGGGTCGACGTCTCGATTCTATTGATGGTAAGCGTCGGGCCACACTAAAGGTGGAACTGCCAGAGCAGCACATCACCCCCCAGTCCCGATTAAAGGTCTATCTTAGATTCGACCCACGGGAGCGACGTTCCTGTAGTCGAGTTACCGATCATCAGCTGTGGGGAACTATTCACAGCGACAGTACTTTCAATTTGAATCGGCAACAGGTGGCAAAACTGCCAGATCTGAATCTACTTAAGGCAGGTTATCCGTTTGCATCGCCTCAAGATTTGTCTCGCACCGCCATCGTGATGCCCAACAAACCCACCTTAACTGAGCTATCAGTCATGATGGAGTTGAGTGAGCGTCTGGGCCGCTTAAGTCGCTCAGAGGGGGTAAATGTTTCGGTTTATCCTGTTAGCAAGCTGACCCCAGAGGTACAGGAATCTCAGCATCTGGTGGCTATTGGGTTGCGATCTCAATTCCCCCTAGTCGAAGCGTTAGACATCGCTGATTTTAACCTCAAGGATGGCGCTCGTCAGTGGGGCGACAGCGAAGTGCAAACCTTACCAGATGCAGAGGGTGTTCTACAGCAACAGTTATCTCCTTGGAACGATTCACGAGTTCTGCTGACTATGACGGCTCAGAACGAGTCTGGCTTAAAGCAATTAAAGGATTTGCTCAAGATCGATTCCCTGTTCTTCCAGCTACAGGGAGATACGGCACTGATTAGTGCCCATGATGAAAATCCCTCTCCCTATGACGAGAACGCCTACAATCTGGAGTTTTTGCAACGCTCAGCTCAACGGGATGTTCAAGAAGAGAGTCGGTTTCAAAAAGCTATTAACGTGATTCAAGGCAATTGGTTCCTGTTAATTCCCGGCATGATTGTGTTATCACTCTTACTCTATGGCGTTATCCAAGCCTATTTGAAACGTAACGACGCCCTCACGGCCGCGCCGGGCGTCATGAGCGATCCATCTGCGCCAGGAGAACTGTAATCATGACGGGAAGATTGCTTATTACCCATCGGTTTAAGAATATTAGACAGGCAGTAGAAACCTATCTATCCAATAGAATTCGGCCTCTGTTGCTCGAATTATTGATCATCACCCTACCTGACTGGTTTGATCGCAGTCTGCAGTGGCTCAGCAAACAACAGCTTTTGGTCTTGGGCATGTGTCTGACCACATTTGCCTGGCCCATTATGACCGCACGGCCCACAATCTTACAGCAAGGGCTAGTGGCACTGGCTTTGTTGGGGGTGGGCCAGGTACTTTTGCGATTAGAGGACCGACAGACAAGTAAGCGCGTCAGTGAGTATCTACATTTACTGTTGATCGCACTGAGTACGATTACAACACTGCGCTATCTATACTATCGATCAAACTACACCCTCAACCTAGATTCCTGGTTAGATGGTTTCTTTTCAATTTTGTTGTTTGTAGCCGAGCTCTATGCCATTAGCACATTACTGCTTTCCTATTTTCAGACCCTGAGAATTCGCGATCGCAAATCAATTCCCCTCAATCAATGGCCTCAAGAACGATGGCCGACAGTAGATATCTACATCCCCACTTACAATGAGGATGTATCCATCGTGCGCAAGACCGTATTGGGAGCCCTAAATATTGACTATCCAAGGAATAAAAAGACCATCTATGTGTTAGATGATGGTCGTGCTGAGAAATATCGGGAGCGCCGTCTTGCCCTTAAGGCCATGTGTGAAGAGCTTGGCTGTTCGATGCTAACCCGTGACAATAACGATCATGCTAAAGCCGGTAACATCAATACGGCTTTGAATAAAACAGATGGCCAGCTGGTACTAATCCTAGATTGTGACCACATCCCCGTGCGGGGCTTTTTACAAGAAACAGTCGGGTTTTTCTTCGATAAACAGGTGGCCCTAATACAAACACCCCACTGGTTTTATAACCCCGATCCATTTGAGCGCAACCTTCTCACTAAAGGACAGATACCCGTCGGTAATGAACTATTCTACAAGGTGCTGCAAAAGGGGAACGATTTTTGGAATGCGGCCTTTTTCTGCGGTTCCGCAGCCGTCATTCGACGCAATTATCTATTGGACATCGGCGGTATTGCTACCGAAACCGTAACCGAAGACTGCCATACATCGCTGCGTCTGCATTCCCTGGGGTATCGGACGGTCTATTACGACAAAATTATGGTCGCCGGTTTGGCCCCAGAGAAGTTTTCTTCTTATATAGGTCAGCAGGTGCGCTGGGCCAGGGGTATGGCCCAGATTCTGCGGATTGAAAATCCCCTATTCAATCAGCGCCTCAAGTTACGTTTGTCGCAGCGTTTGTGCTATCTCAGTGCCACATCCCATTTCTTTTTTGGCTTCCCTCGGCTAATGTATGCCATTGCCCCCAACCTATTTTTGCTGTTTGGGATCAACCCGGTAAAAGGTCTGGGAATTGAGACACTATTCTACGCACTCCCTCATATTGTGCTGTCAATGCACGCTAACCATATCGCCTACAAACATGTACGATTTTCCTTCTGGAATGAGATTTATGAATTTGCCATGTCATTCCAGGCAGGTATTGTCACACTGTTAGCACTAATCAATCCCAATCTGGGCTCCTTTAACGTTACTGATAAGGGAGTTTCGGTAGAGCGTCGTAGTTTCGATATCGACAGTGTGCGCTACCTGGTTGTTTTAGGCGCAATTACAGCCGCATCATTGCTGACAGTACCCATTTGGTTGCTTCTCAGCCCCTTGGATACTCAGGCAGTACTGATTAATACCCTTTGGTGCATATTTAACCTGGCGCTCGTTTTGGCAGCTTGTCTGGTGGCGTTTGAACAGCCCCAGTTAAGACAATCTCACCGTTTACCCCGTGAACTACTCGCCAGACTTTACAGTGATGACGGTCAGGTTTGGGAAGGTACAACCATTGATATCAGTGAGACAGGCGTCCAGGTATTACTAGACATATGGCCAAATATTTCGGATCGAGTCAAGCTAGAGCTTTTTGGCGACTATCAAGCAGTGGCTTTACTCGATGCAGAAATTATTCGAGCCAGTGCAACTGATTCATTACAAACCAAGTTAGCAATTAACTTTGTCAACATGAGTCAGGCCCAGCAAGATGATTTAGCCACTGTTATCTACTCGGATGTGCGCAAGTGGTATTCCCAAAATCGTGAGAATTCGGATAATCCATGGGAGTCCCTCAGCTTCATTCTACTAAGTTTGAAACGAGCCTTCCAAGAGTTAAGCCCAGCTAACAGTGTCAAGATGCGTAAACAAGTAGAGGTAATGAGTGATCTCAAATGGAAAGGATGGGGTAGCTATGTTCAGGCTGCCATGATCACTGAGCTGGGATCAAGGGATATGCGTCTGGAGCTACTAGGTGATGCTAGCACCGCTGCCATCGCACTACAGGATAATCATCCTTTACTGCATCTACAGGTCTATCCTCAAGTCGACAGTGTTCATGCCTATGATTTAATGGCCCAGGTTGAACGTCTGGAACTGCTTCCCAAGCTTTCAAGTACCCACAGCGCCAATGACACATCAGGGGGAGCCAATCAATTGTCAGACTATCGTGTTGCCCTTGAACTATCCTTTCCCATATCCCTTGATCAGCAACAGCAGGATCAGATTAAAACGTTACTCAGACAAGTTGCCTAAGGACTTCTAAGGAGGCCTTGTAGTGCTCGTTTCTGTCATAGGTAGGCATCTATAAACCAGATATTCAAGCCCCTTAAATGAGGAATATTGCTTGATGTGTCTTGAACATGTATCTGGCTATAAGCCTTGCGGGAATCCTTACAGCATTCCCAATTAATTTATCTAGGATATGTTTGAGAATACCTAAATTTACTTGTATCCTCAAAGCAAATATAATAGCTTGTAGTAAATGCTTTCTCGCTTGTTTTTTAGGTGACTATTTTAAATTGATGTATTTTTGATGAACGTGATGGTTAAGTGGTAATTTTTGTAGATGGATAATCCGGACTAAGCCTCCAATAGCGGAATTTTTTCATAGTGTCATAGCGCATGAATTTGTTTCTATTCATGCATGCATCTATTTCTATGACGGAGAAACCATTTGTATGGTTATTGAGTCAAGAGTTTATATATCTAACAACTGCGGCCAATAGGCACTAGGTTTATTATCCCTTGCTCTGGTCATTAACCCAAAGGGGTTTTGGCTTTTTGCTGTATAGTTAAACATCCAGTTATGAACAATCGTTCGATTGTGGGTTATGGTGCAACCCAGAAGTTACATCCTCTAAGCTTTTTGGCTCAGCTGATCAGTCGTCAGGTGAGTGGTCACTTCAAGTTGTACTCGGGGACGAACTCATGGTCGCTTTTTCTGAACCAAGGCAAGCTTAATTTTGCGACGGATACAGATGCTCCCTTTGACCGGCTAGATCGCCACCTCCAGAGCATGAGCGATGAGATTTCTACTTTGGTCGGAGCTGTGCGAGTGCAGTTGCGATTGATGTTTGAGCAATCCCCAAAGCAGTCTCCTTTAACACCAGATTATCAAGCAATTAGCTGGCTGGTAGAGCAATCCCACCTAACGTCGGAGCAAGCTAGCAGTTTGATTCGTGCTATGGCAATTGAGGTCATTGAATCCTTCTTAGGTGTACAGGAAGGTAGCTACGACCTGCTAGGATTAGATGATATTGGTGAGTATCCTGTGCTGTGTCAGCTAGATTTACGCCCCATCGTTGAAATTTGCCAGCGCAATCGTCGTCAGAGCTTGCTGGCCTCGCCGTCTTCATCTGGTGTGGGAACATCAACAGTTCAATTACAATCTAGGCCCATAGCGTCAGCACCAACAGCTACCAACAGCAATCGGTATACAGAATCTGGCACATCTCAGCTAGAAGTTGCTGGGCGTGTTGCTCCTCAAGCAGCAGGTATAGCTAGTGTATCAGCACCTTCTGATGCGCAGAAGGCTACCTACACGATTGCCTGTATCGACGATAGCCCAACGGTACTGAATGCAATCCAAGAGTTTCTGAACGATAAAAGTTTGAACGTTGTGCCCATCAATGATCCGGTTAAGGCGTTGATGCAGGTTATGCGATGTCGTCCCGATTTGATCCTGTTAGATGTCACAATGCCTAATTTGGATGGTTATGAGCTCTGTTCACTTCTGCGTAGACATCCGAGCTTTAAAAATACACCCATTGTGATGGTGACAGGGAATACAGGCTTTATTGATCGTGCAAAGGCTAAGTTAGTGAGATCTTCAGGCTATTTGACTAAGCCATTTAGTCAATCAGAGCTTTTGAAGATGGTATTTATGCATTTACCGGCTGTTGGCTCCAGATAGTAGTGGGTTGGTAGCACATTTGTTTAGATTTCAGATTTGTAGCTGCTGTTATGAACTGAGGTCATTAGGCACACATTTAGGGGATGACAAATAGGTCATGACACTGATTCAAACGGCTACGGTACTGCTCGTAGAAGATACGCCCTCTGAAAGAGAGCTAATTAGCCATTATCTTAGGGAGGAAGGCTACAACGTCATACACGCTGTAACTGCCCAAGATGGTTTTGACAAAGCAATTTCTAGTCAGCCTGACTTAATCGTCACAGATGTAGTGATGCCGGGTATGAGCGGTTTTGAGCTATGTCGCAGCTTAAAGCGTGCACCTGAAACTGCCAAGGTTCCGATTATTATTTGTTCATCTAAAGATCAGGCTATTGACCGGTTATGGGGCATGCGTCAGGGCGCAGATGCATACATGACTAAACCCTTTAATCGTGAAGAGCTACTAAAGGTCATTAAGTCTGTGTTGTAAGTTACGAGTTTGCGATCTCATGTCGTTCATAAGGTCATTGTTTTGTCTGCCTTATCCCTAAAAAAAGACAGTCCAGTACTGACAAAGTCATTTTTAAAGTTTCAACTGGCCCCTAATGTAGTGGCAATGTTTCCCGCAAGCAGCGTTCAGGAAGCAATGGTGTTGAGTACACGGCGAGTGATGGCAATGCCCAATATGCCTGCAGCGCTACTGGGGCTCACTAATCGTCGTGGTCGTGTATTTTGGGTAGCTAATTTGGTGCGTTTATTGGGATTACCGGTACCCGACCGACATACCCAACAGTACAGCCTAATCGTTGTTCAAGGACACTCTGCGCCTCTAGCGCTCCAGGTAGAATCCATTGAAGGGATGGTGAGCTTTCCTCCGGAGGCCGTTCATCCGCCTCCGAATAACGTGAGCAGCATTATTTTGCCTTATTTGATGGGTTGTGTAACCAATAAAGACGAGACTATTTTTATATTAGATGTTGAGTCCCTTTTACAGTCTTCGGTGCTACAGACAAACTAAGACCCTCAGTCGATATAAATAGGTAGTGGCTTTTTGCCCAATTAAATTTATTTTTTCTAATTGTTCTACGAATTGTTATTCAAACGTGATCTATATCTATAAGGAAATTTCTCATGGCCATGGATGTTAGTACAAACTCAAATGCTGATCCCAACCCTGAGGTAGACACAGTGAAAGATACTCTAAAGTCATCGGATACATCTGACAATGACCGAGTGGCAGAAGAGACCTTAGTACAATCTGTAGATGACGTGAAGAGTACCCAGGATAGTTTGAACAAAATGGGGGAACAAAATCCAAAGCTAAAATTGACTGCCCAGCTAGAGGAGATTGCAGCCAACAGTCGTCAAGGCCTTCCTACACCTGCTAGCCCTGAGGAATCAGTGGACAAAAAGTCCTCCGTAGAGACTATGTCTTACCGAGGGGTACAGTACGTCAAGGGTGAGCAGCCCTATGCCCCTGAAAATCTGACTGTCTCTAGCCGTAGTTCTCTACTACAGTGGTTTTATGATTTACCCGTTAGTAGTAAGCAGCTAATCGGTCTAATTTCATCAGAGGTTATTTCGGTTATCGGTCTGGTTGGCGTGGGCTCGTTATTGATTATTAGTGGTGGTCGTCGACAGCTACTCAAACAAGCCCAAGCTGAGTTAGCCGTAGTAAACATTCAGTACAACATCAAGATTAACCAAATGGGATTTGGCTTTCGTGGTCAGTCCGAAAACACAGCTATCATAGAACTGGCTGAAGCAAATGCCGATAATCAAGATATTAATGGCAGCCAGCGATCGGTTGTTCGTGAAATTTTACAGAGTGAAGTTGATGCTCGCAATATTGAGTATGCCACCCTTGTCGGTATTGACGGCAAAATTCTAGTTAACGCTCAGACCGATCGAACTGGAGAGGAATTTAATCCCTATGGCTTAGTGTCTCGAGTCATTTCTGAAAAGAAGCAGTTAAAAGAAAATGGCCTGGTGGAACGGGCTGAACTACAGCGTCAGGGTGTTGAGCTTTCCACTGATGGGGATGCCGCTCTAATTCGCTACGTAGTCACACCTGTTTTCTCTCAAAGTCAGGCTAGTCGACTGGTAGGAGTTCTGGTTGCAGGGGATGTTGTGAACGGGAAGTTGCCCATTACTGAAGGTAGTGTGAGCGCTTTTGAACAGGGCTATAGTGCTGTTTACCTCGACGATGGCTCTGACAATTGGCAGATGGCAACATCGGCAACATTGCAAGCAGATGCCAATGAGATTGAAGTGGGTGAAACGCTTTCGGATGAGCGGCTACTAGCAACTGCTGCTGATAACCAGGGAGAGGTCGTTGCCCAACGACTTACCGGAGATAATGGCAACATCTATGCAATGGCAGCAAAGACTCTGGAAGACCCTAACGGTGAACCTATTGGGGCTCTGGTCCGAGGTACATCAGAAGCAAACCTCCAACAGCTAATTAACAGAAGCCTACAGATTCAGTTTTTGATTGCGCTGCTGGCAATCCTAGCAGATATCTTTTTAGCCCAGCTGTTAGGACGCTCTATCGCCAGTCCAATTAAGCGGCTACAACAGGCTACCGAGGCGTTTGCGGGAGGTAATCGTCAGGCAAAAGCCGATGTATTCGCAAGGGATGAAGTAGGTCAACTAGCAGCAGCCTTTAACGATTTAACCTCTACGGTTCTTCGTTCCGAAGGAACTCTGATGGATCAGGCTAGTATTCAAGCCCAGGCTGCTCAAAGAGCTAGTCAATTAGCCAGCCTGACAAGTGATCTACGCAAAAACAATATTGATCAAGAGGGCATATTTAGCATTGCTGTTAACGATGTCCGAAAGGCAATAGAAGCGGATCGAGTTGTAGTCTATCGCTTTAACGAAGATTGGAGTGGTGAGATTATCTCTGAATCCGTAGCGGTGGGTTGGCCTAGTGCATTAGGCGCAAACATTGCTGATCCTTGCTTCGCTGCAAGCTATGTGGAGCGATATCGTCAAGGACGAATCCAGGCAACCAACAATATTTTCGAAGCTGGATTGACCGACTGCCATCTGGGGCAGCTAACGCCCTTTGAGGTTAAGGCTAATTTAGTTGCTCCTATTTTGGCGGACGGTGAGTTGATAGCACTATTGGTGGCTCATCAGTGCTCTAGTCCACGGGAGTGGAGTGAATTGGACGTTAGTTTCTTCAAGCAAGCCGCCCTACAGGTTGGTTTATCCATTGATCAAGTCAGTTTGTTTACTCAAAAACAGCAGGCCCAACTGGAAGCGGAAGCCCTGTCCGAAGAACGCCGACAGCGTCAAGAAACTCTCCAAATGGAGTTGTTAGGCCTTTTAGATGATGTTGAAGGTGCCGCCCGCGGTGATTTGACCGTACGTGCAGATGTTTCAGCCGGTGAAATTGGTACGGTTGCTGACTTCTTTAATGCCATCATTGAGAGTCTGCGGCAAATTGTGACTCAGGTAAAAACGTCAGCCGCACAGGTGAATTCATCCCTGGGTGATAACGATGTAGCCATGCAAGCCCTGGCTGAAGATGCTTTAAGACAGGCAGATCGAACGACTAAAACCTTGGATTCTGTAGAATCCATGACCATGGCAATTACCCAAGCCGCTGATCGAGCTCAACAGGCTGCTGTGGTTGCCCGAGAAGCTTCGCAAACGGCAGAAGCGGGCGGAGTTGCCATGGATTTGACAGTTCAGAATATTCTGGATATCAGAACAACCGTTGGTGAAACAGCGAAAAAGGTGAAACGTCTAGGTGAATCTTCTCAACAGATTTCTAAGGTTGTTTCATTGATTAATCAAATTGCTACTCAGACCAATTTGCTGGCCATTAACGCTGGTATTGAGGCTGCCCGCGCTGGAGAAGAGGGCCAAGGCTTTGCAGCTGTAGCTGAGGAAGTCGGTGAATTAGCAGCGCGTTCAGCTGCTGCCACCCAAGATATTGAGCGGATTGTTGACAGCATTCAACGAGAAACTGCCGATGTAGTAGACGCTATTGAAAGTAGTACTTCCCAAGTAGTTGAGGGAACTCGTCGTGTGGATGAAGCAAAACAGAGCCTAGCCCGCATGGTGGAAGTATCTCAACAAATTGATGCTCTAGTACAGACAATTTCTGCTGCTACGGTTTCTCAAGTCGAAACGGCGGCAGATGTATCTACACTGATGCAGGAAATATCCTCGGTTTCTGAACGCACCTCGAACTCTTCTAAGACTGTATCGGAAGCACTGCAACAAACTGTTTCAGTGGCTAAGGAGCTAGAGGTTTCTATGGCCGCCTTTAAGGTGGATGAATAATCGAGTCTCAAAAATAAGGGGCGCTCATGTGGTTGAGCAACGGCAAAGCGTATGTTTGGTTGAGCAATAGGTAGTCACAGAAGGCAGAAATGCAACAGGTGCAGCGTCATGGCAGTTGATAAAGAACTTGAAATTAAGCTTCAGTTTCTAGACGAAGCTGACGAGTATCTACAGACACTGGATGGGGCCTTGCTGGATCTAGTGCATAAAGGCGTATTACAGGATGATATAAACGCTGCCCTGCGCTCGGCCCACTCAATCAAGGGGGGCGCTGCCATGATGGGATATGGCTTATTAAGTGATTTTGCCCATCGCATTGAAGATTCCTTAAAGGTTCTCAAGGTTCAGCGTGATGGCTTAGTCGTCGATGACAACTTGGAGCGGCTATTGCTATCAGCGGTGGCTGTGTTGCGACATGTCATTGAGTGCGATCGCACTCGAACTACGCCTGATGAAGTCTGGCTAAACGATACTGCCATACCTGTATTTGAACAGCTTTATGAGATTTTAGGCGAAGCCGACCCTGAAGACGAAAATATTTTATTGTCGTCCGATGAAAACCAGGACATCATTCCCGTATTATTCAGTACCGAAGTTGAAGGTTGCCTCGCTCGATTAGAAACAGCCATATCCACCAATTCACCTCAACTGCGTGAAGAAGTCACAATTCTCTCCCAGGAATTGGGAGGCCTAGGAGAGATGCTACAGCTGGAGTCTTTTTGTCAGCTGTGTGCATTTGTTGAGCAAGCAATGCGGGCAGCTGACGATGATCAAATAATGGAAGTTGCTAACGCCGCCCTCAGCGAATGGAGACAGTCCCAGACACTAATCCTAGCGGGTCAAGTCGAACAGCTACCTGCTGCTCTATCAAGTTTAAGTTTTGAGGTACCGATTGCTCCGTCTGCCCCAGACACACTCACTAACTTAATCGATGACAACATCCAAGCAGGAGATAACAGCTTCGGAGATAACAACTCCTTAGAGGCAACACAATTACCAGAAGACGATGATTGGGCAACTATCCTGGCCCAGGCAGAAAGTGCCCAGCTCGATCAAGATATTTTTTCCCAGCCGCTAGAGACACTTCAACCAACAGAACAACAACCTCCAGAAGAGACTTTTCAACCTGCAGAGGCAGGCCAAACTGCTGACATATTTCAGACAGCAGAGATAGATCCATCAATGGATTCGACTCAACCTGTTAGACCAATGGTTGAGTTAGGAGAAGAGGCTACTGGTCAGAGCACAACCCAGACAGAATTCCACTTCTCCAGCAAACCAAGTTCTGAAGCCAAGGTAGCCGCAGCCGCCGACCAGGATACTACCGTGCGCGTTTCGGTACGGCAGCTGAATGAGCTGAATGACTACTTTGGCGATCTAACCATTGAGCGTCATCGTCTCGACAGTGAGATTAAGCGTTTACAGACATTGGTTAAGCTGCTAAATGAGCGATTGCGGTCTCTAGAAGAATCAGAAAGTGAGCTACGGGATGCCTATGATAGAACCGCCACTGGCAATCAGCTGCTGCTGCCATCTACTACCGAGAACAATAGTGCTGTAACCGCGTTGACTTCACAGACAGGATTGGGGAGCGGAGCCACCCCTTCAGGATTTGACACCCTAGAGATGGATCGCTACGACGAACGTCACTTGCCGTTCCGCGACATGATGGAAACGGCCGTAAGGCTGCGAGAGGTTGCCGATGATATTGAAATTAGCGTGGATACGGCAGAACAGTCATCCCGCAATCTACAGCGAACCACCCGTCAGCTGCAGCGAAACCTTAACAAGCTACGGATGCGGCCCTTGTCAGACGTTACCGACCGCTTCCCAAGAGCACTGCGCGAACTATCCTTGGAATTTGGTAAATCTGTAGACCTCAAGGTGGAAGGGGCCAAAACCCAGGTTGACCGCAATATTTTAGAGTCTTTAAACGACCCCTTGATGCACATCTTACGCAATGCCTTTGACCATGGCATTGAGACACTAGATGAGCGACGGGCGTTAGGGAAACCTGAACAGGGGACCATTACCATCACTGCTCAACAGCGTAGTAGCCGTACCATCATCACCATTCGTGATGATGGTCGAGGGATTCCCCTCGACAAAATTCGAGCCCGAGCCAAGGAAATGGGTCTGGATGAATCTCTGTTAGCCACCGCTAGCGAAACTGATTTACTCTCGCTAATTTTTGAACCTGGATTTAGCACAGCGAGCCAGGTCACCACTCTGTCGGGGCGGGGTGTAGGAATGGACGTGGTTCGCAACAATTTGGAAGAGATTCGTGGCGATATTAGCGTAGCCACCCAGGCAGGCCAGGGGTCAACATTTACCATCTCGGTTCCCTATACTTTATCTGTCACCCGAGTATTATTGGGCGAAAGCAATCGCCTACCTATGGCCATACCAACGGATAACCTTCAAGAAATTACGATGGTTACCGACGACGAAGTCTATGAGGACGGTGGCCGGGAAATGTTTGTGCGCAATAGTCAACCCATTCGCCTGATTCGCATGGGTAAATGGCTGGCATTTAACTGTGCTCGCCACATCGAAAGTTTAGATATGAGTCCCAATGTAGCGGTACCTACGGTTCTGGTCTTCCGCTACAATGAACAGCGCTTCGGCTTACAGATCGACCGCTCATGGGGTGATCAGGAGGTGGCGCTGCGGCGGGTGGAAGGGACTGTTCCTATGCCTACCGGCTTTAACAACTGCACCATTTTTGGTGATGGCCAGGTGGTACCACTTCTGAATGCACCGGAATTTATCCGCTGGGTGTTGAGTTGCGAAGGGTCTAACATCAAAGAAGCCTCCGTACTGTATGGCAATCCGCTGCTCAGTGGAAAACTCAGCGATCTACAGCCCAATGCCATTGGTTCTGGCCAACAACAACCGACTATCTTAGTGGTAGACGACTCCGTCAATGTACGACGGCTGCTGGCCCTCACCCTGGAGAAACAGGGGTATCGTGTAACCCAGGCTAAGGATGGTCTGGATGCGCTGGAAAAACTGGACGCTGGCCTGAATATCAATGCAATTGTGTGCGACATCGAAATGCCACGTCTTGATGGTTATGGGTTCTTAGCCAAGCTGCGTTCCCATAACCGCTGTTCCCATATCCCCATTACCATGCTGACATCCCGTACGGGAGAAAAGCATCGTCAGCTGGCAATGAAGCTGGGGGCCAATGCCTACTTCTCCAAGCCCTATCGTGAGCAGATGCTGTTGGATACTCTGGCAAATGCGGTATTTAACGCGCCTTTGAATTGATAGCAACGATGATCTCTATTACTTTAAAGTTGTTTGCAGCCTACCAGGATGCTTTGGGATGCACTGATATGACCATGACGCTGCCGGAGGGGACAACGGTACAAGAACTGTGCGATCGCATCTGCGACCAACATCCCATTCTAAAAAAATGGCAGTCTCTAACGCGCTTTGGCATTAATCTACAGTTTGTAGAAGCCGATACTCCCCTCAGCGACGGAGACGAAGTCGTATTTATTCCACCCGTTAGCGGTGGCTAGCCCACGACTATTCAAGCACGACTACTCAATAGCGTACTGCTGAAGCACATTAAGAGGCACCGTATTCAAAGCAGCTTCATGGGTTGCCGCCATTACCACCTTAGGAGCAACACCTGCATCATAAGCCTCTTTCCAGCGAGAAACACAGAGACACCAGCGATCGCCAGGCTTCAGACCAGGAAACTGATACATGGGCATCGGTGTACTCAAGTCATTGCCCTGAGCCTTGGTGTAATCCAAAAACTCTGCCGTCATCTCGGCACAGACGATGTGGGAACCCACATCATTGGGACCTGTATTACACATACCGTCCCGATAAAACCCCGTCATCGGTCTGGTGCAACAAATCTGGAGATTTTCACCCAAAACATTTTTTACGATTGCCATTGTAAGTAGATGTTCTTAATCAAATGTGAGACGATAAAAGGCTGTCATGAGAATGTAGGAGTCAGAATATAGAAGCCTTCTATATTCTGACTCCTACATTCTAATCATTTGCTCGGTCTTACAAATCATTGAATATCCCTACTTACTTTTCTATCGGTGATTTTTTGCCTGTACATTGGAAGAGTCGTCTATCTTTACCTCCATGAGCACTGCCGTTGAATGGACCACTGAAGCCAAAGTCTGTTTAAAAGAAATTCCATTTTTTGTCCGTCCAGCTGCCCGTAAAAAAATTGAGAAATTTGCTCAGGAAGCAGGTGTGACCAAAATTACCGTTGAAGTCTATGAACAAGCCAAACAAAAGTTTGGTTAATCACCGTTTATAGAATCAAGAGTTTTCTGTGGATAGGTAACGATGGAATGTTTGCGTTGGTTTTGCTTACTTAGTCTGATTTTTCTCTTACAAGCTTGCAGTAGCTTTGGCACTGTGCCACCGCAGGCAGTGGTAGAGCGGGCCTTGGCTCTGAAAATGGCCGAAACTCAGCAAGCGCTGATTACCCATTTGGCTCCCAAAGTCCCTCAACTACCTAACTTTAAGCTTCGCCAGGTAGAGGTCACCCTGAGAGAAGTTGAAAACAACGATGTCTTTCATGTGCAGGGCACCTATCAAGCTGTCATTCAACTGACTAGTCGAGAAAAAAAAGAATCCGGTCCCTTTGATCTTTACATTGTCAGGGAACAGACCGAAGACACGGTCAGCTGGTTCTTGTTGTCAGATGATGAAAGAGAACTCTTAGTAACAAACCCCAGATAGGGTCGCGTGTGGTGCGTTCCTACAGAGTGCTATCCATCACCGTCTGGGCGACACTCACAGGCATATCTGAAAAATATCGTCGCTGAAACTGTTCTTCTTGTAGACTCGACAAAAACAAATGTAAGCTCACCTGCTGTTGTTCTGTCGAATCTGCTAACTCAGCATCGTACACAAGAGTTATGGTTGCAGATGGTAACAGTGGTTGAAGCCCCCTCCCGCTAACGCTGCTTCCTTTATTAAGGGGGACTAGGAGAGAACCCTCAAACCCTTCAGGTCCATTTAGATGAGCATCCTCGCTTTCCCTATCCCGGAATCCCAAACTCCCCAACGCTACTAGCCCGATTTGTAAAGATGCCTCACCCAACTCCAGTTTTTCCATCAGCTCTGCCATGGTGATTTTTGTTCCTGTCCGTGCCAGATACTTTGCAATTCCCGCCAGTTGCTTCCACACCTCTACCGGAGCCTTGGGTTCAGGCCGTTCATAGGCCAACACCAGGGGCGTTTGCCGTTGGGTAGCCTGGTGAAACCAGGGTCGTAACTCTTGCCAAGTTGTCGGACACTGAGTAACCACTAGGGCATCCGCCAAATCTGTTTCGGTAGACTGGGCGCGGCGGTCAATTACTTGTTGTGCCGCAAACGATGCAATAACTTCAGTATCTACAGCCCGCACATCGATTAAACGTACCTCATAGCCTCCATACTGGGGCTTTTTCTGCCGGGAATAGGCATTAAAATCCAGCTCTACCACTACATCACAGCGACCTACGGGCAGCTCATCTTTGTAGTGGCCCCACCACAGACCTGGAAATCCGGCTGTGAATGTATCGTCCTTGAGCAAAAAGTGGGTTTTGATAAACCTGAGCTTGCGCTTGGACACCGGATCTTTGATCTTTTGGTGCCAGGTATGGTCAAACCAGGCATTGCGAATTAGCAGTCGTGGCACCGGGTTACCCATGCCGTAGGGTTCGAGTAAATTCAGCTGCTGAAACAAGCCCTTACCCAGCTCACAAACGCTGATTTCGAGATCGATGGATATAGTGGGTCCAGATGGGACGTTTACCTGTCGCAGGTGACGGTTCAGGGCATCGGCAAACAGACCAATATTATCCACCGGTAGGGTCATGCCTGCAGCAAAGGGGTGCCCGCCAAAACTGTTCAATAAATGAGCCTGCTCCGTCACCAGCTGATAGAGGTCAATCTGGTTTACTGACCGAGCCGAGCCCCGGGCCACCTCACCATCGATAGTGAGCAAAATGGTGGGCTTGCCATATTCCTGTGCTACCTGCCCCGCCACAATGCCCAAAACCCCTGTCGGCCATTGAGCATTGGCTAGTACAATCACGCGGGCTGTGGCCGTATCCAACCCGCTGAGCTGTTGGACGACTTGATCATAAACATCTTTTTGCAATGCTTTACGGCGGGTGTTGGCAAGTTCGGTCTGCTGGGCCAGCTTTTCACAGTGTTCTGGGTCCTGACTGGTGAGCAGTTCTACGCAAAACTGGGCATCGCCGTGGATGCGGCTGACGGCATTGATGCGGGGGCCAATGCCAAAGGAAATATCGGTGGGACGGTCCCCTGTACGACGACACAACTGCAGTAGCTTGGCCACTCCGGGCCGAATGGGAGCGTCGGTTTTGAGATGGGTTTGTAGTTGACGAATGCCGATTTGGGCTAAATAGCGACAGTCGCCGCTCAGCTGCACTAAATCGGCAATCAGACCAATGGCAACCAAATCGGTTAATTCTGCCAGAGGGCGTGTTGAAGTCAGCCGCTCATAGAGGGCTTCCACCAGCTTAAAGGCCACGGCAACACCGGACAGATGGGCCAGGGGATGAGCGGCTTCAAAGTATCGGGGATTAATGATGGCGACTACTGGAGGTCTCTCATCAGGCAGGGTATGGTGATCGGTAATAATCACATCCATCCCCAGCCTTTGGGCATGGTCGATTTCGGGGAGATTAGTACTGCCGTTATCACAGGTAATGACGAGGCTCGTCCCTGCAGTTGCTAAGGTATCGAGACCATGGATAGAAAGCCCGTGGGAATCGGTTAACCGGTTAGGAATAAAGTAGTTGAGCTGTCCCGTCGGAAAAAACTGACGCAAACCATCCCACAGCACCGCCGTAGAAGTAATACCATCGGCGTCAAAATCTCCCCAAATGGTCACGGTTTCCTGGCGCTCCAGGCCCTGGAGAATACGGTCTACTGCCTGGGTCATTTCTATACCAAAGGCAGCTGATGGAGTGGGTTTGTAGGTGTCAGGAGCAATAAACGCCGTGAGCTGCTCAGGGGTGCGAATACCGCGCTGCCACAGAAGCTCAGCGGCTCGTTTGGGGGGATTGGGCAGATTCGCAATGGTTTGAACAGTATTGACCCAATCGATGGAAATGGTTTCAACTTTGGGAAGCTGCCATTGAGGTGTTGGATGGGGCGTTGGATGGGGCGTTGGGTGAGGCGTTGGGGTGGTCAAGGCAATGATTAATCAGGGTGCAGAATATTTTTTCTTTCTAAAAAAGAGTAATTGCGATGGAGTTGGCTAGAATGGGCGGAATTATTCCTGGTCTTTGTGATGTGGCTCAAAGTCAGCGTAAGACTAGGGGGATATGGTTGATGCTGTGGTAGTCGGGAGTAGCCTGTGAAGCTTGGGGAATGGATTGGCTTGATCAGCATCTTAGCGACTTTCTATATTCTTTGGAAAATTCGCGCTATTTTGCTGCTGGTGTTTATGGCGGTGGTGGTTGCGATCGCACTCAACAACCTTACCCGTCGCCTGCAACAAACCGGCATCCCGCGACGATTTGCCATCCCGACCATACTAACCATCAGCTTTTTAGGCATTGCCCTCTTTTTTCTTGGGGTGGTGCCCCCCTTTGTGGAGCAGTTTAGCGACCTGATCCAGCTAATTATTAACGCCGCGCGTACGCTACCTGAAACCCTAGACCAGCTTGAAGCCCGTTTACCTGGGCAGCTTCGTTTTCCTGAACTCAACGAATTTCTGGATTGGGCTACGGCTCCCGACTCAGCGGTGTTAGATGTCTTTAATAACTTCTTCTCATTTTTTAACTCGTCACTGCGCGTGCTGCTCCAGGTTCTCCTGGTGTTAATTTTGTCCCTGATGTTTTTGGGCAATCCCGGTGTCTACCGAGGGGCTCTACTGCGATTAATGCCGTCCTTTTACCGACGACGAGCAGACGGTATTTTGCAGGATTGCGAAGTCGCCCTTTGCAACTGGATGGGAGGCATTGTTCTCAATTCAGTATTTATTTTCTCCCTCAGCTTTATCGGGCTATGGTTGCTGGGGATTAAGCTAGTACTGGCCCATGCTCTGATAGCAGGTGTGCTCAACTTTATTCCCAATGTGGGACCGAGCCTAAGTGTCATCTTTCCAGCCACAGTCGCTTTACTCTCGCCTGAGCCTTGGAAAATTGTTCCGGTAATTGTTTGGTATGCAATTATTCAACAGATTGAAAGCTACTGGCTCACACCAACGGTTATGGCCCGTCAGATTTCCTTGCCACCGGCCTTTACCCTGATAGCGCAAATCTGTTTTGCAACAATATTTGGTTTTCTAGGGCTTGTTTTGGCATTGCCGTTAGCCGTAGTTGCCAAGATCTGGCTACAGGAACTCCTGGTCAAAGATATTCTCGACCAGTGGCAGATCTCTGACTTTACTCCTTGGACCACGGCCTTTGCCGGTGTTCCCAATGATACGGAGTCTCTCCCCGAGAAAACGGAACCTGTGTCGGCTATTGCCGCTAGTACCGATGAGGTCAATGAGGTCGGTAGCTAAAGCTAGTCTGTAGCATCTGTCAGGTTGGTTTGTGTGTCGGAACTTAACATACAGCAGGATTTAATGTTGCCGTATATTAATGTCTGGGTTGATGCAATAACGCCTAGATCCTTGAGCAACTCTATGTTTTCGCAATTACCTCTGCGTTAGCAAACCTTTGAGGATTTTACGGTTTCTAACAGACAGACACTCTTTTCAGGAATTGTTTGACAGTCACTGTAACCTTTAGTGCTTGCTATCGCAAAAGTCTTCTTATTTTCGGCACACTACTTAACTCTTTTGGGAGAAACCATCATGAGCCCCACTCAAGTTCAAGGTCTTTGGGTTTGCTTCAGTCTGTCTTTAGCAATGATTCTGCTAACCCCGATTCTAGTTTGGCTACTGCCCAATCGTCAGCAGACAGTTTGAGCTGCACGTTCCATTTTTTGGACGCCCCCATAGTATCTGTCAGGTTAGCTATTGTTTCCGAAAGCTTTCAGGGATAACGGCTAACCTGACTTGTCAATATCCTATTGAATCAGGATATTGACGGGGTGTGCTGCAATTTTGTCCGAGATGTTTTTTTGGCGTCGGCGACCCGCTACCATAGCCATAGGTTAGTGGTATAGCCTGCTGGGCAGTCTGCCGACTAACGCGATCTCGACCTAAACCTACCCTGATTTTCCATGGCTTTTCGTGCAATCTTTGTCGCCTTTTTGATCATGTGCTTTGGGCTGGTGGCTGACCCTGCCCACGCGATGACTCCCTTAGGCGTATCCAATCTAGGCTACGATGAATGTCCTGCAGAATATGCTGAAGGCATCGTCGATGCAGGTAGTCTGGGCAAAGCAACCTGTTATCTGGTCACCGGCACATTGACCAATAACTCGGGTAAACCCATCCTCAATGCCGATATTTTTGGCCGCATTTACGATAAAAACAATAATCCAGTGATGCAAAATCGAGGTCGACTGGGCGGTGTGGACTATGTGCCTCCGGGTGAGAGTGACTTCGAAATTCGTGTGTCGGTAGCGGCGAATCAACCCCCACCGCTTAAGCTAAAGAATTTTAAGGCGTCTGGTTTTGTGGGTAAGGTACGACGTCAGGGGCGAATGGATTAAAGTTAATTGCTGTTTGGATTTAGGCTATTTGGATTTACCAATAAGCACGTGGGGGCTGATGCAGTCGCATCAACCCCCACGTGTAAAAATCATAAATTTGCCTGCAAGCTCTTATGACTTCCTAGAAGTTCGAATAGGCCATGTAACCGCTTGCCCCTAAAGCATAGGTCGCTTGCAACAACGCACTGCGAACAAATTGCAGCAATATAAATGCCAAAATTGCAGAAAAATCAATACCGCCCAACGGTGGAATGACCGAACGGAAAAGATTGAGGTATGGATCTGTAATTTGACTGAGCGCAGATAGAAGGGGGTTGCCCCAATCTAGATTTGGTAGCCAGGTAAGTAGCACACGTATCAAGAGCAGAGCTAGATAAATACTTATGAACTGAGCTAACGCTGCAGGAATGACTTGAAGCATAGGTATCATACCTTGTAGAAAATCAGAGAATAACTCTAAGGTCTGGTGTTAGTGTAGCTGATGATTTCTCTAACCTGAAATTAACTTTAGATTAGAAGATTAGACATAATTTGAGTCTAAGCGACGGCTCAATGTCTGGTGGAGTGTTGAAATCCGAAATTCCCCAGCTAAGCCAGCAAGTGCCAGGCATTATGAATCGATATTTGAAGTTTCATAATCCGCGGCATGGCCGTTTGTGCTGCCCAGCTGTTGTCGCACTTCTTCAATGGCAGCGTTGAGTTCAGAAATCTTATCTTCAAGGCCACGGCGAGCGATTTCCATCCGTTCGTCGCTGCTCATATCCGACAGATTTTGTCTGATTTCTTCCGATAGCTGGTTAAAGCCTATACCTTCATCAGAGTCCGTACGATTAATACGATTAGCGGCTAGTACACCAGCAACACCGCCAACCAGCCCCCCCAACAAAGTGCCTAGAAAAAATCCACTGGTGAAGTTGCTTGACTGACTCATGATATGCGGTGGTTAGTTAGTCCCAAATGTGCGATCCCCAGCGTCTCCGAGTCCCGGCACGATGAAGCCATTTTCATCTAGACCTTCGTCAATAATGCCCGCGTAAATCACGAGCTGCGGATACGCTTCGGCAAGTTTCTGCAGCGCTGGAGGAGCCGTTACCACTGAGATAACCCTAACTAGAGACGGATCCACACCGCGCTTCACTAATTCTGCCATGGTGGCCATCATTGTACCGCCCGTTGCCAGCATTGGCTCACTAATCAATACACGGGTAGTGGGATCAATCTTTTCAGGGAGCTTATTGAGATAGCAGCTGGCTTCCAGGGTTTCTTCGTTGCGGACAAAGCCAAGGTGATATATCGATGCGGTGGGCAGCGCTACCTGTACCCCTTCCATCAAGGCCAATCCTGCCCGCAAAATTGGAATCACCATAATGGATTGATGGGGATCAATAAATGTAGCAGGACAGGGCGCTAACGGTGTTTCTATGGTGGTGTCTAATGTCGGTAGCCAATCATTACGAATTGCTTCGTAGGTTAACCAGCGTCCCATCTCAGTCATAGCGCTACGAAATATGGCAGAGGGCGTGTTAACGTCCCGTAATACACCGAGCCAATGTTTAATTAATGGGTGAGGAGGAACGTGAATCCGCAGCTGAATTGCCATGGGAAAGCCTGATAAAGATATTAAAGGGGCAGAAATCTGCCCAATCATACGTCTTTAGCAGCTAGGCGGTCTAGGGGAGAGTTATGGCAATCTGTTGAATATATTCGACAGATTGCTGCGCCCATAGCTGTTGCTATCTAAAGCGTTTGGTGATATCTGATGTTGTGAATATGTGGGCCAAGCTATACTTAGCGACTTCGTAGCAGGTGTTTGACGGTTTCCACCATTTCCGCTGGACGAAATGGCTTGGCAATATAGGCATCCGCGCCTTGTTTCATACCCCAGTAACGATCAAATTCTTCGTTTTTAGACGAGCAAATTACGACGGGTACGTCTTTGGTGGGACCGTTGCTCTTAACCCACCGACAAAGCTCATAGCCATTCATATTAGGCATAACAATATCGAGCACCACCAGGTCGGGGGGCTTTGATGCAATCATATCTTTGGCTTTCTCTCCATCTTCAGCTTCCAAAACAGTCATGCCTGCTTTGATCAGGAGACCAGAGATCATCTCCCGTAGGGTTGAGCTGTCATCCACAATCAAAACCGTGGTCATAATGCAGGGAATAGGTAAGGTTCCTTAAGTGTTAGTGAGCCCATATTTAGGGGTTAGATTAAAGTAACCAGCTAATAATACGAATTCAGTTGGTTTCAGGCAATAATTTGGACTACGTTTTAATAGCTAGAAAGGAAAATCTAAAAAGCCTGTGTGCAGAGGTGTGAACACTTAGCGCTCGCTATCGTATTCAGTATACGAATTAAAGACAGGAATCGTTTGCTACGTCGGTTGTAGATTCTCCTCCAACTCCTCTAAGAGTGTTAGTAGGGGTTTGGGCTGCAGCTTATCTTTAAACCACACAATTTTGGCGGGGACGTTTTTTACGTCGATGCCTGCTTTTGACAGGTTTAGCCGCTCTGAAATAGCCAAAATCAGATTCTGACAGTCTGACTTTTGCACCTGAGCAAATTTTTTGCGCAGATAGTCTGGTCGCCAATATCCCACTATTTCCAACAGATAGACATAACCATCGGGATGAACCAAGCGAAAGTCAGGAATCATCACGCTCCCAGGAATTGGAATCAGATCGACTTCCCGTTCTAGTTGCCATTGGGTTTTGCCCTTTTCTACTAATTTGGTCCAGCGCTCAGCAAAGGCGGCCTCGACCATACTGTCGTAGGGTTTACCCGGCGGGTAGTGGCTGACTAAATCACAGTCCGAATTGAGGGTGTAGCTCTTTTCTGCCAGGGTTTTGGTGTAGCTATCTTTCCATTGCAGAGTGGCGCTAAGGTGCCACCGGGTCACATGTAAAATGGCTGGAACTAATTTGGCAATGTCGAGGCCGTAGCGGGTGCTAGCCTTAAACAAACTAGCAGGACCGTCGATGGTGATGGTAAATCCTTGTTCGGCTTCACCTTCGATATAAGCCATCAGTCGAAATAGCTTGAGGTAGCGAAACATTAGCTTGTATTCGCCAGGATCATTGCGGTGTAGGTTTAGGATCACATGGCTGGCTCGATAGAAAATACCCTGGACCTGGGATAGGTTGTAGCGATGGATCAGCGCGTCTGGTGTGGGCGCATCAAACTGTGTCAGGACTCGGTTTTCTTTGAGATCGGCGTAGAGTCCCTGCTGGATATGGATCGGTTCGATATCGTTATCTAGTTCTTGGGTGAGCTGATTTGCCAGGATTTCAAGGTGCTGCTGGGCAGCTGTCGGGGACGGTGCCATCGTGGCAGCAAGGGCAAATACGCGTTGCCGGAGGTCCTGTGGTTCTAACGGACTGACGATTTCAAATGTGCTGAAGCTGCTGCGGAGAATATGGGCCAGTCCTCGCTTAATGCGATAGTCGGTGTCCTCACCTTCGAGTTCTTGTAGTTTTTGGTTGAGACTGCCCTGGGTATCGCCTACGATTGCTTGAAATAGGGCGATGAGATTGGTTGCGATCGCAATCCAGGGATCTTCCAAAGGCAGCTGTTTAGCATCAATAGAATCACCCCGAGGCCGATGGATTAGTAAATCAGAAGGAAGCATCTTCCCAAGATAGACGCTATATAGTTAAGAAAGTAGCTAAATTCACCTGGAGTTTTGATCTCGGGTTCAATTTACGTTTCTTCCTTAATTTCTCCACTGCCCATCTTGATCCAGTCCGAAACCCTAGAGCTATTAGAATGGTCTCGTCTATGTCAGCAATGGGCTACCTTTGCCGCCACTAAGCTAGGTGCTCTTGCCGCTCGTCATGGGCGTATTCCTGAGCACCAGAGTGAAAGTGAGCAACTACTGGCCCAGACCCGTGAAGCTTATCAGCTAGAGGATAGCTCTCCGCTCAATTTTCGGGGCATCCAGGACATGGGTGATGCCATTGAGCGAGCCAAGATCCAGGGCATTTTATCCGGGGAGGAGCTGCTCGATATTGCCACCACCCTGGCCGGGACACGTCAGCTTCGTCGGACGATTGATGCCCAAGAGGAAGAGGACTTTCCGGTGCTGCAGGCACTGGTGGCCCAGCTGCGCACCTATCCAGAATTAGAAAAGGAAATCCATCACTGCATTGACGATCGGGGTAAAGTCACCGACCGGGCCAATCCTAAACTGGCGGGTATTCGTAAAAATCTTAAAAGCACCCACGACCAGCTCCATGCCAAGCTACAGCGGATTATGCAGCGCCATGCAGGGGCTTTACAGGAAACCTTGATTACGCAGCGGGCTGGACGCTTTGTAATTCCTGTTAAAGCCCCGCAAAAGGACTCCATTCCTGGCATTGTCCACGATGTCTCGACCAGTGGTGCCACGCTCTATATCGAACCCCAGAGTGTCGTGGAGTTTGGTAACCGTCTGCGCCAGTTAGAACGCCAGGAAACCCGTGAAGAAGAACTGGTTCGTCAGCGGCTTAGTGCTCAGATAGCTGAAGTCAGCGAAGACCTGGAACAGCTGATGGCCATTGTCACTACGTTGGATTTGGCCACCGCGCGGGCGCGCTATTCCCTATGGCTAGAGGCGAATCCGCCGCGTTTTAGTACCCTTAGCGAACGCACTGTCCTGCGGCAGCTACGCCACCCTATTCTGGTGTGGCAGCAGCGCCATGAAGAAGGGCCCACCGTGGTGCCCATTGATGTCACCATGCGTCCTGATATCCGCGTAGTTGCGATTACGGGCCCTAATACTGGCGGTAAAACCGTGACGCTCAAAACCTTAGGACTGGCAGCACTGATGGCGAAGGTAGGGCTGTATGTGCCCGCCCGAGAACCAGTGGAACTGCCGTGGTTTGATCGGGTGCTGGCCGATATTGGGGATGAGCAATCTATTGAGCAGAGTTTATCTACCTTTTCGGGGCATATTCGCCGCATT
This sequence comes from Cyanobacteria bacterium P01_F01_bin.13, assembly GCA_039191365.1. Classification (GTDB taxonomy): domain Bacteria; phylum Cyanobacteriota; class Cyanobacteriia; order Phormidesmidales; family Phormidesmidaceae; genus Leptothoe. Next base: position 9,761 of record JBCCXQ010000007.1, on the reverse strand, counting down.
GGCCGGATTTTGGATGCGATTGGGGCCGCGGAAACATCGGAGATTGCAGGTGATGAGGCGCACGATGCCGAATTGGTGGGCAGTGCCCACCCTACGGAAATCTCCCATTCTCCCTTCTCCCTTCTCCCTTCCCCCAAAAATAATTCACTGGTGCTTCTGGACGAGGTGGGGGCCGGTACCGATCCAACGGAGGGTAGTGCGCTTGCGATCGCACTGCTCCAACACCTGGCCGACCATGCCCGTCTGACCATTGCCACCACTCACTTTGGGGAACTTAAAGCCCTGAAATACCAGGACGAGCGCTTTGAAAATGCCTCGGTGGAGTTTGATGATGTTAGCCTATCCCCCACCTATCGCCTACTTTGGGGCATTCCTGGCCGCTCCAATGCCCTTACCATTGCTCGACGGTTGGGGCTGAATCCAGCTGTGGTGGATACTGCCCAGACCTACGTGGGTGTCAGTAAACAGGACGATGTCAATCAAGTGATTGCCGGTCTTGAAGCCCAGCGTAAACGCCAGGAAGACCAGGCTGAGCAGGCCGCTGACATTGTCGCCCAGGCTGAAGCGCTAAAGGCCGATATTGAGCGTAAGGCAGCCGCCATCAAAGACTGGGAACTTAACCAAAAGCTAGAGCAAGAAAAGGCTGTCCAAGCAGCCGTGGCTGAAGCAAAAGCTGAAATCGCTACGGTCATTCGTCAGCTACAGAAAGGGACCCCCACTGCCCAAGCGGCCCAAAAAGCAACGGAACTGATAGAAAACGTTGCTCAACAGCAGCAGGCACCCAAGGGTAATCACCCGGCTAAAAAAGTCATTACCGACTACAAACCCAAACTCGGTGAAAAAGTACGGCTGATCGGTCTTGGTGGTCAAACTGCTGACGTTGTGGGGGAACCGGATGCCGATGGCAAAGTGGCTGTACGCTTTGGTTTGATGAAGACCGTGGTGGACCTCAGCGATATTGAATCCCTGACGGGTCAAACAGCGACCGCGACCAAAACACCCGTCGAAAAAGCTCCTGAAAAACGGCGCACTAAGGTCAAAGTCGCAAAAAAAGAACCTGCTGCCCCAGCCGTGCGCACCTCCAAAAATACCATCGACCTGAGGGGGATGCGTGTGGCTGAAGCCGAAGCCGACCTGGAAAACTTTATTGCCAAGTCCACCGGTCCCATCTGGATCATCCACGGCCATGGTACTGGCAAACTCAAGCACGGTGTGCGTGAGTTTCTCAAACGACATCCCCAGGTAAGCGGCTTTGACAATGCTGATCAAGCTGATGGGGGAACAGGGGTAACAGTTGCCCAGGTTTAATACCCAGTGGGCTGTGAACCATTATTTCCCTGCGATTTATTACCCCTCTCCCAACAAGTTCATACCAGCCGCTATGCTATCTGTGGATTTATAGTTACAAAAGAATTACGCTTCCATGACCACGCCTACGGTTGATCGAGAGCGCAGCAGCACCCGATCTCGAAAATCTCTTTGGTTAGCGGCCATTAAACCCCCGATGTACAGTGTTGCTGTGATGCCTATTTTAGTGGGCAGTTTGCTGGCTTATTTGGAAACAGGGCGCTTGAATGGTCTGATCTTGGCTATGTTTCTGCTGGCTGCGGTGCTGTTGTTGGTGTGGGAAAACCTTAGCAATGATGTTTACGATGCTGATACCGGTATCGATAAAAACAAACACCATTCCCTGGTGAACCTGACCCAAAATCAATCTCTAATTTTCTGGCTGGGCAATCTCAGCCTGACCCTAGGTATTCTGGGGGTTATGGCTATTACGCTACTTCAACGGGACGTTACTGTTGTGGGGTTGATCTTAATTTGCTGTACCCTGGGGTATCTCTACCAGGGACCTCCCTTTCGATTGGGCTACCAGGGGTTGGGAGAGCCGTTGTGTTTTATCAGCTTTGGAGTTGGTGTGGCTGCTGCTTACTATGCCCAGGCCCAAACGTTCTCCCTTAGCTGTTGGGGATTGGGGGCTGTGATTGGAATGGCAACTACGTTGGTACTGTTTTGTTCCCACTTTCACCAGGTCAACGATGATGTTGCTGCTGGTAAACGCTCCCCCATTGTTCGGTTAGGGACCTGGGGTGGGGCTCAACTTCTGCCCTGGCTCTGTGGCAGCATTTTTATGATTTTATTGGTGGGTCTACTGCTGGGCATTTTTCCCGCTAGCTTATCCTTGGCCCTGGCAAGCGCACCATTTGCCGTACATCTCTGCCGCCATGTAAAGCGTTATCACGATCAGCCCGAGTTGGTACAAAATGCTAAGTTCGTGGCTATCCGTTTTCAGTTTTGTTGTGGAATGCTCATATGCTTAGGGCTGCTGCTGCCGATTCCCTTTAGATCGCTTTAAACCTTGTCCATGTCCAGAACTGGAGTTTTTCCGTAGGGGAAACTACAGGTTTCAACTTGGACGTGGTTTAACTACCATCTTCAGATCGCCCAGCCCAGAATCGTTCACTATGTCCTATCGGTTTGAGTTTCGTCCCTATCACCGTCGGTTTCGACAGCCGGTAAGTACCCATTATGGTGATTGGCAAATACGCCAGGGTGTGATCCTCAAACTGACTGATGAAGATGGTCGTAGCGGCTATGGTGAAATTGCCCCGTTGCCCTGGTTTGGTTCTGAAACCTTTGAGCAGGCGCTAGATTTCTGTCAACAGCTTCCTCATCAACTGTCAGACCAGGCCGTGCCCTCGCTGATACCAACATTACCGGCCTGTCAGTTTGGTCTAGAGTCGGTCTTTGCTAGTTTGGAGCGCAAGCTGCGTCCGATTGATTTGCCTAATGCTCAGTGTGGTGTCCTGCTGCCGAGGGGGCAGCAATCCTTAGAACACTGGCAGCAATACTGGCAGCAAGGTCATCGAGTATTTAAGTGCAAGATTGGAGTGGGGCCGGTCGCTGAAGAAATGGAGTGGCTCGACCGGCTACTAGGGCAGCTGCCCTTGGGGGCAAAGTTGCGGCTGGATGCCAACGGTGGTTTAAACGAGCTGGCTGCAAGGCAGTGGTTAGATTGGTGCGATCGCAACGAACAGCGAATTGAATTTCTAGAGCAGCCCCTGCCCCCCAATGACTTTGATACGGTGATGCGCCTGAGCTATCGCTACCACACCCCCATTGCCCTGGATGAATCCATTGCTAGCTTGGAGCAGCTTAAGGCCCATTTTCATCGCGGCTGGGATGGCATTTATGTAATTAAAGCATCAATCATGGGTTCCCCCCAGCGGCTGCGGCATTTTTACCACAAGTATCCGATTGACTTAGTCATTTCATCCGTATTTGAAACCGCTGTGGGGCGTCAGGCCTTAATTCATCTAGCCATCGATCTGGCCATGGCCTATCCTGACATTCCCCACCGTGCCCTGGGGTTGGGCACCCAGCAGTGGTTTACTAACGACGGTCTCAGCCAAACCGATTGGCAGCAGCTATGGCAGCAGTTAGGGTAATGGCAGGCGGCCCATCGAAGCAAGAAGCTTTAGGGGCACTCCCTTGTGGATGCCCCACACCCCAGGACATATGGCATAACCTCGATGCCCCCTGGCGCGATCAGGTCCAGGCTCAGACAATATCAACCGGTGCTGTCGTGCTAATTAATGAGGCCGATCCATCCCGATTTCTGGCAAATCTATGGACTGGATTACTGGCGGATGCTGCGATTATTTTGGCAAATCCCAGCTGGAGACGGCGTGAATGGCAGCAGGTTGCCGATCAGTTAACGCCCGAAGTCATCCTTGGTGAACTGCCATCCATCCCTTTCAGCCCATCAAAAAAGCAGCCCGCCCCAGGACAAATCCTGATCGCCACTGGTGGCACTTCGGGACAGATCAAATTTGTTATTCATACCTGGGCTACCCTGACGGCAGCTGCCCAGGGATTTCTAGATCATTTCAACCAGCAGCCGGTCAACAGCTATTGCGTTCTGCCGCTGTATCATGTCAGCGGTCTCATGCAGGCAATGCGGGTGTGGTTATCCGGCGGCAGGCTAATCATTCAGAGCTTTAGACAACTAGAAAGTGGTCAGCGCTTAGTCACGCCACACACTGGCTGGTTTATTTCCTTGGTTCCTACGCAGCTCCAAAGGTTGATTGCGGATGCTAATGGTGTGGCATGGCTGGCTCAGTTTCGAGCCATCTTGCTAGGGGGAGCCCCTGCTGGGCCAGGGCTATTAGCCCAAGTCCCTCAGCTACCGATCGCCCTTACCTACGGCATGAGTGAAACAGCCGCCCAGGTTGCAACTCTATTCCCTGAGGATTTTCAACGGGGCCTGCGCAGCAGTGGTTGTCCTTTACCCCATGTGCAACTGGCTATTCACCGGTTAGAGTCCTTTCAGGACCAGCAGCCCGTAAGTACCTCAGGACGAATTGCCCTTAAAGCGCCTTCCCTGGGTCTGGGCTACTGGCCCGATAGAAAATTTTCTCAAACCCAAGACTGGTTTTATCCAGATGACCTGGGTTACTTAGACGCTCAGGGGCATCTCCATGTGGTCGGGCGCAACAGCCAGAAAATTATTACGGGCGGTGAAAATGTTTTTCCCGCAGAAGTGGAGGCGGCGTTATTGGCCACGGGCCTGGTGCAGGATGCGTGTGTGGTGGGATTGCCCGATCCAGTCTGGGGCCAAACGGTTGCAGCACTCTGTGTACCTGTGATCAGCGAGGCTACTCCACAACAGCTCAAGACTGCTTTACAGCCCATTCTAAGTGCCTACAAGCATCCTAAGCACTGGCAACTAGTGGCCCAAATCCCTCGGAACGAACAGGGTAAGGTCAATCGTGCTCAGGTGGCGGTGTGGTTGAGCGAATCCACTGGGTCAGCTCAGGACTCAGGGGGTGCCGCTGGCGGCTAGTACTATCAATGCAAACGTGGCGTGTAAGGGCGGTTGCCACTGTTTTCTGCTCAGAATTGCTCAGGCGATAGCGGATTTCAAAGCTGGTGTCGTCCAGGAATTGGGGCGTGAGTGCGATCTCAACCTGATCGCCACAGTGCAGCGGTCGCCGAAAATCTGCAGTCGTATGAACTATGGGCGCAGCTAAAGGTCCACCGCCAAAAAAATCTTGAATAGTAATGCCTGCCGTAGCTAAGGCCGCTTCATAGGCTTCATGACACAGGGTGAGAATATTGGCAAAGTACACAACCCCAGCGGCATCGGTTTCATGGAAACGAATAATGCGGCGATAGGTGAATGCAGGGCCATTATTCTTACTGGGCATGGGGCTGAGCTGGACGGAAGTGGGGAGCATCCTTGACCAAGGTTTCAGTCTTCACCGCCTTGGGTAGGGCCGCTCTAATGGGAGAAGCCTGGGCCTTAGGCATAATGTTTAGAGCCTGCAGCGGGTTGCCGCCGTCAAAACGATTGTTCAGGTTGGCCAGGGCATAGCTCATCACTTCATTGGGATTAATCGTCACCCAGCCCTGCCCCGTCAGCTGATGTAGCTCAAAATGTAGGTGGGGACCTGTGGAGTTGCCTGTGGAGCCTACCAGACCAATCACGTCCCCCTGCTCTACCCACTCACCCGGCTGCACAAGCATATGGGACATATGGGCATACCGACTTTCTAGCGTGTTATCACTATGGCGCAAAATCACCGTCAAGCCATAGCCCCCTAGATAATCGGCCACAGAAACCTGTCCCGACTGGGTGGCCAAAATTGGGGTGCCCTGGGGAGCGCCCAGGTCTGTACCACTGTGAAAACGGTAGTCGTTGTGGATGGGGTGCCAACGCCAGCCAAACAAAGAAGTAATGGGTGACGGAGACGCCAAGGGAAAGACAAAGGATTCACCTGCCTGTAGGTCGACCAGCGGTTTAGCAACAGTATTGTAATATTCACGGCTAGCGACAGCAGCCACACTACCCGTAAAACGAACGCCCGACTGGCTAATGCTGACAGGTCCAATATTGATGGCAGCTCTAGGAATAATGGTCCTGGGTGCATTGGCCACAGTGGGTTGTTTACCAGATACTCCGCAGTTGTCCCCCAGACTCTTGGCGTTTACCTTATATTCACACCCGGTAGAACGCTCGGATACAAATACTTCCGGAGCCTCTGGACTAAGGGTTGCCCCCTCACTGTAAGCGGTTGGATCAACAAAGACACCACCAAATTCAGCCGCCAAATCTTCGACCGTCGGTATCGCTTCAGGAACAACGTCGCTGGGTTTGACAATATCTACTGCAGGCGTTGTGGCTTCTACCTGAGCAGGCGTCACCACATCTACCTCAGGGGTAACTGTGTCCACGTCAGGGGTAACTGTGTCCACGTCAGGGGTGACGATATCTATCTCAGGGGTAACCGTTTCCTGACTGGGAGCAGGCGTTTCCTCGGCTTCGGCAGTCACCGTGTCTACAGTAGGAGCCGCCGCCGCACTGGAGGCAACAGGCTCTGTATCGGTTACAACAGCCGCCTCTATGGGAGGAGTCTCGACTACCGTTGGTGGAGAAGTAATAGGTTCCGCCTGTACGGCAGGAGCCGCGTTAGAAAATGAAGGAGCCGCTGGTTCTGGTGTGGCAACAGTCGGTGAGGTGACTGAAACGGATACCTCTGGTGTAGCTGCTGTTGGGGCAACCTCTGTTTCCGCAACAACAGGGGGTACGACCACATCTCCGGCGGGTAAATCTATTTGAGCCAGTACCGGCTGTCCGCCCATAACAGCAACTGAACCAACCAGGCCGATTTTTTTCCACAACTGCCCGTTCTGATTAGGTGTAGTCGAATCTGCAGAAACAGTTTTAGAGGAGTTATTGTCGGGTTCAATAGGATTAGACGATGCTGTAGATAACGAGCAGAAATCAGCCATAGGAAGATAAATAATAATTCGAGTGACGCTTCAGCTAATAGTTAGGGAATTTAGAGCTAAGAAGAACTCAATAGGATTTAAAGGCAGGGATTTTACAACTAGGATGCAAAGCGATTGCCCATGTTAATGTGACTCATGCCAAGAGTACCCAAGAGATAATTCACCAAACTTGATGTGAACCAGTTGCTCAACCGGCTCATTCGTTAACGCTGGATCCTCTGACATAGACTTTAAGGTTAGGTATCCCGTTTCGGTAACACTGACTACCTTCCAGGTCTTCCCTTCCAGAACTACAGGCATATTCAGATTGGTCAGTAGACTTTGGTAAGCATCTATAAAAGTTTTGCCGTCTATATAGTTCCTGTAAAAAACGCCCCGCCATATACCTAGTAGTACGGCTGCCGCCACCTCACTCAGGGTAGTAGCAGCATTGCTGGCTAGGTCCTGCCAGGTGATGCCGGTTGCTGGTACCGGGTTGAAGACGTTAATGCCCACACCGATCACAGCATGGGTAATGATGCCCCGCTCCAGTCTGGTTTCACTTAAAATGCCCCCCAGCTTCTGACCAGTAACAACGATATCGTTAGGCCATTTGATTTGAGCTGGAATTCCCAGGCATCTAAATTGGCTAGCAATGCCCCAGGCTGTGCAGAGGGTGAGTTGAGCTGAGCGCTCGGCAGGCCAGTCGGGTTCTAGCATTAGCGACAGATACACACCGCCGGGCTCGGACATCCAATGCTTTCCCCGTTGGCCTTTGCCAGCGGTTTGGGTATGTGCGATCGCAACCGTTCCTGCCCGGGCATCGGCCATAGCCCACAGGGTTTTATTGGTCGACGCTACCTGCTCAAACATATGAATGTCGAACCGAGGCCGCATTCGATGCAGAAATGACGGGGTTTCAGGCATGGGTAATGTAGCCAACGCCTGGTAAATTCCAGGCAAGTCAAACCCATCTAATGACACCCCTTGTTGCAAATCCGTGATACCCATCTAAGCGAGGATTAAATCTTACCGGTCAACGGCTTGCTATCCTAATGCTCTATGAATTTCTAGCGACCATGACTGACTTGCCTCACCTCACCGAAGCCACACTCTGGGCCATCCTCAATGAAGAACTTGAGGACGATGTTGTCAATCGCCTGGTCTGGCATTACCTGGGCTATCGCTATGATGCTGCCACTGAGCAGTGGGATGCTAGCGATGTGATCGAACCTCTACAGGAGAAATTTCCTGAACCGCCTAATTTTATTGAGAGTCGTCCGGCAACGGTGCAGCTGACACGGTCGATTCCTAAACCAAATAAGCAGTTACTTAAAACCTACCTTGGGTTTAAGGGTTATAGCGTCGATCAGTTGGTGCCGCGGCTGACCCGGCGAGCGACGATGACCAGCTGGTTATTAAGCCATATGCAGTTGCAAGGGTTATTGAAAGACGTGTCCCCGTAGAAAATTGCATGAGTTCGTAGAGACATTATCATATGGATTCTGTAGGGGCATTGCATGCAATGCCCCTACAGAATGTTTTGAGGTGACATGCCATGGATGTCAAAAACGTCTATTCTGAACTCGCTGCCAATCCTGAGGGTTCCTTTCTAAATCTTGTTGCCTTCAATGGCAGCCATGTGGGCCCATGTAGTATTACCGGTGTCTCTCCCGTATGGGAAATGCATCCGGATACGGACGAATGGCTTTATATTCTAGAAGGAGAGTTTGGGATGACTCTGCTCGACGGGGAAACACCACAGCATGTTGTTGCTGTGGCGGGGTCTACTTTTGTAGTACCTAAGGGGATCTGGCATAAGCTGGGCGCACCCAAGGGTTCTAAGTTTATATATCTTACTCCTGGTCAGATGCTACACTCAGAAGATCCGCGTAATTCTTAGAAAGTTTTTGGTCAAATGAAATTTGATTTTGCGGTTGTAGGTGTCGGATCGACGGGCGATATTAGGCCCCTGGCAGCGATCGCAAAAGGATTGCAAGATGCGGGCTATAGTATCCGCTTTATCACCCATGAGAATTTTCGCTCCCTAGCAGAAGGCTTAGATTTGCCCTTTTTTCCCATAGCGGGAGACTATCGTAAGTTTCTTCAATCCCCCGAGGGGATTAAGATTATCAAGGGTGAGGTGCCCCCATGGGAGGAACTGGCACAGATAAAAAGAGAACGTGTCTTGCAGCTAAAGCAAACTTTGGCAGCAGCCGAGGGCGCTAGGGCTATCATTGCTGGTCCCCTCAGCCTATGGGCGTCAAATATTACGGAAAAGCTCAGAATCCCTATCATTGTTGCTAGCCCTTTCCCATTGCAGCGCACGGCCTATTTTCCAGTTCTTCAGTTTGGCAAAGGTGTCGATCCCACCATCAATCCGGTTCAGAAATGGGCCAATGTCACCAGCTATTCCCTAATTCAAATTCTAAAGGGGCTGAGCGATCGCAAAATTACAAATGAGTTCAGACAATCCATAGGTCTGAAAAATCGACCTGTTGTGCCACGCTACGACCCAGAAGCAGCAAAGATGGTGCTGATTTTGCATCAATATAGTAAATGTGTAGTACCGTCACCACCCGATTGGGAAAATGCCCGTTATCAGGTGGAAACTGTGGGCTATTGTTTTCTGGATGATGACCGGCAATATGAGTCACCCCAGTCTTTGGTTGATTTTATTAATCGCGATGAGCGACCTTTGATTTCATTGGGGTTTGGCAGTATGCCCATTGGTGAACCGGCAGAGACCTACGAACTTATTTCCCAGGCGATTAGCAAAGCTCAAGTGAGGTGTATTTTTCTTCTAGGCTGGGGCAATGATAAGGGCAGCGAACTGTTCAAACAAAACCCGGATATTTATTTGGCTAACCAGATTCCCCATCGGTGGTTATTTTCGAGAATGAGTGCGGTTGTTCATCACTGTGGGGCGGGGACAACAGCGGCCAGCATTCGGGCAGGGGTGCCGGTAGTGCCGGTGCCGTTTTTTG
>JBCCXQ010000006.1:0-69146 GCA_039191365.1 Cyanobacteria bacterium P01_F01_bin.13 | reverse complement strand
GCTGCCAGGGCATTCTCATAGTCCTTTGCATCAGCCTGGAGGCGGCAAAGATCGGTCCAATAGTCAAAGTCCTCCAGCACATCAAAGCCAGTGGGTTGTGCCTGGGTGGGTGCCATCCAGATAACCGTCGTGGTAACAACGGCAAAGCCAGGTATTAGACACTTAAACCATGGAAGCAGCATGACAATTTATCAATCTTTGTCTATGTGTAGCTAGAGTGCCCAGGTTTCCCAGCAAGATCCCCGGATTCTTATGCAAAAACCGATGACGCAGCAGGTTAACCAAATTTAGAATCCGGGGATCTAAAGCAAGAACCTGGGCACCTTTAGGTTAGATAGAGATTTCTTGTTATGAAACGCTCAATTGTTGGTTTAACAGCTCTCCTCCTATCGCTCACTGGCCTACCAAGTTACGCTTTTAGTCAAAAAGATCTCAAAATACTCCAAGAAACTCGCCAATGTCCCCGCTGTGATCTGCGCGGTGCCGATTTACGGGGCCTCTTTCTACAACAGGCCAACCTGCGCAGAGCCAATCTAGCAGGAGCTGACCTTAATGGCGTTGACTTAAAAGGAGCCTTTCTCTTTGAGGCAAATCTGCGCGATGCCGATCTGCGCAATGCCAACCTGAGCAATGTAAATCTGTTTGGTGCTCAACTAGAGGGAGCAAAATTAGGTAACGCCAATGTGGATGCGCGCACTATTATGGATGAGCGCTGGCGGCTGGTGTGGGACCTGGTAACCCATGGTATCGGTGAGCATGACCTGCATGGAGTGGACCTGCAAGGAGCTAATCTGGATGGAGCTGACCTGCGCGGTGTGGATCTGACCGGAGCCATTCTCACTGGGAGTACATTTGAAGGGGCGTTTCTAAGCTACAGTCTCTTTAGTCAGGCTCAGATCGACGAAACCAGCTTTTTTATTGCCGATTTGCAAGGGGTCGATTTCACAGAGGCCCAGTTTCAAAATGGTAGTCTACGGGCAGCAAACATACGCTCAGGCGATCTCACCGGAGCAAATTTAAACCGGGCAGATTTAGCACTGGCCTACCTGGATAGTGCCACACTCACCGGGATAAATTTAACCCGAGCTGATCTGACGGGAGCATACTTTACCGACGCAAATCTAACCGATGCTCAGTTGCGGAATGCTAACCTCCTCGTTGCTGATTTTCGCGGAGCTACCTTGGACGGCATCAACCTTACCAGAGCACAACTTCAGGGCGCTGACTTTACCGATACACAGTTTGCCACCACTCAACTTCAGAATGTTGTGGCCACAGGGATTCGATTACTCAATGCTGATCTAGAAGGAACAGATTTTAGTAACCTTGACCTGAGGGGCACTAACATGAGCGGCAGTAATCTCCGTCAGGTGAAATTTGTAAATACAAATTTAAGTGGTGCCAATTTTCAAGACGCAGACCTGAGTTTTACCGATTTTTCTGGCGCTGATCTGTCTGGTGCAAACCTGCAACGAGCAACGTTAGAAGGCATTCAGTTTGATATTCGCACCAATCTCTGCGGTACCATTATGCCTGATGGCAGTGAACATCAGTGTGACTAGATGAATGAGATTCCTTACCAGGGGCTACCAATTAGCGTAAATCCTGCCCAGTAAAAAGGATGAGATAAATCCAGATAGTCCAAATTCTCCTGCACCTCCACCGGCAACTGCGTCTCCATAATCGGTAGCTGTTTCTCTTCAAAGCGTGTTTCACCTTTGAGCATGGCTAGCTGAGCAGCTCGCAGCGCATCTGACTTGACTGAAGTATCCATCAGCTGATGGTAAAACTCACTCATCAGGGCTAATGTGCCCACATCACTAACGGTCCAAAGGCTGGCCAGGGCTGACTTGACCCCAGCAGCTACAGCCAGTCCAGCAAAACCCATCTCGGCATCACGATTACCCAAAGCGGTTCGACAGGCAGAGAGTACTAGTAAATCAACCGTCGGATTATCCCAGCCAAGGGTATGAATATCACTTAAACGCAGCCGTTCGTCCCAAAGCTGAATATAAGAATCGTCAGCATTACCAGTACTGAACTCGGCATGGGTGGCCAGGTGAATAATTTGGGCAGGCGTGCGCTGTTGCTGACGAATCAGATTCTGTTGTGTAAAAGCTTCATTCAAAAACTTTCGGCTGGGCCATAGCTGACCGATAGTTTCTATTTCTGCAGGTACAGCAGGTAGCGGCTGCAAACTTTTAAAATCACTGGCCCCCATTGCCAGTACCTGAGCATTCATCAAGGGGCGATAGTGAGGATCCATTAACCCCAACGAAGGCACCATCCCTACACTATATTTTTCAATCAAAAACTGTTTTCCATCGTGGAGGGCGGCAATGGGCAGGCTGCGCAAACCTGAGTCCATCGAAAACAGAATAGTGTCAATGGCATTCGGTCCTAGCTCATCTTCAATGGGCTTAATTATCCACTGATATAGCTTTTGAGCCGATGGCAAATAGCGCTTTGAGCCTGCCCGTGACGATGCTACTAAGGTGTGACGAAATTGCTCTACAGTCCGAAAAAGCTCACCCTGATCAACTTCAGGAATGACTAACTTAATCGGGTCTCCTGTGGACTGAAAGACCAGTAGCTCCAGGGTTGTAGATGTTTTTTCAACGATGTCTGTGGCTAGCTTGGGGGTTTTGACGTAAACAATCACCGACTGATTGCCCGTGTAGGTATATACATCGGTAAGTAAATGCTGAATTTCTGGCAGGGTCAATTCTTGGGCTCCCAAGTCTCGACCAAAGTAGTCGGAGAATTCCTGGCTGCGAAGTTCTTCGACTGCTTCTATGGCAGCACTAGCATTAGCAATATCCAGAACAGCTCGATGGATATGATGCTGAGCAAGCTCGGGGGGGGGTGATGATTGATGTGCCTGGGGTTTGCTGGGTTGATTGTTTGCAGGTGGGTTATTTGAATGTCTGAAGGATGGGTTATGACTTCTAACTATATCCGGCTGTGGTAAGGCCACATTTGGAGATGGCCTGGTTAGTATTCCAGACGGTCCAGGTAATCGTGGAGTCTCGGGTAATGGCGCTGTTGATGGAGATGCATTGGTTAACAGCAGTTGGCCATCAGGGGTATTCACAATTTGGCCAGCCTGTTCTGGCTCACCGTTTGTCAGCAATCCAGGCAGCATGGATGGGGTAAGATTGCCGTCAGGTGAGCTTTCTCGAAATGCTTCACCGGAAAATTCTAAATTGAGTAGAGAACCTGTTTGACTGACCTGGATAGTTTGTTCTTCAGTAATTTCTCTGATTTGAATGTTGTCAGCGATCAGTTCACCGTTGTTGATAACACTGCCGCCTAACAGTGTCAGGGTTTGACCGGGCAGTAGCGTCAGGTTCCCTTGATTACGAATGATGCCAGACTGGTCAAATATAAATGCAGTGGGACTACCAACCAGGGTTTCATAATTGTTGGGATTAACGGCCTTAAACGCACCATCGTTAAAGTTAATACGATTACCCGCAGTGGCTGTGAGATTTGCAGGTAGGTTTAAGGTAACGTTAGGGCCAAAGATAATTCCAGCCGGGTTGAGTAAAAAGAGGTCTGCCGGTGCACCGGTAATTTGCAGGTTGCCATTAATGAATGCAGCGTTATCGCCTTTGATGCGGGCAAAAATTCTCTGGATAGACGGATCGGCTAGAAAATTGACCGTGGTTCCACTGGTAAGTTGAAATGTGCGAAAACTATGGAAGAGGTTTCTGCCATCCGCTGATAGGCTACCGGCATCGATATCAAAAGACTGTCCGCTTTCGGTGACAATGGTGCCAGTACCATCGGTAGCTGGAGTAATAACTTGGGCCTGAACGGATTTAGTCTGACTAAATTTCAGCAGCAGGACAGCCAGCAGCGCAGCAGGTCCTATCAATGTGTGTCTGCCCAAATTGATGATCATTGCACCCTAGAATATTTGCTGCTCGCAGCGGTTTCCTTGCTAAGGTGCCCAGCTCAAAAAGTGGCGAAACATCTAGGACTGAATATAATCGATTGATGATTTTATCAAGTTTAGGATATGTTTTTTATTGCTTTGCCCCAAGTGGAAAACAGTATCTGCTTAGCTACCTAACTGAGTTTGACGATACAATAGAGCAGCATTAAATTTCACCTTCTACTCTAACTGTCCCCAGAAGTGTAGTCATTATGCAAGTTCAATCAAAGCCGAGGCTCTACACACCAGCAGAATACCTAGCTCTTGAAGAACAAGCTGAAGAACGAAGTGAATATCGTAATGGGGAAATAATCCCAATGGCAGGGGGAACTGCAAATTACAACCGCATTGCAGGTGAATTTTTCAAACAATTTCCGACAGAGATTTCAGGTCAGAAGTATGAAGCCTTCATCGGTGATATGAAGGTCTGGATGCCAGATGTTCCTGCTCTACACCTATCCAGATGTTTTAGTTATCCAAGGCGAGCCCGTTTATCATCAAAATCGCAAAGACACAGTAGAAAACCCTCATCTGATATTAGAAGTACTGTCCAAATCGACTCGGCAATATGATCAGACCGACAAGTTTGATGCTTATCGCACATTACCCAGTTTGCAAGAATATGTAATGGTTGATCAATACAGCTTCTGGGTAAAGCAGTTTGCAAAAAAGAATCAAGATCAATGGGTACTGACAGAACTCACGGTCGAAGATGCTGTTTTACAGATAGTATCCGTTAATTTTGAGATTCGATTGGCAGATTTATACAAACGAGTCAAGTTTGAAGAAGATTTAGAAACTACATAAAGACTTTTCTACTCAAACTGGGGTGGAAGTTCTTGCGGTGAAACTGTCCCTGGCCTGACCGGAACGGGGACCCTGATTGCTCCTCCATTTTCTCCGCCTGCACTAGTCGCAGCTGCAGCTCCATCGGCATCTGCGGCTGCATCTCCTGTATTCACAACAATGGTCGGACTCTCCGGCGTTGGATCGTACGTCGTAATCGTAATTGATCGCGTTAGCTGCTCGCCAGCCACATTGGTCACCTGCAAAGAGACCAACGTCTCCCCCGGCTCTGGACTCAACGGTACAGGCAGTGTCCCCTCCACTGACACATCTCCAGGCGCTGGCATGAGCATCACCTTCGTCCCAGGATTATTCTCTACGTCCCAAGCCAGTTCTAAATTTACTAACGGCTGTCCTTCATCAACCGGCACCAGATAGTTAGGCTGAGCGGGTTCACCATTGAGGGTAAATTTCAACAAACGGGGTGGGCGCGGTTGAATCTGGGTGGGTTCACTGGTAAGTAAAATAGGTTCCTCAGGTTGTTCTCCTTTAGGAATAGCAATCAGGTCAAAGGTGTAGATGCCTGCCTGACGTAGGCTAGTAGGCACATTCTGGCAAACTAGCTGAGTCTCCAACCGACAGAAATCCATGAGTTCTTTCGGAAGACCAGGCTGAAAATCAAACGAAAATGTAGGTGTGGTAACAACACCTTCTGCATTTCGTCCGACCAGATGTAAGCTTTGCAGCTTTTCAGGATGATCCACAGTCCAGTTCACCCTGACAACATGGGGATCTTTTTCCGGTAGAGAGGGAACAAATGTGGTCTTGGGTGTAGACTCTTTCGCTGCTTTATCCGGTTTCGAGTCTTTTTTCTTGGCTTGTTTGGGAGCGTTTGATTTGGCCCCATCTGACTTCTCTGGTGGTGGCGCTTCTGTATAGATGGCTAATGTTGGAACCAGTTCTAGAATGTTGGGCAATGGCGTCGGGGTAATCGACACAGGCAATGCTGTTGCTTTTGTGGGAGCCGCATTCCGACCAGGCTTGGGAATGAGGGAAAGCGTAAACGTGTAATCTCCTGCCCGTCGAGCATCTGTGCGAATATTACGACAGGTGAGCTGACGCTTTTGTGCGGCGCACAGTGGCTCTAGAGCAGCTGGTAATCCCTCAGCAAAATCAAATACCAACGGTCCGCTCAACAGTTCTCCTTCGCCTGAGAGACCGACTACTTCCAGTCGCTGGATTCGCTTTGGATTAGTGATCTCAAACCCTAAATGAATCGTATCTCCCTGGGCGGCGGCGTAGGCTGTATCTTCAGTGGAAAACCGTAAAATATTGGCAGGGGCAGGGGGACGAATAAAGAACCACCAGGCTAACCAAATCAGACCAATAAATGAGCCCAGCAACAACAAGATTACGGGCAAAATTTGCCACCAGGGCCGGGCTTCCCACATCAATAGCCCCTGCATCGGTACCTCGGGCAGCGGATTTTGTTCAGGGTCAGTGGCGGTGACCTCAAAGTTGATCATCCGTCCGCCACCGAACAGGGGTCGTTTCCAAGGTTTCTTGGGCTGAACCGAGATCTGGCTAATGAGGGTTTGTTGCGGTGCCAGTGTTAGGGACTGGGGCCGGATCTGGTAGTTGCATAAGCTACCATCTTCTAGCCCTAAAATGCTGAAGTCTAAGGTTCTGGGGGTATTTCCCTGGTTGCTGGCTTGAATGCTGTATAGCCCTGGCTGCTGCTGTATTCGACTGACCAGGGTGCGAAACCGGGTGTCTAGCTGATAGACAGGCTCAATCGTGATGTATAGGACATCTAACAGTTTTAGGGTGGGATTATTTTCAGATTTAAGCTGGAGTGTGGCCAACATGGTCGAAGCCAGGGCATCCAGTGGCGGTGTGATCGTTAACAGAATCACCCCTTCCATGCCTGGGTTGAGATCTAGGTAGGGTTCTGTAATGGCTAGACCAGGGGATTGAAATCCTTGGGGGTAGTCAATGGTGACCCAATCGTCGGGCAAGTCAGTGCACTGTAGTCGAAAGCGATCAACCCGATTAGCTCTGTTGTAAACGTAGATTTGAAACTGGATCGGGTTGCCAGGAAGTGTCTTGACCGGATTAGTACTGGTAGTGGTGGGCTCTACGGCAAAGGTGGGGTCGCTGACTCTAACGGTGGTATGGGCCGGTGGCAACACCTGCAATGTCTGTTCGTATCGCTGGGGGGGACTGTCAGGATAGTGGTTTGGGGCATCCACCACCAGTCGGTAACGATAGGCTCCTGATAATGCCGAGGCGGGTACATCAAAGCGAAAAACAACTTCTTCTCCTTGACCTGGGTCAAGGGCTAGACGGGTTTGGGTCGTTGAACACCAGCTGTGGATCGCGGCGGGTAACTCGTCTAGATAAACGTCAATAATTGCACTTTGGTTTCCCTTGTTGTTGACTGTGACGCTGATGACTAAGCTCTCTCCTGGTAGCACATGGTCTTCTCCGGAAGAGGAGAGAATGATGCCAATGGGCTGAGAGGGAATGATCTCGGGGGGCTCGGTGGCGATATCAAGTAGAGATCGCATCGGAATAGAGAAGTTAGTCATGACTAAGCAAGGGCAAGGGGGAGCAAGGGCAAAGGTGGGCAAGGCCCATCCTATGGGCAGGCGTTGTTGTTGGCTTTAGTGCGGTGGAGTTTGACCTGGTGGGTGTCGCTGCCGCTGACGACTAGTAGGGTGTTATCCTGCTGTCGAATATCGACACTGTTGACGGGGTTACGGAAGTGGGCCAATTGTTTCTGGGCCATCACCTGTCCGTTGGTATTAAGGGACCAAAGCATGACTCGGCCATCGTCGCCACCGCTGGCTAGATAGCAGGCATTTTTGCTCAGGGCGACGGTGTTGACCGGTTGGCCTTGATGGCCGTCTGTCCACTGGTCGCTAGGTTTACATAAGGTGCCATTTTGAAGGCATTTGTCTAAATTCCATAGGGTAATTCGACCCTGGTTATCTGCTGCAGCCAGACGGGTAGAGTTGGCATCAGCGGTGTCTAAACTAGAGAGATAGTCGTTTGGGTCACCGGCTGAATACCCGAGGGTACGCTGCTGTCTGTTTTCAAAATCCCATAGGACTAAACGGTTGAAACGTCCGCCCACGGCTAGGAGATGTTTAGGGGGGGCTGATGACGAGTTACCGGAATAAACAATGGGGGCAATGGCTTGAACAGCGAATCTAAATTTATGCTGTTGTTTGGGCGTTGTGCCCTGGCTCAGGCTAGAGAGATCGTCTATGGCCCAACGGAGCACCAGACCGCTGCCATGGGCACTAAATAGATCTTGAGAGTCATAGCTAAAACGTAGATCAAATACTCGATCATCTCTCTGAAAGACTAACGATTTGGGTGGTTGCTGAGACAAAAAATCCCATAGCTGGATTTCTCCATTTTCTAGGCCAGCGGCCAATAAATCGTTGTTGCGGGGCCGATAACGGACAACGCGAATAGCTTTATCGGTATCTGTTAAGGTGGCCACATGTTTGAACTTGGGGAAGACCTGCCAGCGATGTAGCGTGTGGTCATCGGCACCGCTGATAATGGCATTGGCCTGCCCATCAAACTGAACGCTGTTGACGGGACCGCGATGGCCAGTGGGCCAGTAAATAGCGGTGATGGCAGCAATACTCAGGCTGCCTAGGGCCAAACACTGAGCCCAAAAAGGGATTTTAGGATTTGCCCGCAGCTCCACGGTTTGGTTTGGTGGCCGCATGTCTGTTTGCTGCAGCTGAGGACGCAACCGGAACTGCTGCCGTCGTTGCCAACCTAACCAGGGAGACAGCGGACACAGAGCCAGAGATAGTTGGGCTGTATCGCCTGCCTTCAGGTTTACCTGGGCTGGACTGAGCTGCAGTAAGTGGGCGGTGGTGGCCGGTGCTGTTGGGGGCTGACGGCGCAACATTGCCCACAGTTTGCGATACCAGGGAATATCAACCCGATTTAGAGTGATGGCAACGGGCTGGCTAACATTACTTTGGTTATTGAGCTGTAAAGTGTGGTAAACCCACCGGTTGGCTGATGCCTGGTTTGAGTCTGTCTCTGCAGGTGGTGTTTCACTGGCTGAACAGGTAAATTCCACCCAGCCAGTTGGTAACACAGTTAGGGTGCCAGCCTGTTTCACAGTAGGTGCTTCGGCCTGACTAACTTCAATCTGAAAAGGATAAACCTTGGCTTCGCTGGCAAGCGGTGGCTGACACAGGAATAGACCGTGGACACTGCCCTGGGGCGCTACCTGCAACCGACGTTCGTGGCCATCGTTAAACCAGGTTTTGGGTAGGCCGCTAAGGGCCACACGAATGTTAGCGGTGTTGCGATTGGGGTTATAAAGCTGTAACGGAATCTCAATCAGGTCCCCTGGAACGACCTGAAATTCGGTAATCGGTACTTTGAGTGTGGGCGGTATTACCCCAGACCCGTTCACCACCAGATTGACTAACTGTCGATCTTCTTCCCCCAGCTCTAGACAGGTGACATTGACATTGAGGTTCATTTTGCCGTTGAAGCCACCGGGTATAGGGGGAACTTCGAGAATATTGACCACAAAGTTGACCTGGTCACCTGCCGGAATTTTGGCGGATAAATCTGGGGTCAGTCGGTACCAATCAGGGTGGCTCTCATGGGTCAGCCCTGACGCCGATAGCTCTAGGGCAAAGGTGGCAAATCGATCGCTAAGATTGTTGACCATGACCTCAAACTGGTCATTGCCCGTCCCGAGGTGGACTGTGTGGGTGGATAGCTGGGTGAGGATTTGTTTAGGCATGGGGTGTCGAAGGTTTCAACCATTGGTGCATGCGGCGGCGCTGGGCGGCGAAGTTGAGTAGGTTAATCCCGAGTTCCTGGGCACTGCGAATCTCTTCTCGGGGTAGATCTAGGGCTTCTGTGATTTGCCAGACCTGGGGTAAGGGGCCGACTAATAACAACAGACCACCCCAGCCATATAGACCAATTGGCTGAGCATTGATGGTGGGCAATCGGCTAAAGCTAAAGGGTTGCAATCTCAACACGTAGTCCATTGCCAAAGGCTTGAATTCTAACCCCTCCTGGTGCATAAAGGACTGTAGGGGGGCCGCTAAGTTTTCCACCGCTTCAGCAATACAGGTTTGGATCTTATTGATTTCCTGCTGGGCTGAGGTGTGCAATGCAGTAGATGTGTTTTGACGACTGGTAGCCATTGCCCGTCGCAGCTCGGCTTCAATCTGGTATAGCGGACCTAGTTGGTCCGCAACGGCTTCTACCAGGACCACACCACCCTGGCTGAGATATTGTGCCATCTGGTGTTGGTCTGGACGCCCCAGTTGGCAAAAGTCTTCGTAGGAAACGTAGGTCAGATCACTCTGGAGTGGTGCGGGCATGACCTTACCCTGAAGAATGGGATACAGACTGGGCAGGGTGTTAAAAAGGGACTCAAACTGAGGAATAACTGTGCTGCGGTTAGACCAGGCGGAGATACTGGCGGTTAACTGGGATCTGGGCCGTACCCGCTGCCGATAGCGCAGGTCGAGCTGATTGAGGTCGGGTGAAAACACATCGTCGGGCGGTGCGATCGCAATCTCTCCTACCCCCAGCCGCACTCGACACAGTTCCACTTCATCCGGCTCAGCGGGGACATCTTTTTCTAAAATCTGGAAGGCTTCCTGAACAATCTCGGACTGAGACGATCGTTCTGAGTGCTTGAGCACAATATAAATTGTTGTCTCGGTAGCTGGTTGGGCTGAAAGATAACAGCTTTCGGCCTTAGCAACCAGAATAGGATTGCCCTGATTGTCGATGGCTAATCCAGGCTGAATGGTGAGCCAGCGGGGCTGTCGGTACTTGCTAGGAGCGGTCTCGGGAATGGGGCCAACATTCACCCCTAACCCGCTGACAATACCGCTCTGGTGCAGGGCTTCGTAGTGAATTGCCTGGCGCTGGCGGTGATAGCTGTGGGCAATTTGCCAATGGTCAGCGGTGATCAACATGCCGTCGTTGACCTGAATGCGTTGGAGAGGGTGATGGGGGGTGATGGGTGTCATGATTGGGGAATGGAGAATGGGGAATAGGGCGGGTCTTTTATCTGCTCTGGGTCGAGAGGGCTGAGATGTTGTTATCTTGGCTCAATCGCTAAATCATAGGAACAGAAGGCGGGTTTCTCCTGGTCGATAATGGTGCGAATTAGGGTGTCATCAAGGGAATAGTCAGCGGGAGGTCGCAGACGAACGCTGAAGTGATAGGGAATGTTGCCGCTGAGGATGGTAGAACGTCCCAGAATAGTGTGCCCGAGCACGTGACCCTGGCTAAAATTCTCGTGGATGCCAATGGATTTATGAGATTCTTCACAGTGCTCGTCCAGGGGAAGACCGCTGGCTAAATGGAGGTAAAACCTAAGGCCACGACGGGTGCCGCGCCAACGATAAATCTCCATGGCATAGCGGATTAGGGTGCGCTGTTGGGCTAAACTTATCGGTCCTTCAAATGACCAACCGACCCAGTGGGCCAAAAAGGGCAACATGGCTTGAGGCGCTGTCAATGGGTCGAGATAGGCCCATTGATGATCGAGAATATCGGCGGCAGGCTCAAAGGTGGTTTCAAAGATTTTGAGAAATCGACCAACAAAATCTACATTGCGATAAATGTCGGGAAGATGATCGAGATACAGGCTGGGGGGGCGCACCAGCACTTGAAAGGGATTGATATGTTCCTGACTGTGGCCTCGGGGGGTAATGGCGGTAATGGCTAACTGGCCAGCATAGTCCAGCCTTAGGGGAAGCTGGTCTGGGGAGAGGGGGCGCTCAAAGAAATCGGCTGCGATCGCAAAGTAAACCACGGCTTCCATCTGATGCTGGGCTGGTAGGGTGGAGCCTTCTGTGCGCAGTTGCCACCAGTCAGGGGGAATATCCCCGGTAACAGAGAAATCTAGATGAAGTGGTTCATCGGAATGGTTTTTGATCCGTACTACGAGTTCGCTAAACTCCCCCGGCTGTAGCCGCAGTTTGGTTTGTAATGGCTGCGGCATCAACGCTTCTCGCGAGAATACCATAGCCGACCCTGTCGCTGCTTCTGGCACCTGGAGCGGCAGTAGTTCAAGGCTCATTAGTTGTCCCGTTTGTACCTGTGACATCAGCCCTCCTAACTAATGAGACTAATGGTGTGCCCGGAGCGGAGCGGAGCGTCCGCCCAAGAGCAGACCAGGCCCAACGGCCCTGGTTTGACCACATTGTCTGGAGCCAGCTGACGCACCCAACCGGTTCTCTGGCGGCGCACCTCGTAGAGCATAACGGCCCCGAGATAACGCACCCCCGTTACCCCCTGCAGCAGGGTGATAATGTCCGACGGGTGTACCGCCGTACCAAAGGGCCAACCGCAGCCGTCGCGGCCTCCCACCAGCGGATTTAGGAACCGGTAAAGGGCCACCTGCAGCTCATGTAAAATGGCCTGTTGGGCTTCAGGAGCGCTATAGGCCAGGTCAATGGCCACCTCGGTTTTAACCGTCACCCCCACATACTCAGGAGATTGCAGCTTCACCTGCACACCGAGAGGGCGGCGCTCATCCAGGTACTGGGTGACCTGCTGGCTAAGCTGGGGGGTGAGGTCAAAGGCCTCTGGGGGAATGCCCACCCCGGTTTCGATGCCAGCCGTGTTGGCCTGGGGCACCAGCATTACGGTGACTACCCCCGGCTGATGGTTAATTTGTTTGGGACAAATGCTGCGGGCAACAGCCCCCTGACTGGCTTCAATCGCCAGGGTTTCAAAGTCTTCTGGAGTGACAGCTCGATCGCGGGTGCGCAGCAGTCTAGGCACCCGCAAAACGGCATTGTCCAGCGATTCAGCATCGGCTCCATGGTAGGCGGCCCCATGGTTAATTACGGAGGCCACATAGGGCACGGCGGATTTGATCACCCGCAGGGTGTAGGGTTGTACATTGCCCCGTTGGCCGCCGCCGGTGCGATAGGCCCCCATAGTGATGACGGCTCCCCTGGGGGGGACGGCCCCATATTGTCGTTCTAACAGCTGGGGTGTGGCGGTCAGTACCGTAGTGCCGTTGGACTGCTGTTGAGATCGCAGTCGGGTCGCTGTTTTTAACTGACCCGGTTCTCGGATCAGCGGACCAAACTGTACTACACCAGTCAGAGAATCAATTGTATAGTGGTGGTCGTCTGGACCAGAATCGGCAAAATCATTCACCTCTTGCCAATCTTGTTGCACACCGTTGGGTAAGATGACCGTTAAATATTCTGTCTCACCCCGGGGTAGTACGGGTCGACTCTGCAGTTGAAAACTCTGCCCAGGCTGGCCATCACTTTCCCCCAATAATTCGTCTTGAATCAGGGTGCACTGGCTGGCATCAATGGTGCCGCCAATAGAGCGAGCCGCTACGCTTAGTAACCGAGGCGAGCTGCTATAGGCCGACATCCCCCCAGCCGGTTCGGTACAAACACAGCGTAGCCAGCGGCCCCGATAGCTAGCAAAATCAGTCACCGGCAATTGTTGAGGCAGATGCAAAACCACCTCTCCTCGCTGAATATCACTGGTGCTGCCCCGATTGTAAAAACTAAACCCACGGGTCTCATCATCACTTTCCTGCATCAGCACCGATACCCAGCTATGGCCATTCCAGGCTTCCCATTTACGTGGAGGTGTTTCAGGCCGAATACCTGTTGGTGTCGCTGTTTCACCCTCAAAATTCAGGGCAATAACATTCCCCTCTAAAGACTGCTCTGGATCGAGTACAAGATAAAGACTGTTGCCAGGTTGGGGACTAGGGTTAAAGATCGCCTGTTCGCTACCGAACCAATGGCCATTAGTCTGGCGGGTCCAGCGCACTGATAGCCGATCTTGCAATACGTTAGGAATCCGCTCAGCGGTATCTGCCGTCAGTAGGTGATTAATCAACGGAAGACCAATAGTCAAGGGACGATCGGTACTAAAAACAATCGCTTCGTCTGTTTCAGTACGTTCGGTGGCCACCTCCACCGCTGCCGGGATTTGATAGGGGTCCGGCAAACTGGCTGCCAGGTAAAATGTAATCGCGGTATGGGCTGGAGCTGGGGGTTGTAGACGAATTCCCAACAACTCCAAAAATGCTACATAGTTGCGCCGTGGCACCTGATTAAACCGCATCATCATTTGGTCAGTCAGCCAACCAAACAACTCCACCATGGTGATGCCTGGATCACTGGGGTTGTGATTGCTCCACTCGGGGCAGTAGCGGGGCACCCGCAATAAACATTCCTCGACGAGATCCTTAAACTGACGATCGTCTAAGTTAGAGTTTGGTAGCTTAGGTAGAAAATCAAATTCCATAGTGGCCCTTACTCAGCAGACGGTGTGAGATAAAACGGATACACCAAACTACGACGATGGTGACTCTCACGAATGCGATAGTTGACAGTAATGTTAAGACTGGCGGCATCCGGCGTCGGTGTCGCTGTAACCGCCTCAACGGTCACCCGAGGTTCCCATTTTTGAATCGCCTCACGGGCATAGATCTGGGCTAATAGCAGGATGTCATCATTGAGGGGGGCAAAGACTAGCTCATGGAGTCGAGACCCAAAATCAGGTCGATAAACTCTCTCGCCAAGACGGGTGCTCAGGATAATAACAATCGACTCTTCCAGGTTGCGATAACTGTTGCTGAGCTGCAAACCTCCCTGCAATGTCAATCGCATTGGAAATCCCCAGCCCTGTCCTAAAATTTCTTGCGTGGTGACCAATATGGGTATTCCCTAAAACTGTTGTCAACTTTTCTTGTTATATTAACCAGCCTGGAACCCAAAAAACTTCCGTAATTCTGACGATTCCCAAATGTAGAGGATTCAGAGTAAAAAATATATGGATAAATAAACTCTGCTTGATTCAATTCTAGGATATCAACTCAAAGTGAGCTATTTTCTTGAGGATAGTGTTTAGAATATAGGAGTTAGAATGTAGGAGTTGGAATGATTTTCCTCAAAAGCTCCTACCTCCTATCTCCTACCTCCTATCTCCTAAGTTGATATCCTCGCTTCTATTCTATTTAATTGGGAGTAATTTAACTATGGCCAGAGAACAAGTTGTCAAGCTTTATCGCGAAGCCCAGATGAATCCTGCCTTAAGAGATACTCTAAGTGCAGCACCTAATCCAGAGTCCTTTGTGGCTATGGCGAATCAAAAGGGATTTGCATTTACCATTAAAGAATGGAGAGAGATGACCAATTTCTCGGTGGAAGAATTGGAATGTGAACTCTCTGAAATTCCTGGAATTTAATCGACGTAGACAATCCTGATTAGTGTTGTTCGATTATGCGGGGCTGGCACAAAGCACAGCCCCTATGAATTCAACTTGCCCCACTGCCCGACCTTACCTGGACTTTATTTTTGTGCAATCTCCTAAACCCAGCCCTTAATCTCTGCATCCGTTAACGGCCGCTCTAGTTTGAGATACTCTCGTTTTGCTGCCTGGAGTAGATGAGTCATCATCACTGGTTCATGGGCCGCCGCTGCCAGGAATGCGGCATTTAGAGCAATGTTGCGGATATTGCCACCGGTAATACTGAGTTTGGCTAAACGTTCGTAGACAAGCCCCTGGGTGGGAGTATCAGCCGGAAAGACCCGTCGCCAGATTTCAGTACGCTGTTTGATGTCGGGAAACGGAAACTGAACAACAAAGCGCAGACGGCGCAGAAAGGCCTGATCCATTGAGTTTTTCAAATTAGTGGTCAGAATTGCCAGTCCACGATAAGATTCCATACGCTGGAGGAGGTAGCTGACTTCCATATTGGCGTAGCGGTCTTTAGAATCATTGACATCACTACGTTTGCCAAATAAAGAATCTGCTTCATCGAACAACAAAATCACGCCACCACCCTCCGCTGCATCAAAAATACGCCGCAGATTCTTCTCAGTTTCACCGATATATTTACTCACCACCGCACTGAGATCAATCCGATAGAGATCCAGGTTGAGATCGTGGGCAATGACTTCAGCAGCCGTTGTTTTACCTGTACCGCTGGCTCCGGCAAAGAGGGCACTGATACCCAGTCCGCGGCCGCTTTTGCCGCCAAACCCCCAGTCTTCATAAACTCGGGCACGCTGGGCCACATGGGCTGAGATTTCTTGAATAATGTGTCGTTCTTTTTCAGGTAGTACCAGACTCTCCCAGGTGGCACGAGCCTCAAGGCGCTGGGCCAATTCATCTAAACGGGGTCTTGCCTGGGTGCGGCAAAGGTTCCACAGGGGCTCAGACGTATCGGCTGCCTGGCTTTGCAGACATATGGTGTGAATGGCACTGGGGCTCAGGTTAAATTGAGAAACCAGAGAATTGATCGGTGCCTGCCAGTGATCAGCCCGTTCCCCTAGACCCGATTGCCATAGCTGGCGCTGTTCTCCAGGAGTGGGGGGAGAAATCTCCAGGGTGACCATGGGGCGCTGGCGCTGACGGCGACGGTCGTGACTGGTGACAATTAGCGGTAGGTTAGTGGTGTCAATAAAGGTTGCGATCGCACTCTTTCGTTCTGCTCCTTCCAGCTCCAAATCCTCACAGTTGAGCAACACCGCCATGCGACTCAGGCGATATTCTCGCTTACACAGAGTTTGCATTCTTTTTAGCTGTTGCCAGTCAGTGGGCAATGCTTCGGCAGATAGCTCCTGTAATTCTAACCCTAGCCGCTGACAGGTTTCTGACGCCACTGCTCTCAAACTGGCACCATCCTCACCGATTAGCTGAATAACCGGTAGGGGATTACCTGGCAGACAGTGGGTCCAGGTATACTCAATTTGTTGAATGAGACATTTGTGGGAGGGCACTAACAATCTGGCTGAGTAAACAGCATGCATTAATGTCTGTAAGCGCTGATCCAGATATCGCACCCCTGTTAGATAGTGCAGTATACGCTCATCAATGCGGAGTGGGCTGGTAACCAGAGCATTACCAGGGCCAATTTCAATTAGTTGATAGCGTCGCAGTGCCGCACTGGGGGTTAATGCTTCCCAGTTACTGTGTTCAAATAGACTTAGCGCTAATCCAAAGGTGGGATAGGGGGTACCGCCAGCGGTTTGGCATAGGTTTGGCCATTGACCGTCCAACTCCATGCCAGCACACAGTAAGAGCACATCACGTTCAAAGGTAGTGAGGTCAAAACAACGGCTTAATAGTTCCAGGGCAAACGGCTGTCCGTTGTAATTGTTCTCTAGAGTACTTTGAATTGATTCAGACTGATCGGGTACTGTATTGGCTTGTTTCTCAAGGGCCCGGGAAACTTGTACCAATGATTGAGAGAGAAACCGCTGATTGGCACTATGCCAGCTCTGGATAGGCTTGGAATCGGAGAGGACAGCTGTCATGAGTTGAGTTTATTACTCTTGAGTCTTCAATAAATCCTGTAAATATTGAATCGCTTCTGTCGGAGGTAGTAACACAAATTCTCCATCGCGCAGTAGCTCATACTGCCCGTTCCGATAGCCATGGGCGGTAATGAATTTTTTCTCAACTGCTTGGGTGGCTAAATTATGAAGTTGATTAACGCTAATAGCTTCGAGTTCTAGGTTCATTTTCTGTTTTAGGGTTTCAAAATCAGGGGTATCATCATCTGGCTGACTGGCGTTGGTCTGAGAGACATCACTCATAACAGCTCACTCAATAACAATTCTAGGGCTGTTAAACCAATTAAAGGTTTTACTATTGGGATCGGTATCCACGCCCAATTGGCTATCGGCACCGTCTACTTGCAGGCGAATCAGATATTCTCCAGGTTTTACGTTGTTAATGGGGACTGTTAAACAGCTGGTGTCACTCTTTCGTGGGGGCGCTTCAAATAGATAGACAGCAGGGGATTCTACTGACCATTCATTGAGGGCAATGACAGCGCGCTGGGTGGCACCCACAGGTAGAGCTGTAGACACGTGTAAATTTCCCCTACGGGGATCGTCGTCAATGCCCTCTAACCCATCTACCTGCACCGAGGTTAACGTAGGACACAGCACAAAAGGACA
Organism: Cyanobacteria bacterium P01_F01_bin.13; assembly: GCA_039191365.1. Lineage (GTDB taxonomy): Bacteria > Cyanobacteriota > Cyanobacteriia > Phormidesmidales > Phormidesmidaceae > Leptothoe. Next base: position 51,439 of record JBCCXQ010000006.1, on the reverse strand, counting down.
GGCATTGGATGCGACTGGAATAGCAGCCGACTGCGGCGTTCGATAGTGGAGCACCTGAAGGGGTTGAATCCCTGCCTGTAGCATCTGCGGTGGGGCATCGTTGAGCGATAGAATAATTTCAGTATTGGTGACAGATGTTGGCACAAGCTCAGTATGACCGACCTTAACTTTGGTGTTTGAACTGTTTAGCTGTCTGCCCACAACTCGCAGTGTTGCATTGGCGTCAATGGGCGACCGGGGACCGGTATCAGCTAATATCTTATCAACCTTTGGCTGGTAAGCAAAGGGAGCACTTTTGAAGGTCGTTTCCCGGACCGGTAGTGCATGCTGGGTAGACAGTTCACCATCAATTACCACTGCCATTACCTTATATACCATGGAGAGAGAATAGGGTGCCTGGAAGAACGTGGACCAAACTTTTGAGAGTTCATCCATATCCATGTCCACCGGATTAATGGTGATTTGCTGAGGATGATTAGTCAGGTCAGAATCCCTTAAAAAAGAGGCATCCTCAATGGCCGCATCGATCATCTCACGGGTAAGTACAGTTTTGTCACTAAGGGCCCGAACAACACTGCCCAACAGTCGCTGGGGTTCTAATTCTGTGTCATTGCCGTAGGCGCTGAGCATGTAGTACAGATCCAATGAAGAGTGGCGTCGGATCGGTCCTTTTTTTGAGCGAAACGCGGCGGTGTCACTATTGCGTAGGGCACTGTTGTAGGTTACCTGGTATAAAAACATGTTGATGCCCGACTCGGGAGTGCTGTTGCCAATGCTATTGGGCTTCAGGGTGGTCACTCGCGCTCCATCTACATCACGCTGAATCGCTCCCTGAAGCAGCCGTTGTAATGTGGCAGTAACAGTTGCGATCGCAAGATGATTACTCATTCACCAGATTGCTATACCTATGCTCTAGCAGTGCCCACTTTTTCGATTGAATTCAACATAGCTTGATAAATTAGCCGGGTATTCACTTAAACCAGAAAAACTTGGCGAGGTGGAAATATACAATATAGGAGCTAGAAGTAATACCCCTACTACATTCTACATTCTATCTCCTTTCTCCAGAATTACTTCCCACCTTGATGCGCCCCCCTGATTTATCTCTGTATTTCCCCTCACCCCCTGACGTAATAACGAAAACAGATGATACTTAATTTGATTTTTATTGATATTAAATGTTGTCTTTAGGGAAAACAGTATTCAGGAAGTTTATTCAAGTATTTTGCCGTTACTAATTTTGAAAAGACTTTTATCTGTTTAAATGTAATCAGCGTTTTGCAGGTCAAGGCCCAATTGGTAACGCAGTATTTCTCTCACTTTGCTGAAAGGAAAGACATAGCAAACTTTCTAATGCATTAAAAAGTTTGCGAATCACATTGGCGTTTTAATTTAACCCTTTTAGGGATATAAGTTGTCCTAACTGATGTGACAGACGCTATAAATCTCTCCCGACAGATACAACAGACACTATAGAAGATTAATCCGGATGGAGGATAGCTAGTATGGCCTTAGACTACTTTGCACCAGGGGTTTACGTCGAAGAGGTGGATCGAGGCAGTCGCCCAATTGAGGGTGTCAGCATGAGTGTTGCTGGATTCGTCGGCTTCACCGAAGATGTTCGTGGAGACGCCGAACTGTTTGAGCCCATGATGGTTACTAACTGGGCACAGTACCTGGAATTTTTTGGAAAACCCGGCTCTGACGGCTTCACCGATTTTGGTGCCTATCTCCCTTTTGCCGTGCAAGGTTGGTTTCTAAACGGTGGCGGTCGTTGTTGGGTGGTGAGTATTGGCACCCAACTACCTGGCTCTCCCAAACCTGCTGCCTCTGAGAATGCTACTAAGCTCATTACCTCCAGTGGTAAGCCTTCTCTCTCCTTTTACCTGAATGCATCTGAATCAGAAGAAGGGACCTTAGCCCTCCCCTCTAGCACCGGTCGTCTTACCGTCAGCATTTTAGATGGCGAGCCCAAGCCTTTACCCGAAGATGCAGCAGAGGATGCTGAACCACCATTGAACAATGGTGAGTATTTTACAATTGTGGTCAGAAATGGAGATGAAATCCTAGAGCAGTACGACCATCTGACCATGAATCCAGAGGTTGCCACCGAACTGGCGGACTATGCTGTTACCATGCTGGAAGCCTCTGAATACGTTGTTATTAACGATATTTCCCAGTCTGGTCAGGCTCTTTCTCGCCGCCCTGCCAATGGCTCCTACGAGATTGCACCGCCGCCCTATGTCGGTGAACCAGATCGCTTTAACCGCGATCTTCAAGGCAATCGCGATGATCGCACAGGCATTCAAGGTCTGTACGAAATTGACGAAGTCTCAATGGTGGCTTGCCCTGATCTGCTACTGGCCTATGAAAGAGGTTTGATCGATATTGACCAGGTGCACGGCGTCATGGAAATGATGCTCAGCATGTGTGAGAATTCTTTCCCTGGCCCTGCTTATCGGATGGCCGTAATTGATCCACCGCCGGTCAAACCGGGTAAGAGTATGGATCCAGTAGAACCCAGCCGTCAGCGCCCAGCGGACGCGGCTAAATGGCTAAGTATGTTTAACCGACGCTCTATGTTTGGAGCTACCTACTATCCCTGGATTAAAGTGGCTGATCCTCGCAATGGGGGACGTCCCAAGCTAGTGCCTCCCTCGGGTCACATGATGGGCATCTGGTGCCGCACCGATGAGTCTCGCGGTGTGTTTAAAGCACCTGCCAATGAAACACCTCGGGGCGTAATTGGGCTAGCATACGAGACCAACATGCGTGAGCAAGAACTGTTGAACCCTCTGGGCATTAACTGTATCCGTAACTTTGCTAGCTATAATCGTGGCCTGAAAGTTTGGGGTGCGCGTACCCTGGTTGAACCTGACAATGTCCAGTGGCGATATATCAGTGTCCGTCGTTTGCTCAGCTACATCGAAAAGTCCATCGAAATTGGTACCCAGTGGGTTGTCTTTGAACCCAACGATCCCGATCTGTGGGCCCGGGTGACGCGCACCGTGAGTAATTTCTTAGAGCGGCTATGGCGTGAGGGAGCCTTATTTGGGACATCTCCGTCGGAAGCCTTCTATGTAAAATGTGACGGTGAACTTAACACCCATGACACTATTATGTTGGGACGTTTATATGTCGAAGTGGGTGTCTGCCCTGTGAGACCGGCAGAATTTGTTATCTTCCGCATTAGCCAGTGGGCTCCTAACCAGTAGGGTTTATTGAGTCTGTTGGAGATAGTTATAAAACATTCCCTCTTTGGGAGGGGTGTCTGTAAGGCGGGGAGGGCCTTTTCTATAGCGCTAATACTGACTTGTCAGTTTGCTAATGCTATAAGAGACCTGCCCCGCAGACCCTCCCAGGAGGGGAAAAGCTTTGATCTACGTGTTCAGCATTTAAAGGAGATAACCTGATGGCAGATCTTGTAAAACCTATTGCCCCGAGTAGTTTTTACCTGGAGTTTTCTGGAGTGTGCGAAGGGGAACAGTCTGTTTTCAAAAATGTCAACATTCCTGACTATGCCCCCAAGGTCCAGGGTGGACAGCAGGCCATTGGCACAACAAAGGGCGGAAAAACACTATGGCAGGTAAACACAGCTGGTTTTGAAGGACTCTTCAGCTTTGACTGTGTCTGCATTGCTAGCGGTGAATCCGATAGCACCAGTAAGAAACTGTACGGCTGGTTTGAGGAGTGTCTACCTGCCTCAAACGGTGGTAAAAGCAACTGGGGCGGCAGCAAAAAAGAAGGCAGTATTACCGCCTATGACACCGATGGCAATGAGATTGCTAAGTGGCAGTTTATTGAGGCTTGGCCATCTAAATACAAGTGTGCCGATCTCGATGTAACAGCAGATGCTTACATCGAAGAAACGTACACCATTACTTGCGAAAAGTTTAACCGCGTCATGTAGTTTGATCGTTAAAAAATAAAGAGAACAGTCAAGAGAGCATAGCTATGGTTCAGTATTTAACGAATTCCAAATTCTACTTTGAGATTGATGGTGTTACAGGATTGTCGGTCAAAAGCTGTAGTGGTCCAGAGATTGAACTAGAGGTGGCCGGGGGAGATTCTGCTATTGGTGTCACTAAAAATGCGATCACCCAAACTCAGTCTACGATTGGTGGGGTGAAATACAACAGCACGATTACTCTTACCTACGTTGCTGGTAATGAGTCCGATCACCAGAAACTATCAGAATGGTATAACGACTGTCACCCTGATACATTCTCTGGTGGTGGTTCTAAAGCAATGGACAGCCGCAAAACCGGTTCTCTTGTAATCTATGATCCCAATGGTCAAGAAGCCATGCGCTATAACTTTATCGATCTCTTTCCAGGTACTAAAAAACAGATTGGCAGCCTCTCGGTAGATAGTGGTGGCAGTTTGGCTGAGGATACTCTGGAACTGTACTTTACCCAAGTTATTCGGGCAGCCTAACGGATGATATTTCCTGAGATTTTAACCAAGGCGCGCTTTTATCTTGAGCTTAGGCTGGATGGCAGCGTTGACCTGATTGATGGTTACTTTATGGAGTGCAATGGCTTCCAGCGATCGCAAGAAGTGATTGAAATTTGTGAAGTTACCCCCCAGGTATGGGGCCAGCAAGGCCGTAGCCATGGACATGTGGTCCGGTCCAAAATCCCAGGAAACAGCTCCTACACCAACATCACTCTCAAACGAGGTCTGACGGTTTCCACCGCCTTTTGGGACTGGATGGATACCATTGGTGAAGGTAACTGGGCCGATCAGAGACGTAATGGGGCCCTGTGCATTTACGGTCAATCGGGATTAGAGCAGTTTCGATTTGAGTTTACTGGGGCATGGCCAGTGAGCTACAAGATTTCGGATCTGGATGTTAAGGGAGCTGAGCACAACGTAGAAGAGGTGGAAATTGCCGTGGAATCTCTCAAGCGCGTTTCTGACAGTTGGATGCTAGGGGCGGCTGCCCTCGGAATGGCGATGAGTTAGTCTGTTTACCAAAACTTATCCTCTCCCAGGAGGGGATTTAGTTGATACCTTGTTAAATTTCTGTTCTTAAACAAGCTATGGTAGCTATTCAGCTTAGCAACAATTTAGGTTTGGCACCGCCCAAGGCAAAACCCTCTATTCAACCAATTGAGCCATCATTGCCTGAGCCATCAGCTGTTACGCCCCCCCAAGCCGATCGACCAGCTAGCTTAGTGGCTGGTCTAAAAACAGAGTTTGCGTTTGAATTGCCAACAGGTTATTTGGACGCAGCAGGGCAACTTCATCGCCGGGGGGTAATGCGACTGGCTCGCACCGTTGATGAGATTGAACCCATGTCAGATGTGCGAGTACAGGCGAATCCAGCCTACGCTACAGTGATCATATTGGCACGGGTAATTGTGTCATTAGGTAGCTTACCTGATGTAAGTCCCATTGTTATCGAAGGGCTATTTGCCGGGGACCTAAACTACCTGCAGAACTTCTACAGAGAGATTAATAACCTGATGGAGTAGATTAGCCATGACACAGTTGGATCCTAACGCTGGGGCTGAGCGAGCGACGTTTTTACCGCCCAGCGGAGCCGTTGCTAATCCAGCCGGATTTGTTGCTCCTGCAATTATGCAAAGTAACCATACGCTGGAAGTAAAGCGGATGATGGCGCAGGTGGCTGCAAAGTTGGCCCATAATCCAATGGCAATGCAGGAATTTTGCGATCGCATCCACCAGCTTCTCCGCGAAGACATTCAAATGCAGCAAGAGCGCTCTAGCGGGAGACGACACTGATGTTTAATGAGTTATTAGCTGCCAATCAGCTAGCCACATCCATTGGCGGTGATCTATTCGGCGATAGCCGGTCATCCGCGTCCACAGCAGAAAACTATGTCACCAGCAATCGATTTTACGTCGAAATCGAGAGTAAAATCACAGCCTGCTTCACTGAATGTACTGGCCTGGGTGTGCAGATCAAAAAAGAAACTGTTGCTGAAGGTGGCTTAAATGACCAGCAGCGAATTTTGCTTGGAGCACCCGAATTTTCGGATGTTACCCTCAAACGTGGCATCAGCGGCAATCAAGTATTTTGGGACTGGCTCAGCGCCCTGTTTCAACCCCGCACCTCAGGAACAGGCCTCAAACAGTATCGCCGCAATATTAACATTCTCGTCTTTAATCAAGCCGGACAAACCCAACAGTGTTGGACCCTGATTGGAGCTGTTCCAGTAGGTTGGCAGGCCCCTTCTCTACAGGCAGACGGGAATGCAGTTGCTATTGAAGAATTGACCCTCGCCTATGAAGGTTTAAATGTCACCTTTGGTAACGGCGGCGGCGGTGCCACCATGCTAACAGGTCGTTCTGACACTGGCTATTTTGCTAGCAAGTAATCGATGGCAAAGTACCTGGGACATGACTCTCCATTAGGCGCATTTCGTAACCTCGGTAGTTGGGTACAGCGGCGTTCCTTGGGAGTTGCATCGCTGTCTATTCTGGATCTCACAGCATTTTATCCCCAAGGGTTTCCTGCTGTTCCCCCAGAAAGTTCAGCAATCGAGTCACAGACCAGTGATTCAGATACTGTTGCCCGTCAGATAGATACTTCAGCACCTGCCGGAGATACTCAAAAACCTAATACTCATGAAAAATCGACGTCTAGCTCTGTAGAACAGACGGTTCCTTTTCGGACCAGTTTGCAGCGCTACTTTATGCCTGGGGAGACTACTGCCTCATCTGACGTAGAGAGCGTAAACACAGTCCTTCCTCAGAAAGACACTGTTAATACTCCAGCATGGTCGAATCAGACCGCATCTCAACCAGATTCATTTAATAGCAACACTTCAAGCTTCCAGACGACTGCAGCAGAAACGTCTGATTCAACAGCAGAGCCATTAGCAATCAACACCTCTGACGTTACAGAAACTACGGTTTTCCCTCAGAGAGACTCTGCCACTAATTCAACATCCACTAATTCAGCACCCACTAATCAGGCTATACCTGAGGTAGATTCCACCAATCAGCCTATTCCAGATATACAATCTGCTGCAATATCAGTGTCTGATTCAGCTGCAGAGACTTCAATAGTTCCAACAGGAACCAAGCTTCCTGATGTTAAAGAACTATCGAAACGCAACAATTTACAACATTCAACGAATTTAGAAATTCATAATCAGGCGTCTAGCAGCTCACAATCATCAATTACCAACACAACTAACTCAATCCAAAATTCACAGAGTTTACCTAATATCCCTACCAGCGATTCTAAGGGAGCAATAGACGTAGCAAACAGTCAAACTACTAGCCCATCTGTTCACCCGCCTGCGGAAGTACCTCCAGCTACAACCGCTCAGCAACGATTAACCACAGTAGATATTAACCAGTCTATTCAGAGTCTTCGGGCACCTACTTCATCAATTCAGCGGACCTCTAAACCGCAGACTAACAATGTTGAACAGCCTCCTTACTTAGAAAATCAGTCAATAACAGATGCCACATCGACGGTTCAACCCCTAAATGGGCCACCCGCACCCCAGCCATCTGTACCCTCGTCTAAGCAGAATCTATCTGCTACATCAGCATCTGGCCAAGAACAACTAGGGCAGCAACAGCTGGACTTGGATGACGGGGAAACATCTATCAACCAGTCAAAAAAATCTATACCCCAGACATCGTCTGTTCAGCGAATTATCGCTCAAAACGATGCAAATTCAGCCTTAGAGCAACCATTCGATACTGACAACTACGAATTAGCCACTGCTGAGAATGATTCAGTTACCTCAACATCACCGCTCTCTAAGGTATCTTCATCAGCCCAACAAGTCGATGAGTTATCGCAGCCAATCACAACCCATAATCAATCGGCTATATCCTCTAAACATCAGACCGCATCTAACATAAGCCAGCCCAATCCCACCACAGTCAAGCCAGGTGACGTTCAACGACAGCCCAATAGTTTCTCCAAAGAACCCATCGATATAGGGAAATCTACAAATTCACAAACAACACCAGCCCAGGCTGATGACACAAACTACTCAACTGATCGCAGCTTGGAGGTTGTAAATCTTCCCCAATCTGAATCAACGACTTTTGACCAAACGGTTTCAGACAAGTCCAGCAAAGACAGAGTCGCCAGTCAGCCACTTTACCCAGAAGAGACTTTATCCAGTCAGTATTTGGCTAGGAATGAAGATAGTCGTAACGACGATAGTGGTGGTGATGATGACGTAGATACTCCTGCAATATCCGAATCTATAACACTTAAGCCATCGTTATCTCCACAAACAGTCAGTGACTCATTAGAGATAGATTCAGCAGCGCAATCAGATGATGACTGGCCTTTGATGACTTCAGCAGATTCGGTTCAGCGCGCTACCAGAGAATTTCCGCCAACAATATCCAGCCCACACGAACTCGATATTGCAGATTCTCCCCAAAACCTAAATGCACCCAAACCCGCTCCTTCCAATCAAAAATCATATGGGACTCAACCCATTTCTGGAGAGACCGTGCGGCGTGCTGTTGAACAAAGCCTGGACTCAACTGAATCTGAGTCTTCTGTGGAGTTGTCTGCTTCTGAGCTGTCTTTATCGGTTCAGCGCGCTACAGATCAGAGCAGCAGCATCTCAGCACAGCTGCCTGATGCTGATCCCCTTTCTGCTGATCCCCTTTCTGCTGATCCCCTTTCTGCTGATCCCCTTTCTACAGAGGCTCAGCTACCACCATCTCAACCATCAGGCAGTGAGGCCTCTATTTCTGAGGCTATTAAGGTACCAACGCCTGTTCAACCTGTTTCTGACATATCTGTTCCTGATGCATCCGTTTCTAGCTTAGTAGAGCCAGTTCAACGGGCTGCTTCCCAACAATTCACAGCAGGTAACGATAACTTACATCACACCATAACTTCTCAACAAACTCCTGATAATATCTCGAAAACTCAGAACAGTGACCCTGGGAACAATCTTCACTCTGATTCTGCCTCAGTAGATTCGACATCACCCACATTAGCCACCAATAATTCACACCACGCCACAGCTACTCGGCAATCTTCCAATAATCCTTCAGAAATTCAGACCAGTGAGCATGGGAATAAAAAGGAATCTGTTTCTCGTTTTGTTGATTTAACTCAGACAGCATCGTCAATCTCATCTGATCCAGGCTCGTCAGAATCACCCCAAGTACCTATGGGTGATTCTAATAACTCAGAAAGTCTCTTAGACGGACGGCAAGGGCCTAACTCATCTATTCAGCGCTCATCAGAGGATAGCACCCTATTACATCCGACGGATTCCTTAGCTCAGTCAATCCAGCCAGGTACTGAGTCACTAGTTGCAGAACATCTCCTGTCATCTTCAACCGATACGCCATCAGCTGACCCTGCAATTCAGTTAATCCAGTCAGATACTGAATCTGTCAGTCAATCACCGACTGTTCAACGCGCTACGGATCTAGATAATGTCTCGGCAGACATACCTACTGAGGACATTTCTGGTGAAGAAGCTATCCGTTATCTACGCCCCCAAATTCCCAATAATGAAGGCTTTGACTCGTCGTCTCCCGAGGATTTGGGAACGTCCAGTATGCCTGATCGGGAGAACACAGATACTTCTGTAGGCCCCGAATATTCCTTATTATCTTCGTTAGACAGGTCATCAGACGACTCTTCAGTGCAGCCAACCCAGCTAGATACTGAATCAGTCAGTCAACCATCGACTATTCAACGGGCTGCGGATCTAGATAATGCCTCGACAGAAGTATCTTCTAACGATAGTTCTGGTCAAGAAGCTATCCGTCATCCACGCCCCCAACCCCCCAATACTGTGGGCTTTGAGTCTTATCCCTCCCAAGATAGCGATATTAACCCGGTTGAGGTTTCAATTCCAGGAAATCCCCTACAGCCTCAGCCTGATTTATCTCAACTGACTAATGTTGTTAAACCTCAGATTGAACCTCAGGCTGAGCCGACGGCTAATGTAGAGAACAACCAGAATACAACAGTCTCCTATAGCAACAAACAGCTCAGCCTAGCGAGAGATGAAAGTGACTCTTCAGTTCAGTCAATCCGGTCAGATGCTGAGTCAGTTAATCAACCACCGACTGTTCAACGCGCTGCGAGTTTAGACGATACTTTAACAGACACACCGACTGAGGAAATTTCTAGTGAAGAAGCTACCCGTTATCCACACCCCCAACCCTCTAACTCTGAGGACTTTGACTCCTGGTCTCCCGAGGATTTGGGAACGTCCAGTGTGCCTGATTGGGAGAACTTAGATACTTCCGTAGGCTCCGAATATCCCTTATCATCTTCATCAGACAGGTCATCAGCTGACTCTTCAGTTCAGCCAACCCAGCTAGATACTGAGTCAGTTAATCAACCATCGACTATTCAACGAGCTGCCAATCTAGATAATGTCTTGGCAGAAGTATCTTCTAACGATAATTCTGGTCAAGAAGCTACCCGTTATCCACACCCCCAAACTCCCAATAATGGGGGCGTGGAGTCTTATCCCTTCCAGGATAGCGATATTAACCCGGTTGAAGTTTCAATTCCAGGAAATCCCCTACAACCTCAGCCTGATTTATCTCAACTGACTAATGTTGTTAAACCTCAGATTGAACCTCAGGCTGAGCCGACGGCTAATGTAGAGAACAACCAGAATACAACAGTCTCCTATAGCAACAAACAGCTCAGCCTAGCGAGAGACAAAAGTGGCTCCTCAGTTCAGTCAATTCAATCAGATACTGAGTCAGTTAATCAACCACCGACTGTTCAACGCGCTACGAATCTGGACGATGCATCAATAGACGCATCCTCTACAAATTCATCAACCTCAGAACAGCCACTGTTATCTGCATCAGATAATCCATCAGTTGCCCCTGCAATTCAACCAATTCAGCCAAATACTGAGTCGGTCAGTCAGTCATCGCCCCTTCAGCGTACACCTAATCTAGTCGATGCTCCGGCAGAAGTATCATCTGGCAATCTATCAACTTCAGGATTGTCACCATTAGCTGCGAAAAATAGTACATCACCGGTCTCCTCGGTTCAGTCCATTCAACCAACTTATGAGTCAGTAAGTCAGTTGTCGACCGTTCAAAGTGATACCAGCCCAGTTGATGCTTCAACAGATTCATTACAAGGAAACTCATCTGCTTCAGTATCTCCGTCATCGTTTTTATCAAACAGTACATCAACAGAGAGCGCAGCTGTGAGTGAGATAGATGTCTCTCCTCAACATGTTCAGCGAAATGATGTAGCAGCCCAACTCCAAGCAGCAGACGCTAGTATGTCGTCAGTGCAAGATGCTTCGCCAGCACCAGTAGTTATATCTTCAGCTTCAGACCCACAGAAGACTAACGATATCGAAACATCTGCTTTATCCAGACAAACGGCATCGTTACACCGAGGTAATTTACCCAAATTACAGACATCAGCCCAGACCAACACGATTCAACCATTAATAACTGAAGCTGCTGGGCAGGTGCCATCAGAGAACATCTTGGACAAAGTACAAACTCAACAAGCCGATATCGGTGTATTTCATCAGGATAGGCATGGAGACTCAGCCAATTCACCAGAGCTGATGCAGGTCCCTAAAGACCAGCCATCTGAATTAAGCAAGGAGCTATCTTCGGGTGCTGTTGCCAAAGTCCAACGCTCGGATCAAGTAGCGCCAGATCGCCTAAATGTAAATGATGCTTTCCAGGCAGAACTTGGAACAACTCAGCGTCTTGTCGATATTAGCGATGTTAATAATCAATCTGATGTTACTGATTCTCGGGATGATTTGAGCTTCAAGCTGTTGACATATGGCATTTCTGATACACTCCAGCATGACTTGACAGAGTTTAAACAGGCTCAGACGGAGTCATTAGCTGATCAACAACTAGATGGTATTCGCGCTGCTAGTGAAGATAAGTCTGTTGAGTTAAGTGAGACAGTACAGCGTCAGTCAAGTTCACATTCTACTATTGATACTCAGTCTTTAAGCATTGGTCCTGGACAGGTTGAGAGTCCACTTGAGCGCCCCTTATCAGATGTTGACGAGATCAACAAAGTTCAATCATTTGAATATCAAAAGTCTCTAGAAAAGGTGTCTCCAGTTTCTGAGACGTCCTTACAACGGCAATCTGATCAGGATAGCCAATCAGAGTTATCCACATCCGTTGGCGTAGCACTATCTAGAAAAGGTCTGGGAGCCTCTGGCAGCAGTCAACTGCCAAGGGTGCTGAAGCCGCTGGGTGTTCTAAAGCCTCTGCCGTCGTTGCAAACAAAGCCGGTGCGAACAGATAAAGCGATGCGATCGCATCCCCTCCTCCGCTCCGACAATAAGCCCCCTGTTCAAAATCCTTCCAACCCAGCCACCATATCCTCGGTATCAAACCCATCCCAATCTCAGGCTAATAGCGTTCAACGTCAGGACATTCCTAGCCAATGGTCTAACCTAGAAGACCTAGTCACCCATCTACAGGACACAACACCAAACCATGGGGCGACTAAGCCATCTACTTCCTACTCACCAACGAACGATCCAGCTACCGCCAAAACAACATCGCCTCAGCAGCACTCCCCAACTATCAAGCTAGCCAAACCTGCGAAGGTTACTGTTCAACGCCAAACAACAAGCCCAGCATCTGCAACAAAACCAACCATCATTCAAGCGTGTAAAGATACGTCTACTGCATCCGACGCAACGAGCACCGATCAAAAAACTGACGACAACCATGACTATAGCCAGTATCTAGAGCTATTAGCCCAGGAAGTCTACAGCCTTTTGCGACAGCGGCTTTCCCTCGAACAGGAACGTCGAGGTCCTAAATATCCCAGATAAGTCCACTAATTGACCCATGAGTAAATTTGTCAAAGCTAAACTTATTGCCCAAGGCGGCGGTAGCAATATCGAATTTATGTTTAATCCGACTGAGCTGAGTTTTAGTCGCAAGATGAATCTTAACTCCTGTGGCGGTGCTCGAACAGATGATGGTGTCCCAAAAGTTAGCTTTGGTTCCCCAGAACCCTATAGCATCACCGTGAGCGGGCTAGTTTTTGACACTTACGAAACTGGGGAGAATGTACTCGATAAGCATATCGAAAATTTTCGTCAGGCCGTTGAATTTTTAGATAGCAAAGAACGTCCCCCTATGTATATTTTCACCTGGGGAAAGCAAGAATATTTACGTTGTTTTGTAGAATCGCTTACCTATAAGCTGACCATGTTTTTGCCTGACGGAACCCCTGTAAGAGCCACGGTGGATGTTACTCTGCAGGAAATTGGAGAGACTAGCAGTTCAGGGAATACGGGCACGCCTTCAAGACCTTAGGCTTAATATCCCTCGTAAAAACACAGAAGAATACTTAAGGAATGTTCCTAGGGCTCCGTAATTCCCACCATGTCTGCTAAGTATTAAATCTATTAAAATCAAATTTAATTTATAAGAAGCTATTTCATGGCTGCCACCAAGTTTGTTGCCACTCCTACGCTTAAGATTGACGGCAAAGCTGCCTCTAGTGAGCTAATGGAAGACATCTTGCAGATTGTGGTGGAAGAAAGCTTGCATCTACCAGGGATGTTTACCCTGGTGATTCAAAACGATTACTACGGTGGCGAAGAGAACTATAAGGTTTGGAAACACGAGAAACTGTTTGAAATTGGCAAATCGATTGAGATCGGCTTTGCCGCCAGTACGACTGAGTCGGATGAGTTTGATGAGGAGAATAAAGGGAATGTGATCAAGGGAGAAATCACAGCGATTGAGACCCATTTCACAACCGAAGCCCAGGCTCCGATCATTGTGCGCGGTTACGATGCGTCCCATCGGCTGCATCGGGGACGACATAACCGTTCCTTCCAGAACAAAACCGATTCTGACATTGTTAAATCCATTGCGTCAGAAGTAGGTATCTCTGTTGGTAAGGTAGATTCTACCGGTGGCCCCTATGGTTACGGAGACATCGGCGGTTCCAGTGGCTATGTATTTCAGCAGAACCAAACCAATATGGAGTTTTTGCGAGAGCGGGCTGCTCGCCATGGGTTTGAGCTGTTTGTTCAAGACGGTAAGCTCAACTTTCGTAAACCCACCAAAGACAGTACCTTATCCCTGGAGTGGTTGCAGGATATTCACAGTTTTCGGGTACGGGTGAGCAGTGCCGACCAGGTAAAAAGTGTGGAGGTACGCGGCTGGGACTACAGCCGTAAGGAAGTGATAGCCGAAACCATTAGTAAAGCCAAACAGGTTTTGACCGATACAGACAACGGCGATGGCAGCAAAACCGTTAGCGTTTTTGACGGCAAGCCAAAAACACCGACGCTAATCATGGTGGACCAGCCGATCTCCCAGGCAAAAGAAGCCAAAGCTATGGCCCAGGCACTCTATGACGAAGTTGGTGGAGAGTTTGTCCAGGCTGATGCCCGGAGTGAAGGCGATCCATCGATTCGGCCAGGGCGGATTATAAAGCTAACGGGCATGGGCAGCTACAGCGGCAGCTACTATGTCACTGAAACTCGCCATGTACTGCACGAGCGCATTTACAAAACAGAATTTTCAGTGCGGGGACTGCGCGGTGGCGATCTCTTGCAAACGCTAGAGACTAAGAATACCCTGCAGCCAGGGCAAACCCTGATGGTGGGGATTGTGGCTGATAACAAAGATCCCAAAGGCTGGGGCCGGGTACGGGTCAAGCTGCCCACGCTAACAGAAGACCACATGAGCAACTGGGCACGAGTAGTTTCGGTGGGAGCCGGTCCTACCCGCGGTTTAGACTGGCTGCCGGAGATCAACGATGAAGTGCTGGTGGCCTTTGAACATGGAGATATCCATCGACCCTATATTTTAGGCGGGGTGTGGAATGGTAAAGATGCGCCCCCGGAGAAGACGGAGGAGACGATTGCCAATGGTAAGGTGCGTCTAAGAACTCTAAAGACCCGCCTAGGCCACACACTTCAATTTGTGGAAGAGGATAAAGGCAATAGTAAAAAGGGTGTCTATTTAACGACGGTAGATAAGCACCAGCTGCACCTGAACGATACGGAAAAATATGCAGAACTAAAAACCAAAGACGGTCACCAGCTGAAGTTTGACGATAAAAACAAAAAGATAGAACTAAAAACCAAGGGTGGTCATCAGATTGCTATGGATGACAGTGGTAAGAAGGTGGATATTGTTTCTACAGGCAGTCTGACGGCCAAATCTGGCAAAAGTGGTAAGAGTGAGAAAATTAATATTAATGGTGGAGAGATCACGCTGACAGGAGCAACAAAGATTACCTTGAAGGTGGGCAGTAGTAAGGTTGAGATTAGCAATACAGGAGTGAATATTTCAGGCACTCAGGTGAATATAAAGGCGAATGCAACAGCGAAACTGGAAGGTTCCATGGTGGATGTGAAAGGAAAAGCGACGGTGAATGTGCAATGTTCAGGGATGACAAAGGTGGCAGGAAGCTTGTTGAAGCTGAATTAATCGGAGATAAATTATGGGAATACAAGTTGTTGCTGGGGCTATGCTCAAATGTCCCTTTGGTGTCGCACCTAGTGTTTTAAACGTCTTACCTAAAGGCCCACCAGTCATGGCCTCTGGCCCCATGGCTGCCACCATTATGGACTATGCGCCCATTGTCAATATTCCCCCCTTTGGCATGTGTAGTTCCCTGGCAAATCCCACCGTTGCCAGTGCCACTGCTGCTGCTTTAGGTGTGCTTACCCCGATGCCCTGTGTTCCTGTTATTCCAGCCCCCTGGGCACCCGGCTCACCAACCGTACACATCAACAACTTTCCAGCCCTCAACAATAGCTCTAAGTGTATGTGTACCTGGGGTGGGGTAATTACGATTATGAATCCTGGACAGTTTACGGTGCAGATTCCATAACTAATTTTCCTGCTAAAACCCATCGCTAACGGGGAACTCTCTAGGAGTAACAACCCTCACTAACGCTATGGGTCTAAAATGCCTGACACTTTTCCCCAAAAACCTCAGCAATTAAAGCTTCCAGGCATTTTGGGTGGGTTAGGTCCCTTAGCCCATATCGAGTTCGAACAACGTATGCTACACCATAGCGCACGTCGGGGAGCGCAGTGCGACCAGGACCATCCCAACTGGATAGTCCTTAGTGCGGCTTCCACACCGGATCGAACTAAAACGTTGTTGGGAACAGGTCCAGACTGTGTGCCCTACCTGGTGCGCAACAGCCGTCAGCTAAAGACTATGGGAGCTGACTTCCTGATTGTGACCTGTAACACCGCCCACGGGTTTTACCATACGGTGCAGGCCCAGCTAGACATTCCCTGGCTGCATATGATGGATGCTACGGTGAACTACATCGCCGAGAGTTTTCCAACTGTGCGACAGGTGGGTGTACTAGCAACAGATGGAACGTTGCGATCGCAACTCTACACCACCAGTCTTGCCCAGTATGGGATCTCCTCCATTTCACCTCCCTTAGGATCTTCCATTCAGTGCAGCATTATGCAAGCGATTTATTCGCCAGACTGGGGGATCAAGGCCACGGGTGCCTGGGTTTCAGACATTGCCCTGATCGAGCTGATCGTCGCCTCTCGCTGGCTAGCGGACCAGGGCGCAGAACTACTCATCGCTGGTTGTACCGAAATATCCATCGGGCTCGCCAAACTGAGTCAACTCCCCATTAACTGGATTGATCCCCTGGACGTCATGGCCAATCTCACCCTTGACCTCGCCTACGGAACTGTTTCGTCTCCACCCATTATGTCTGCCAAGAGTGTCTCATGATGTCATTGCTGATTCAGAGAATAGTTCAATCTGTCAGACGTGCTATGGACCAAGATCTTTCAGATGCAATCATATTAAGGATTGGCAATGCTCCTATGATTAATCTATCACCATTACTGCAGCGGCTATCGCGTGTCCTTATCCTAGTTGTTCTAATTATTAGCTGTGGGGTATTCCAGCTATCTTTCCTGAGTCAGCCTGCCCTGGCAAGTACCCCATTACAGTTAGGCGATCAGGGTACAACAGTTGAGCAACTACAAATCCGATTGCGGACGCTGGGATATTTTGACTCGGAGATCAACGGAGTTTATGGCGAAACCACCCGCGAGGCTATACAAGCTTTTCAGCAGGACCGCGCATTACCTGCTGATGGCATAGCGGGTGCTGAGACTCAACGACAGCTAACAGAACAAGGTGGAACAATCTCCCCTCGATCTGAAATGCCTCCTGACATACAGCGGATTCTAGATCGAGGAACTTTAATCGTGGCCCTCTTAGGCACTGACAATCCCCCTTTCTTTATGGATAAATCTAATGATTTAGAGGGGTTAGATATCAAGATTGCTCAAGGATTAGCCGATGCCCTTGGTGTGGGCTTAGAATTTAACCGCTCGGCGGAGACCTTTAATCAGGTCGTTGACAAGGTTTATCAGCTGGAGGCCGACATTGCCATTTCTAAACTGAGTCGTACCCTAAGCCGTGCCCAACGCGTTCGATTCTCTCGCCCCTATGTGACCATGCGCCAGGGACTACTGGCAAATCGTTTGCAATTAGCTGCACAACAGAACCAGGGAAGTCAGCTGATCGACGCTATTCGCAACTTTAATGGCAATGTGGGGGTAATTGAAGGGTCTTCCTATGTTGGCTTTATTAAGCAAAAATTTCCAAAAGCCACAATCAAGGAATATCCGATATGGGATGACATTGTTGAGGCCGTAATCAGTGGGGATATTCAAGCGGCCTACCGAGATGAGCTAGAGGTTAAAAAAATAGTCCTCAAGAATCCGGATGCTTCGCTACGGTTACAAACTATTGCGCTAACTGATACCCAAGACCAAATTGCGATGGCATTACCCTGGGACAGTCGGCATTTACAGGATTTTGTTAACCAGTATCTAGATACCTTTAACCTCGACTATAACGCTGATGCCGTACTCGATGAGTATGGTGATTTATTGACAGAAAAATAAGGATAGGGCGCAGGAGTCGGGGCACACCGTTGTGCTCTCCGACAGAACACAACACCGTTATTGGATTTATAATTTTTTAGGGCTATGACGATTAACCCAACGACAAAACAACAACAGCCTTGGTCAAGTACCCTTTCTCTAAATTGGTTGCGTAGTCCCTGGGCCATTCTGATCAGCGTTGTTTTAGCTATTTATATGGGTACGGCCCATAAGGAAACGGCAACTTTACTAGCGCCCCTCGGTAGTTTTTACTTAGGGCTTTTAAAGATGTGTGTCCTGCCGATACTGTTGGCGGCGATTACTACCAGTATCGGCAAGCTGATGCGCAGTAGCAATGCGGCCCAGTCCATTAAACGCATCTTAGTAGTATTTCCTTTGGGCTTAGTTGCTACCAGTGGTTTAACGGTGGTTTTAGCTGCGATCGCAGGTCCTGGACGTAATCTATCAGCAAGAACCTTAGAGTCCTTGGGCGTACTGGTCAACGACTCTGGTATTGATTTAGAAATGGCGTTAACTGGCCCTTTGCCGGAAGAAACCTCTAGAGGTGTAGCATCATTTCTGATCAGCCTGGTGCCTGACAATATTTTTAGCGCGCTGAGCCAGGGTGAAACGCTGAAGGTGCTAATTTTTTCGATTATTGTGGGAATTTCGTTAGGGTTAATTCGCGATCGCGTCACCGAACCCTGCTTCGATATTTTAGAAGCCATCTATCGTACCTTTAACCAGCTGATCGATTGGCTGACAATGATTTTACCCATTGGCTTATTTAGTCTGTTGGCCTATCAACTATCTCAGCAGGGAGTGGAAGTAATGCTGTCCATGATCAACTTTGTGATAGCGGCCCTGGTGGTTTTTCTAGTGATATATGTTTTAAGCACGCTTGTGATCTGGCAACAGTCCAAGATGTCTTTTTCAAAAGTCTTAGCTGCTCTACGGGAGCCTACCATTCTGGCATTGGCCACATCCAGTAGTTTGGCATGTTTACCATCATCCATCGCCCAGCTCAGTGAAGCTCTAAAATTCAGCCGCCAAACTGTAAATCTGGTAACTCCCCTGTCTATTACCATTTGTCGGTTTGGTTCAGTGATTTATTTTGCCCTGGGCTCTGTATTTGTCATGCAGCTATATGATAAGCCTATAAACCTTGGCAACGTTGCGATCGTAGTTGTTGGCTCTATTTTTGCCGGTATGGCTACAGCTGGTGTGACCGGTATTCTTACCTTAACTATGTTGGGAATTGTGTTGGAGCCTTTGCAGCTACCCCTAGAAGCTGTATTGGTATTGTTTGTAGCCATTGATCCGATTATGGATCCCTTCCGTACCCTAGGAATCGTGCACACAGGCATTGCCGCCACAGCTGTAATTGCTGATAAATCAACCGGCAATACCATCATCACTAACCTTAACGCTTAGCCAGCAGCCTGGTTTCTTTGCATATCCTGCCATCAGAAACCAGGCTGTTTGGCTAACCTAGCGCTCCCTGTAAGCTTTGCGTACCTGCTGAGCGTGCCTCAACAAGGCCTCTAGCTGTTGTCGATCGCCACTACCATTCTGGTCAATCTCTGTTTTCAGCAACTTCACCTGCTCAGATAGACTCTGCTGACGACTCATAACAACAGTAGCCATATCATTAAATAACTTGGCCAGTTTACTAAACTCATCCGAACGAGAAATCACATGGGCCAGTGTCTGAGGATTAAACCGATTTCGTTTGATCTCATCAGCGGCTTGATTGAGCCTATTGATCGGACGAATGATATGGAGAGCAGCTGCCAGTGCCATTAACGAGGCCACCACTGTGATACCTATACCGATGACCAGGGTATAGCGAGCCGTAGCCCTAATTTCCTCCATGTAGTCACTTTGAGGAATAGCCACACCAACAATCCAATCAATCCCTAAATCTTCTAGGTTGTAGATATGCACCAGTTGCTTTTCATCCCCTAGAGCAAACTTAAACGAGTATTGATCTTTCATCTGGCTAAGATCGTCAATATTTGCCAGCAAATGCTTAACGGTTTCTCGAACCAACTGATTTTGACTGTTAATAGCAGGTAAGCGTAGTTTCTCACCATCAACCTCAATAAACGGTTTCTCATTGGCAGAAATGGCAATAAGCTCTCCGGAAGATTCGATAATAAAAGCCTTACCATTGGGGCTCACAGACAAATCTTTGAGAAAGTCACTGAGTTCAAAAAGATAGACATCAGTGCCAAAAATCCCTTGCAGTTGGCCCGATTGATTAAAAACCGGTGTAGCCCGGGTAAGGGTAAGGGCCTCTCTCGAATTAGCAATATACACCTGGCTCCAAATGGGAGATTTATTAAAAGCGGCTTCTTTATACCAGGTTCTCACCCGAGGATCATAGTCAGTCACTCTAATTTGTTGCGATAAATTAATCACATCATCTGTTTCATAGGCAATGCGGCGAAAGTCTGTTTCCTTATCTACAAAGTCAATGCGACCTACACCGTTTTGGTATTCACTATAGACAAATTCTCCTGCCTCATTGCCATAATAAAGATTGTTTGTTAAGCCCTTTGTCTGGGTTAATTTCCAAAGTGACTTAGCGAGTTCGCGAGTATTTTGAACCTTGATATTTCCATTGGTAACTTCTGCTTCAATTACAGTAGAAATCAATGATGGCTTGGTCAAATAGCTATCTACCTGCTTTTCAATATTGGCGGCTACCTCGGACCTGATTTTTCCAACCAATTCATCAACGGCCTTTTGACTACTGCGAAAAGCCAGCCAGCTAGTCAAAAGAATGCCAGACACCAAAGGTGTTACCACACATAGAGGCAGACTCCAGCGAATAGATACAAGTTGTTTAGTCGCATTTAGCCCAGTGGTAATACCAGTAGACAAAAAACTATTAGAGTGTGCTGCCATAGGATTGATTGCTTTGAATAAAGGCTTTAGACCAAACTATAGACCTCCTATTAACATGCCCATGGGTGCTCTAACATCAACATAATTTGCTTATTGCAGCCTCATATCCGCAAGACTTTGCTAATCTAAGAGACTTCGCCCGATACTGACTTCAGTTAGAGTCATTTCTCAACTGAGAGGGAATAACAGAAACGATCGGCTCGCGATATTGTTTCTCCATGCAGGACAGGCTGTTGTTTACTGGTGAAAGCTGTATATCGATACACAATCAGCGGCTGGCCTAAGGGAACTTCCAAATAACCGCTCATTTCATAATCGGCATGGGTGCATTCAATAACAGCATCAATCTGCTCAATGAAGATTCCATTGGCTTCAAGGGTAGGGAAAGTCATCTGTCGTTTAAGCTGAGTACCAAACCGCTGACCAAGCTCTAACACAATGTAGCTAATATCGACAGCCCCAACCGCACCGTCCATATGCAATAGTTTTTTTTGTAAATAAACTGTTGGCTTCTCTGATAGCTGCAAAAACGTACAAACCTCTTTAGAAGGACGAATTTTTCTAAAGGTAAGGTTTTCAAATGTAAACTGAATTCCTTTACGTGTCAGGTCCTGCTCTAAAAAAATTAATGGGCTTGACAACGAATAGGCCACCTTTTTCCGAGGCGTTACAAAGACTCCACGTCCTTGCTGGGCTTTTGCCAGCCCCTGGCTAACCAGATTAGCAACCGCGCGCCTGACAGTGATTCGGCTGACGTTGAATGCCTCCATCAGCTGATGCTCACTTGGTAACTTTTCCCCAGGTAAGTAGTCGCCCACTTCAATCTGCTGACGAAGCTTTTCTGAGATACTGATATGCAAGGGAACAGACATTGATGACATCCAGGAAACCGTCTATGTCAGGATTCTTTAAAATACTGCGTAGCCTTGTTATACCAGCTATGGTGTGCTAACTTTTACTTGTTATAACAAGTGGATCAAAAAGCTTGGATTAACTGGTCTCATAGTATCTTTGTTTTCAGTATTTAAAGAATGTTAACTGACTCGGCTCAATCTTCCAAAGGCAACGTGGCTCAGCCTCATAAAATCTTGGCTGGTCGTGAGCTTAAGGCTTTAAACGAACGGTCTAATGTGGCAGGGGTTGTTCGATTTGCTTCACATTTGACAGTGCTTGGCGTTAGCGCTTTTTTGTGGGGAAGTGCGTCTGGTTGGCTTAAGGTATTAGCACTTTTAGTCTATGGCATTGGTCTTGCTGTAATGTTTTGCCCTACCCATGAATGTGTTCATCGGACGGCGTTTGCGAATCCTAAGGTTAATGATGTTGTCGGTTGGTGGGCGGGACTATTGTCGTTTTATAACAGTACATTTTATCGGTACTACCATAAGTGGCACCATCGCTACACGCAGATTGCAGGTAAGGACCCTGAACTAGATGATCCCAAACCAGAGAACTGGGGACAGTATCTATGGAGAATAAGTGGTATTCCCTGGTGGCGTGACAAGATTAAGGGACATGTAGAAGTTGCTTTAGGTAATGTGGACAACTGTTACTTTTTACCGAAAAGCTCCTATAAAGGGGTGATTCGCTCTACCCGTTTACAATTAGGGACCTATGCTGCTATTGGACTGTTATCAGCTGCATTAGGACATCCTTGGTTTATCGTTACCTATTGGATATTCCCCCTGGCTGTTGGGCAACCGTTCCTACGATTTGTTCTGATTGCTGAGCATACGGGCTGTTCGGGTGATAGTAATCCGCTGACAAATACTCGTACAACACTAACACTGTGGCCTATACGCTTTCTAATGTGGAATATGCCTTATCATGCTGAGCATCACATGCATCCATCAATCCCGTTTCATGCATTACCAAAGGCCCATCAGAGTCTAAAAGACTATTTCTCTCGGGTTGATCCAGGATATTTACAAGTGAATCGTTCGATTGTTGAAGCATTCAGGTAACCTAACCCATTGCCCCTCCAAGAACAAGAATAAATTTCCGCCTTGAGTTGATTCTTTAGATTTCATTCGTAAGCAGGAATCATGGCATCTCCCAACAGTTTCACTTTAAAAGAGTTTCCACTGCACTGTGGCGTTGTTTTACCTGAAGCGGAGATACTCTATCAGACCTATGGAGAGTTAAATTCAGATCGCAGTAATGGAGTGCTATATCCCACATCTTACGGAGCACAGCATACAGATGTGGATTGGTTGGTGCGTCCAGATGGGATTTTAGACCCCACAGACTGGTTTGTGATTATGCCAAATATGTTTGGCAATGGCCTTTCTACATCACCCAGTAACTGCGAGGCTGCGAAAAAAACAGGATTCTACTTCACTCACTATGACAATGTGCGGGCTCAGGCAGCGCTGTTGAACAGTTTGGAGATTGAGCAGTTAGCTCTGATTTATGGTTGGTCCATGGGGGCACAGCAGGGGTATCACTGGGGAGCCCTTTATCCTGAACGCGTACAGCGGATTGCGGCGCTGTGTGGTACTGCCAAAACCACCGATCACAATCGGATTTTTCTATACAGTCTCAGGGCTGCCCTACAGGGAGATCCCACCTGGAATGGTGAGCGGTTTGAAGGTATACCAGAGAAGGGGTTTCACACATTTACTCAAATTTATGCTAGCTGGGCAGCTTCTCAGGCGTATTACCGGGCAAAGCCCTATTTAGAATGGGGGTATGAATCATTAGAAGACTATCTGCTACGAAGCTGGGAAGCAGGCTATCGACGACGGGATCCCCATAATTTGCTGGCAATGATTGAAACATGGTTACACTGTGACGTAGGTAACAACCCGATTTACCAGGGTGATTATGTGCAGGCCATGGCGTCTATTTCTGCGAAAACGCTAATAATGCCTGCTACAACGGACCTATACTTTACCCCTGAGGACTGCGAAGCAGAAGCAACGCTAATTCCTAATAGTGACTATTGTCCAATCCCTTCAATTTGGGGCCATAGAGCGGGTAACCCCTATCAAAATGCCGAAGATGAAGCGTTTATTAAACAAGCTATTGAAAAACTGCTAGATAGCTAGAGAATACTGACTGCTTCAATACAAGTGCCCAGAAGAGATAGGGCTCAACAACTGGCTATTTTGGGCTGGAAGATAATGTTAAAACTTTAGGCATGTTTATCTAGCATGGCCTTATTATTCTCCAAGGCACGACCCCAGATTTTGAGCTGGGGTGATGCTGTTTTGTATATTTTTAATTCGAATCATGAGAAATATAGAGGATGTCAAGAAAAACTTCTTAGTTCGAATTCCTGATAGCACAAAAATGTTTTCTCAAGCTGATGAGTATTTTACTGTTATCCATAAAGATACAGAACAAGTGCTCAAGCTCCATGATTATGTCGAAATTTATAAAATTCCAGGTCTTTATAAGCATTTATTACTGGATGTTTTGGGCGATCAGTCCCCTGCGACGTTGTCTTCTCGACTAATTGATCAAGTCTCAAAGGCAGGTGAATCAGCAAATGATCTAAAAGTACTTGATATGGGGGCAGGTATCGGGCTTTCTGGCAGAAGCTTAGCCCAAAATGGAGTTCAATCTATGGTGGGCCTTGATATCTTACCAGAGGCCCGTGACGCATCACATCGAGAGCTGCCTGGCACATATTTAGAGTATTATGTTGCTGACCTATTAAAGCTATCTGAGAAAACAAAAACCGAGTTAATCAACCACCAATTTAACTGCCTTGTATGTTGTTCAGCCTTAACGTATCACCTACCTATTCAGGCATTTATTGAGGCATTTAACCTGATTGCTGACAGTGGTTGGGTTGCATTTAATGTTGGCCAGTCAAAATTGGATGCGAAATATAGTTTAAATGATGATTTCTATCAGTTTTTCAAAGCCGCGACCGATAACAAAATATTTGAAGTAAACCAAATTTACCACTATCAACACCGGCTATCAATGCTAGGAAACCCTATTTATTATTGTGCCGTTATTGGTCGAAAGAAACGTAATTTTTTTCTAGGAAACTAACTTAGACATTAGTGACGCTGAATATCTTGGAGTTATTTTCGAAACGCCCTACTATACCCTCTTTTTGTGTGTAGCTAAAAACAATAGTATGACGTTCTTTTGAGCCGACCACTTTAGTTACCCTGTGTAATGATACTTTGCCATTAAAAACAATGAGGTCACCTGGATTTAAGCCGACTGCTTTAATTCTTTGAGAATCACCTTTTAGAACCTGCTTAACCTGTTGATAATTCTCTGATTTGAATGTGCGAATATTAGGCGCTATTTCGAATACTCCCCCTTTCTCAGAGGGTTGTATCATTAGCACAATGCTGAAGTCATTCTCGTCAAAATGCCAGGGATGTTGTCCTCCAGAAGGTAAAACGTTAAATACCAGTGCACCAAGCGGGTCTGCATATTCATAAACTATATCCAGGCCTATACAAGCTGCCAAAAATCTTTTGAAAATCTCTGAATGATATAGAGTTCGAAAAACTGACCGATCACCAAAATTGCTTTGAACGATAAAAGCATTTGTCCTTGGAGAGAAATGCCGTTTTGGATGGTCTAAAGGTAGATTAGGATCGTCTTCTGTTTTGTATGGGTTTGTGTATCTAACTGTATATTCAGCGAGGGGAGAAAGCTCATTGCATTCTATTCTGGCTCGTTCTAAAGCATCTTGTGTTGTAAATTCTTTGAGAAGAATGTAGCCATTTTCGGCTAGTGACTCTTGACAATATTTGACTAGCTGACAACCGGACTGACCAGACAAATTATTAAGGGGGAAACGATGCAAATTAATAAGGTTGTCAAGGGTAAGTTTTGATTCTGGTTTTAGCATTGGGGTAGACTCTGTCCCGACCGTTGGTCACTAATAGAGTACTGGATTCAAGATCGTTTGCATCAAAGCTCTCTTAATCAAGTAAGGGTGAAGTATAATAAGACACAAAGCGTTATGATTTATCGAATAGCTCTTGAGTTCTACACATAGATTTTTATTATCATTACGAATTATTAGTAAATCATCGCTACAATTTCCACAATTACTCTTGTTAGAGTTGAAAATTGCAGCAAATAGACAAATGGGGCACCAACTTAAAGCGAGACGTTTTCCCAAGGATAGAATTCAGAATATAGGAGATAGAAGTCATGATCCTTCTACATTCTGGCTCCTATATTCTAGATTTATACCTAACCAAAATTTCCCGGTTTAGGTGGATACCCGATAAATGCTTAGTTAACTTCCTAATCCAGTAAGACTGTCTGGCAGTAATGCTGCATGACTTATATTTAAACCTTGTCCACGTCCAGAACTGGAGTTTTACCGTAGGGGAAACTCCAGGTTTCAACTTGGACGTGGTTTAGGTGTCTAAACTATCCAAAACTATACGTGCTGAATAAAGTCTAGAGGCTTCAAAATTATGTATAAGGACAACAACACTCCGCCCAATTTGCCCCTACCCACCCTGGAGCAGACTTGCAAGCTTTATCTTGAAATTGTAGGGCCTCTTTTGAATCCAGATGAGCTAGAGATTACCCAGAATAAGGTAACTGATTTTCAACGAAATATGGGTCCTAAACTGCAAAAGCAGTTGGAACTAATTCATGGAACAACTAAGACGAGCTATTTGTACGACATTGGTGTTAAAAACTTCCTAGAAAATCGCTCATCGTTACCTATTCATATTAACTTTGGCACTGTTTTAACACCGCTACCTAATACTGCTGACAAATCGTTTACACACATAGCGGCGGCCTGGATCTATCACACGTTGCAATTCTATCTACAGGTTAAAGCCGGTATTTTAGAACCGGACAAGGACTCGCCTAAGTCTGGGGGGAACCCCCTGTGCATGGTTCAATACGATAACTTATTTGGCTGTGCCAGAATCCCAGGTATAAAATGCGATACGTTACAACCCCGTCAAGAAAAACAAAACATTATTGTCATTTGGCATAATACTTTCTTTTCGTTGGAACTTATTGAAGGCGTTCAAGTAGCATCTCTCGAAACTATTGAGAACCAGCTTAACTCAATTGTTAGTCAGGTCGAAAAGACAGATGCAGTTGGGGCACTATCCACACTTAGTCGTACCGAGTGGGCTATATTTCGGAATCACTTAACAGCAGTGTCCCCCACAAATGCTGAAAGTTTGAAACTGATAGACAGTGCACTATTTGTGGTTTGTTTGGATGATACAGAGCCTGGTGATTTGACAACAGCTGCTCGCTCTTCTCTCCATGGCGATGGATGTAACCGTTGGTTTGACAAAGCGTTGCAATTTATCTTTACCCGAAATGGTATAGCTTGCCTCAATGTTGAACATGCGGGTTTAGATGGCTATGCCGTGATGCGCTGTCTTTATGAGATTCGTAAAATTAGTCAGCAGTCGGATACTGCAACTAATACGCTAACGTTAAGTGACTTTAATTCTCCCAAAAAACTGAGTTGGGACTTAACCGGAGACATTCTTGACGGTATTCAACTGGCAACATCAGCAATTAAGCAGTTAAGTAAAAAAACAGGATTTTCACTATTAGAATTTACCGATTTTGGTCGAGGATATATCAAAAAGCACTCGCTTAGTCCTGATGCTGTTGTTCAAATGGCGATTCAGCTGGCCTATGTGAGACTACATGAAAAGCCTGCCTGCACCTATGAATCAGTACATACAAGGCGTTTTCGCTATGGGCGTACAGAAGCTATGCGCTCAGTAACTCCGGAGTCGGTAGAACTCTGTAATTTGTTGTCGACATCAGCATCTGACAAAGAGAAGTATATTGCTCTCAAGGCGGCTGTTTCGGCCCATGTTACTCGTCAGCGGGCTTGCCAGCAAGGATATGGTGTGGACAGACACCTGGCAGCTTTGCAACAGATAGCCCAGCTTCAGAAGATGACTCCCTCAATATTTACTGATCGCGCCTATGAGGTTTTAGGGCAGTCTGTACTGTCAACTAGCAGCCTGGCCCCTGGTATGGGAATTGATGTCTTCTGTTTTGGCCCAGTTGTAGAACATGGCTATGGTATTGGCTATATCATTCAATCGGAGAGCATTATTGCGAATGTTACTAGTCGGCATAGACCTCCTAGCGAGTTTGTTGAATTACTAGAACAGGCTTTAAGGGAACTTGGAAAGCTAATGACCATTGCCGGAAATGGCTAGCTTAATAGTGCAGTTATCCAAATAAATCGATGTGACCTTCCCCCAAAAAAGTGGACATTTCCGATGAGTCGTAATGCAGGATAATGTTCAAATGACTAAAAAACCACGTCGCTACTTTACCGATGAGCAGAAAGCCGAAGCGGTCAATATCGTAAAGCAATCAGGTAAATCGGTCAGCCAAGTGGCCAGAGCAATGGGGCTGACAGAAAGTGCTCTGCGCAAATGGGTAAAACAATCACGAATTGACGCCCAACCCAGAGTTGAGGGTGAATTAACAAGTGCAGAACATCAAGAACTGGTGAGGCTACGGCGTGAACTAAAACGCGTCAAACAGGAGCGAGATTTCTTAAAAAAAGCAGCGGCCTTCTTTGCCAGGGAAAGCACCGATTTTACGAGCTAATCCATGCTGAGAAGGCCCATTTCCCAGTTAGCTTGATGTGTCAGATGTTGAATGTCACCCGCAGTGGTTATTACGCCTGGTGTGGCCGTCAGGGCTCTCGCCGAGCCCAGGCGAATCAGCGAGTGTCTGAGCAGATAGTTGACATTTTCGAGGCCAGTCGTGGCACCTATGGTTCGCCTCGGGTGCATGCGGCCTTATTGGCCCGTGGCATTGAGGTCGGTCTCAATCGGGTTGCTCGCTTGATGTCCCAGCTTGGGCTTCGTGCTCGAATGAAGCGTAAATTCAAGGCGACCACTGACTCTGAGCATCCGTTTCCGATTGCCGATAACGTTTTGAATCGGGAGTTTAAGACCGCTGAACCGGACCGAGTTTGGGTGGCTGATATGACCTATATTTGGACAAGGAACGGTTGGTTATACTTGGCCGTTATTATCGACCTATTTTCTCGTCGAGTCGTTGGTTGGTCGATGGCAGACCACATGCGTACTGAACTCGTTTTGACAGCCCTGGAGGCTGCTTTAGGCCAGCGTAACGCCTCCTCTCAGGGATTAATGTTTCATTCTGACCGAGGCAGCCAGTATGCGAGTACAGACTATCAAATGGCCTTGCAAGCAGCCGATATTCAATGCAGTATGAGTCGTCGTGCCAATTGTTGGGATAATGCCGTTGCGGAGAGTTTCTTTGGTACGCTTAAAACAGAGTTAATTCATCCTAAGGTTTTCTCTGACCAAGCTGAAGCTAAAACTATCATTGCTGAGTGGATCGAGGTTTTCTATAATCGACAACGGATTCATTCAACCATTGGATTTCTCTCCCCTGTTCAATTTGAGGCCAAATACTGGCTCTCTCTAAAACAGTCCAACGCAGCTTAAGTTTACTGTCCACTACTTCAGGGGAAGATCAGTTACAACAGCATCAGCGATGTGTGGTTCTTAAAAGACTTAACTGGCCTCACCACCCTTGATTTACGTAACAACAGCATCAGCGATGTGTGGTTCTTAAAAGACTTAACCGGCCTCACCACCCTTGATTTACGTAACAACAGCATCAGCATAATCCCTAAAAGTCTGGCAGAAGGTAGACTAGCCATTACAACAAAACAATATGTTTACAGAGGCTATATCAACCTATACGAGAATCCTGTCGAAACCCCTCCCCCAGAGATTGTTAATGAAGGCAACAGCGCCATCCTCAGCTACTATGCCCAAAGCGAAACCCAGGGCCAGGACTATCTCTACGAGGCCAAAATGCTGATCGTCGGCGAAGGCGAAGCGGGCAAAACCACCCTGGCCCACAAAATCCCTGCTCCCGACTGTCCCCTACCCCATATAGACGACAGAACTCGCGGCATCAGCATCAACACCCACACCTTTTCCTGTCGCAAACGGGATCAATCCGAGAACACAGACTCCCGCGACTTTCACCTTAATATCTGGGACTTTGGCGGTCAAGAAATCTACCATGCCACCCACCGATTCTTTCTCTCCAAACGGTCCCTCTACGTCCTCGTTGCTGACAACCGCAAAGACGACACTGACTTTAACTACTGGCTCAACATCATCGAGCTATTTGCAGGCAATAGCCCCCTCATCATTGTCCTTAATGAAAAGGGTGAAATTCAGCGTAGCCTAAACCGATCCGAACTCCTGAGTCGATTTCCAGATAGCATCCAAGAGATTATTGCTGTTAACTTCAAAACTCACGAGGAAAGTAATCCAACCAAAAAGCAGCAGCGCCTCAAAGATATTCAAGAACTTATCAGCGAGATCGAACGCTGCGCCCAAAGACTGCCCCACATTGGTGAACCCGTCCCCGCCCGCTGGGTCGATGTACGCCAGGCCATTGAGCAAGATACTCGCAACCATATCCGTCGCGATCAGTTTGACACCATTTGCCAGCAGTACGATATCGACAACGTTCGAGACATCGACACCCTGCTAGGCTATTTCCATGAGCTGGGTATTTTGCTCCACTTTGACGACAATTCCCTCCTGCGCGATAAGGTCATCCTCAACCCCGCCTGGGCTACCAATGCGGTCTATCGCATCTTTGATGACGATGGCATTCAGGCCAAAGACGGTCGCTTTAGCCGCCAGGACTGTGCCAACCTCTGGCAAGATCGGCAATACGATCGCATGCACCACGTCCTGATTGAGTTAATGAGAAACTTTCATCTGGTGTACGAAAAGGAAGCCGTAATCACTAAGGTCCATAACATGCTCAAACCTGGCGGACTTCTCATCACCAGTACAGTATGCTTGGGGGATACGATGGCTTGGTTCAAGCTAATTGCACCCATTGGTAAATCCTTGGGATTTTTCCGTTAGTTAAAGTCTTTACGATAGAAGACTTAGAGAAAAGTTTGACAGATGCGGGGTTTACGATTGATTACCAATGGCAATCGGGTGATTATAAATCGCCAATAGGTAGAGCGAAAATCGTGTTCATTGTGGCTAAGGCCAGGTAGAGTTTGGAGGAATACACAGATGAAACACTACTATAACTCGATGAGTCGGGCCTTGACGTCCGACTGGATGCTTAAGGAACTCGACGCTGAGCACGAACGGATCGTCATCGACATCCAAGCTGGTGAGCAAAACTCGCCCGAGTACCGGGCAATCAACCCAATGGGCAAAGTCCCCACCCTCGTCGATGGCGATGTCGTTATCACTGAAGCTGCCGCGATCTGTGCCTATCTGGCCGACAAATTTGCCGAGAAAGGGTTCGCGCCGTCTTCCTGTTCACCAGAGCGTGGCAGATACTATCGGTATCTCTTCTTTCCGGGTACCACCCTTGAACCGCTGCTGTCGATCACCTCACTTGGTGTGGAAGATATCAAGCCGTACTCGATGGGGTGGGGTGATATGCCGCGTGCTATGGCCGCAGTCGAGTCGATGACACCTGGTATTGGCTGGGCACTCGGAGAAACGTTCACTGCAGCAGATGTCGTTTTTGGCGGTACGCTCGCATTCTTTAGCGACTTCAATATGATGACGGCATCGCCCAAGGTTGCGAGTTACATCGAGCGACTCAAATCGCGAACAGCCTACCAGGAGAGCCACGTAGGTTAAAGCAATTTGATCAGCATCCATGCAAGTCATAATGACCATCATTGCACTGGTAGTATGGGGGCGTCTGTTATTACCCCATGCGAAAGGCGTTTGGCGTCATACCTGTTAGTCGTCGAAACTGGCCGCCTAGATGACTGTGACTGTTAAACCCACAGTCTAAAGAAATTTCCACAATGGGCTTGTCGGTTTGTTTAATAATTGCTTAGCCCGTTCGAGCCGCTGCTGAAGGAGATACTGATGGGGTGATAGGCCAAGGGATTGTTTAAATAAGCGACCAAAGTGAAACTGGCTGATATCAACTAGCTGTGCCAAATCGGCCAGCTTAATTGTTTGGTGCAGGTGGGTATCGATATAGTCTAGTACCTGTAGCAGCTGCCGCTGGGACAAACCACCTGGGTAGGTCAGTAACCGGGGCCTTGTTGTCCCATGGTGTCGAAGTAAATGGATCGCCAAAACATTGGCGAGTGAATCTATATAAAGCTGATTACCAAAGGATTTCTGGTGCAGTTCTGCCAGTATCATCATTGCGATCGCTTCTAGTTGTGCATCACGGGTTTGAAACGCCTGGACCAGCTCAACATGGTCACTGGTGTGGGACAGCGTTTCACCAGCGACAGAATGCAGAAATGCGTCTTTGACTCGTAGCTGTACGATCTGTACATCCCCATCAGCTTGGGTATGCAGGAGAGTATCCGCTGGGGTAATCAGCAGATCGCCCTGCTTGTAGACCCCTTCGACGGTGCGTGTCCCCTGTTTATGGATAAATCGAAACGGTCGTGGCGATAGGAATAGCCCGAGGGTATGCTCATCCTTGTAGTTCCAATCATCTCCCCCAGACCCATAGCTACAGGCATGACGACAGTAGCGAATGGCCAACTGTCCCCATTGATGGGTGAGATGCCATTCAGATTGCTCAGATCGGTTGGATAGTTGAACCGTAGAATCCACCATAGGAAAGCCTTTGGCCAATGAAGCGATCTTAACAAAGGGTCCTTTGTCTCAACTTAGGAAACGACGATATTCAAGTATATCTTTCCTTTTTCTTAACGTTAATTGTTCACCTCACTCAGTCCTCTCAAATTCAAGGCTTGTAGCATCTTTAAACTCATTGATTTTCTTAGGGTTGCAGCCTCCGGTGCAAGTTTTTGATAGTCCCGCAGGAATTAGGTAGTGGAATATCTCTGCAGTCTCTACCTTGTGAAAGGTAAACCCATTCAAACCATTGGTAGCACTATTAAAGAGACACACCGTATCGATCCATCTTTAACTATCTGCGGGTGTTAAATCCTGCAGGAACCTAGGTAACCGTTGGTGGTCTGACGCCACGGCTGCTACAGACACTATTGCTGGGGCCTATTATCCGATTGTTTACCCAGAAGACTCTCAGATTAGTCAACCTTAAACCAAATAAAGACTTAGCCTATGTAAATCAACTTTTTGAGACAGGTAAGATCAGGCCCGAGATCGATGGCCCTTACCCACTTAGTGAAGTCCCTAACCTAATTGATTACTTTGGTGCAGGGAAGCATCAGGGAAAGGTTGTCATTGCCATCGAAGACAATGATGACAACAATCTACCAGAAAATTCCGAATAATTTCCTGGCAAGGCGGATGCAATTTTGTTTCAGTATCGATCAATCCCCACAGGTTTCATCCATGAATCCCCACATGTGGGGATAACGGCTCCCCATATGGGTTTGTACTTTTGAATTGTTGAGGAATTAGCGTATAGCCCTCTGGTTACAGAGGGGTGATTTAATCATGCTGTTAAAAACAACAATCCCCCTTCCCTCATTAGACCGCTGGAGAACCACTCCCAGTATTGACACCCTGCGCTCGATGTACGATGCGTCTGCCCCTCAATGGCAAAACAATTTGGCCCGCTTGGGACAGCTCCAAGATTATCGGCTGCTGTTCGACGCTCAAGTAGTACGCAACCGATTGAGTCATCTGGATCAGACATCTCACATTCTCGACTGTGGTATAGGCACAGGCGCGTTTAGTCTTGCGCTTTTAGACAATGTGGAGCAGCCAGCTCATATCGTCGGCGTTGATATTTCCTATGCCATGTTGACCCACGCTCAAGAGATGTTAGAAAATCGCTGCACAAGTCTCGACTTGAGGCGGGGAGATATTAGCCGCTTGCCCTTTGCTGATGAATCCTTCGATGCGGTTATATTTGCTCATGTTTTGGAGCATATGGCTGATCCTGTGGCAACGCTGCGTGAGATGGTCCGAGTCCTGAAACCAGGTGCCCCTTTGATTGGTTCGGTGACGCGTAAAGGACTGGGGCAAGTCCTGATCTCTTTGCGCTGGCAACATCGAGGTTACGCGTCCCACCAGCTGGATTCTTTTCTGCAAGCTGCAGGACTTGAGGCTGTAAAATCCTTTGACTATGGCGCTGGCTGGTCGAAACGGATGTGCATCGCCATACTCGGTGTTAAACCCTGTCATATATTTTAAGCCTGTACTGTGACTAAGAGGAATTTTTTGTGATTTATAATGACTTTAGCCGTCAAGTCTTACTGGCCGTCACGGGCATTATCTTCGCCTGTTTTGTCCTCTGGGCGGCACTCAAGCCCAAATTACTGGCAACGTCCTTGGGTTACACCCTGACATCAAAGAATGCGGTCAGTGAATTTCATGCCATCTATGTCGGTGTCTTTATCGCCCAAGCATGGTTGTGTTTTCTTGCCTGGACTCGGGTCGCAGATGCTGCACTCGGGAATTTAGTCGCTGTCTTTTTGCTCGGTCAACCGTTGGGGCGGATAATTGCCGCTTTTAGAGGCGGTTGGCCCTCCGGATTTCTGATGGTGCTATTTATCATGGAGTTTGTGGGCGGTTGCACCATTTTATTGGTGCAACCCAACCCCTAAACAACTACTACAGAGCTATCCATGAAAATACTACTGCTGCCCATACTACAAACCGTCGCTTTATAATATGGGTCTCAAACTATAGTCGCTTACTCTAGGCCCCAGCCCCACAGGTAATCTTAGAGGAAACTGCCCAAACTATTCTCGATCCATTTTCCCTTTATTTTGCAACGCAGCAACAAGGAGCAGTCAATGCAAAAGCACGACAGATTCTAGGCTGGCAGCCCCGTTATTCGAACCCTCAACTACTATCTGATTTTAGGAGTGCAATGGCTGTTTCCAGGGAGTCTGCTTCCTGGATGGGTTTATCATGCCGCCAACGTAAAATACGAGGAAAACGCACCGAAATACCTGACTTGTGACGTTTAGAGTAAGCAATTCCCTCAAAGCCAATTTCAAACACATGGGTGGGTTCGACAGAACGTACAGGACCAAACCGCTCGCGAGTGTGGCGACGAATCCATTTGTCCAGGGTGTTAATTTCTTGGTTATCTAGGCCTGAATAGGCTTTGGCAAAGGGAACCAGGTCCTCACCGTGCCATAGGGCAAAGGTATAGTCCGTAAATAAATTAGCCCGCTTGCCGCTGCCCGCTTGAGCGTAGATCAACACTGCATCCAAGGTCATGGGATCCACCTTGTATTTCCACCAGTAGCCCCGCTTACGTCCCACTAAATAGGGACTTTCTACAAACTTAAGCATCAACCCCTCAGCTCGATATTCGCGGGCTTGCTCTCTCAGGGTTTGTAGCTGCTCAAAGGTATCAAAGCTTAGCGGGCTTGAGTAGCTTATATTGGCCGCCCCGTGGGCATCTAGCAAGTCCGTGAGGAGATGGCGACGCTGGTGTAGGGGACACTCTCGGATATCCTGGCCCTTGTACTCCAGTAGATCATAGGCAAGAAAATGAACCGGATTTTCGGCCATCAGCTTTGGCCCTACGCGCTTACGGCCCAGACGTTTTTGTAAATGGTTAAAATTCATAGGGCGATGGCCATCCCAACAGACAATCTCACCATCCAGCACCGTGCCATCGGGCAGCTGCTGTAGCGGTTCGGCAAATTCAGGAAACTGATGGGTGATCAGATCTTCTCCCCGCGACCAGATAAATTGCTGTTTGGCCCGGTGGATCATTTGGGCACGAATGCCATCCCATTTCCACTCGGCTTGCCAATTGGCCATGGATTCTTCGCTGAATTTATCCACATCTATCTGAGAGGCGAGAAAAAATGGATAAGGACGGCTAGGAACTGATTCGTCAGGATTGCTTTGAATCAGCTGTTGATAAAACTCTACGCTCGGGGTGAAGTCTCCCATCAGTCGATGGGTAATGACATCGGCTGGAAGATTATATTCAGCCGCCAGTGCTTTGACCACTAGCTTGGTGGAGACCCCCACTCGAAAAGCACCAGTTAAGATTTTGTTGAGGACAAAGACCTCATCCCCCTCTAAGCTGGCCCACCAGGATATTATCAGCTGCTGCTGAGCCGCATCGTCATCGCAGTTTTTTACTTGAGGAATAATGGTCTCTAGCCAGGTATGCAGGGGCTGATCCTGAAATGATGCCTGGGCTGAGGGTAGTGGAGTATCGGCTAGCAATAGGGCAATCGTTTCTGCTGAATCACCCACATGGGCATAGCTGGCAGCAAACAGCCATTCCGGAATATCAGATACTTGCAAGAAAATATCCCGTAGCACCCGCGATGTAATTAAGCGTTTGCGGGTTTTGCCTAAAAACAGGTAAAGCGCCCAAACAGCATTGGCGGCCGACTCATCGTGAAAATATTGCTGAAGAGCAGCGACCTTTTCATTGGTGGAGGTGGTACTATCCACATGCTGAAAAAGTTGGGTAAATCGTTTCATAGGCAGCTTATGACAGCAATTTTAGCTGTAAAGGCGCTGTAGCCAATACTTGTATGCTCAAATGTTTGATTTTGACTAATTTTCATGTTTATAACCAAAAAGCTTGGTTAGCATTGTGAAAACAACGGTATGAATTTTTAACTACATCCATAAAATCTTAAGAAATAATTAATTTTTCATATTATTCTCGATATACCAGCTTGTATTTTGCAGAAGTCCAGCCGCAATCATTTTTATGGTGAGTAATATCGAACACAACGGGGCTACTCTTAACGGGGCATCTAATGGCTCAAAAGTTCATGTAGTGGGGAGAGAACTCAAGCTATCACCGATGGAAGGAGCGTTGTTTGCTCCCTATGGTAGCGGTGATGTTCCTGGCAGTCGCGATCGCATGGCCGTTCTGATTGATGGGGCAAATTTATTTTATTCTGCGTCCTATCTTGGCATTGAGGTGGACTATGCCCGGTTGCTCAAGACCCTGGTGGGGAGACGTCGACTGTTGCGGTCCTATTTCTACACAGGGGTGGATCCCAAAAATGAAAAGCAGCGGGGATTTTTGCTCTGGCTGAGCCGTCATGGTTATCGCGTCATTAGTAAGGAGTTGACTGCAGATGCGGATGGCACCCGGCGGGCCAATCTGCATGTAGAAATTGCGGTGGATATGATGCGTCTAGCAGACCACTGCGACACGATTACATTGCTTAGTGGCGATGGACACCTCACCTATGCAGTGGATGCCCTCAGCTATCGAGGTGTGAGATTGGAGTTGGTAAGCCTGCAGTCTATGACCAGTGATTCGCTGATTAACCTGGCAGATCGCTATACAGATTTGGCAGAGCTGCAGGACAGTATTTGCAAGTCAAGATAGCTGGCAGCTACTGTTTGCGGTAACGACGCCGCCACAAACCTAACGTGAACAACATGCCGACAGATACTGCCCAGCCAACGTAGGAGGTGCTGGCGTAGTGGATGTCAGTATTGTCGCGATCGCTAATCAGCTCAGTTGTTACTCCAGTTTCATCGACCGGCACCGTCAGCATGTCGCCGTGGCCCTGCTGTTGGATAGTCACTTCCCAATCCCCTGCAAGCGTCTGATCGGGACTAAAGCTAAATCGGCCTTCACTATCAGTGACACCTTCAGCCCAGGGCGTTACTGGGTTATTGGGAGAATACACACTTACCTTGGCTCCCTTAAGCGGAATACCGTTGCTAAAGGTGCTTTGCATATTCAATACTTGCTCGGACTGGGCCAGCTGATCGAGGGCGTAGTTGGTCTCAACCATATGGGCCGAAACGTTGCCTGGGATGCCAAGCAGTCCGAATACTATGAATGGTGTCAGTTTTCGAAATGTCATGGTACAAAATCCCTCTAACTATTCACGCCTGGGTTGCCCTTAGCAAAGCCCTAATGCTACCAGCTAATAAAACCCCAATGCTACCTCTATGTTCCAAAATACGTCCATGATTCTAAGCCATCAGGGACGAATCAAGCGATGTTCAACGTGGCGACGATAAAAAGCAATGGCCTGAGCCCGCTGAATGGGAATGTAGGTCAACATGGTGGCAATGCCCACAGCGTTAGCAATCAACGTGAATGTCAGCCAGGGATTGCTGATGGCCAACCCCTGACTCAGGCCTAAACCCGCGCCAAGGGAGCAGGTCAGTAGCGAAAGACCAATGGAAAACCTGGGTTTGATGCTCCGTTGCCAAAACTGATTCATGGTTAAGCCACTGATTACCCCCAGCAGGCTGCCAGCCAACATACCCAATCCCGCCGTCACGATGGCAGTAACTCCATCGGTCGCGGCGACATCGAGCAAGAGAAATAGTGGTGCAACCAAGCCAACGGTGATGGCACCTACAGTCATGGCGATGCGAGCTACCGGAGAGTTGAGCTTAGCTTCATGTAGAAGCCAACCAGCCAGCTGCCAACCTAGACCGTTACCAAAGAGCGCCAGGACCATAATCGTATTATTTACTTCAGGCAGTAGCGGATCGTAGGCAGGGGCCAGGGATGTTAACATCCAAACGGTTATCCAGCAGGCAGTTAATAAGCCCACTAGTAGGCCATAGGGTGTGCCCTGTTTATTTGAAAAGGGCAGGGGAGCGGTTTGCACATTCAGGTTAAAGGAGTAAACCGACGGGTGGGCATTGCTCTTGAGCAATAGGGTGCGCTCGTAACTCTGCCCAGTCATCAATTTACTGGTGTCCACCTGGATTTGAGTCGTAATGTTATTGCCGTGGAAGCTGGCTGGTGAGAAGCTAATCCAGCTGTGGTTGCCATTGACCGGAGCCGGATCGCTACCGTGGGATACCACCTGCCAATCACCTTTTAATGTGGTTTCTGGGACTGAATTAGTCAGGGTAACCGCTGTTGTTAGCAGCTCTCCTCGCGTGGATGCAGCTAAGGCAACACCGGCTTGGCTAAACCGGGCCTCGGGCTGACGCAGACCATGCTCTGGAATGGTTTCTAGGGCAATTTTAGCATTTTCAAACCGTTCGCTGAGGCGCGGCTGGACCATTTTTTCGAGCCATTTTACCCACCGTGGACTGAGGTCAGACTTAAGTTTTTTAAAGTCAACTCGATAGGTAACATCCACCAGCGCCCCTACCTCATCGGCGGGGGTATTGGTGAGCAAACAGATGAGGGTCATGCCCAGACCGTATAAATCGGATGCTTCAGTCAGCTGTCGATTAAAAATTTGCTCTGGGGGCATAAACCCGAGGGTGCCTTTGACAACGCTACTCACGCCGACTTCACCATCGCCAATCCGAGCAAATCCAAAGTCCACCAGGTAGACTTCCAAGTTTTCGCCCACCAGAATATTGGCCGGTTTAAAGTCGCGATGAATCACCGGGGGAATACGGCTTTGTAGATAGACCAGAATTTCTAGACATGCGATCGCAATTTGACGGATAGCTTCAGGACTAAAGCTACGGGGCTTGGCTAAGCTTTCCGCGTGCTTATATTCCTGCACCATACAAAACCCGTCGTCTGCTTGAAAAACACCCAGGTATTTGGGAATACCTGGGTGTTTTAAATCCTTAATTACCTGAACTTCCTGACGGAGGGCGTCATAGTTAACCCAGTTGGCTGTGGACTTAGCAAACTGAAACTGTTTGATGACGACCAGTTGCTGAGTCTCGAGTTGAGTTGCCAAGTAGGTAACGCGTCCGCCAGCTCGATTGGCTCCCAGTTCAGACTCCAATTGATAGCCATACTTAGAAAAGTCAGGTAGGCCAAATTCCAGAGATGAGTCTGTGGGGCTTGTCATTCTCGAAATTTAGAAATTGGAGGGCATCCCTTACTGAATACCACGTAATACACCGTGAATCTGGCAAAAAGTAGACCATCTTCAAAATGAAAACACAATCAACCTGGCCAGGTTAATCATATGTTGATATTTTTTTGAGCTTATGGGAAGTACCTTATGGGCTCAGTAGGTTTCGCTATTCGCCCGTAATCGATAACTCGTCAATCCACACCTGGGGAGCAACGCCGCTGGGAGTCACTTCTTCCTCAGGAGAAACATAAACAATTGACTGGAGCAGCTGACGAAAATCTCCGGCAACGGTGGCCGACTCAATACTGGTGCGTTTGCCATGTTGCACCAGCCAGCCATCAAAGGGGAGTGAAAAAGAGCCCTGGAGGGCATTCACCCCGGCATGGAGAGCCTGCAGCTCATCAATCAAAACCACATTGTCGGCATCGTCTAGACTATAGCTGGTATCGGCAGGTTGGCCTTGGGTGATATGTAGAAAATTGCTGCCCACACTGACCTTGGCACCAATGCTGGCATGGCCTGTGGGTTTAGCTCCCATTCGCTTGGCGGTACCAGCGCTATGTAAAAAGTTCGTTAGTACCCCATTTTGAATGATGGGCAGACGCCGGGTGGGGGTGCCTTCACCATCAAAGGTTTCAGGACTGACATTGCCAGGATGCAGGGCATCGTCGTAGACCGACAGCAGAGGGGATGCGATAGGGGTA
This sequence comes from Cyanobacteria bacterium P01_F01_bin.13, assembly GCA_039191365.1. Classification (GTDB taxonomy): domain Bacteria; phylum Cyanobacteriota; class Cyanobacteriia; order Phormidesmidales; family Phormidesmidaceae; genus Leptothoe. The sequence continues at coordinate 11,320 of JBCCXQ010000006.1, read as the reverse complement.
TTAAGACTGTCGGCGGTGGACAGACTAAGCTTGTCGAGAATACTTTGGGCGTTATAGAGATTGCCAAAGGCTCGGATCAAACTTAAAAAGGCCTGGGGCGAAAAAACAACGCGATATTTCCCAGACTCAATTTTTTCGTAGTCTAAATGGCTCAGGGTTTTATCTGTCGCTTCCTGCAGACAGCCGTCAACATCGAGATTTTCAGGGCCAACACCAATACGAACGGCGTGGCCAGAGCGGGGTTTACGTCCTTCTTGCTCGGTTTTGGTGTAGAGATAAACCGATGCGGATGTGCGCTCTTCGCTGCGTTTGGCACCGTCGCTGTTGACATAAAAGTGTTCAACTGCACTTTGAGCTAAGCCATTGTAAGGCACACTTGCGATCGCATCATGGGCATTCAACAGCGCCTGCTCAGCCGTTACCAATCGCTCGATCAGCGTACCCACCGGGACCGGTTCAGCTAGGGTGACCTCCACCTGTGGCAAAGTAGCTGTCGCCTCCGGGCTAAAGTCAGGAATATTTTCACTCGCCCCAAAGGCGCTGGCCTCAGCGGCAGTTTTTAGGGCCAGCTCCAAACCACGCTCATCCACATCAGTGGTGGAGGTCACCCCCAAACGACCCTGATCATTCCACACTCGCACCGTCACGCTGGCCCGGTTGGAGGCTTTCACCTGTTTTGGTTCGCCCTTATCCACTTGGACACTGGTGCTGTCAGTCGTTGCACCATAGATGTCGTACTTGGTAATGCCGAGACGCTGGGCAATGGTTTGAGCGTTAGAGGAGATTTCGATGACTTTAGAAGACATGTTGAATGGGGAGAAAGGAGAAGGGGAAAGGAGGGGAGCTTGATATTTACCGGCCGCCTACCGTAATGCTGTCCACCTTCAGATGGGGCTGACCAACGGTGACATAAACGTTACCGCTGATAGAACCGCAGAAGCCGGGGGCCAAGCTCAAATCCTGGGAGCACATGGAGATTTTTTGCATAATATCCACGGCTTCGCCAATGAGTGTTGCACCTTTTAGGGGGCGGGTGATTTTGCCGTTTTCAACCAGATAAGCTTCATCGACGGCAAAGTTAAACTGGCCGGTGGCACCAACGCTACCCCCGCCCATCTTCTTACAGTAGATACCCTTATCTATGGAGGCAAAGAGATCGTCCAGGCTGTAGTCACCCGTATCAATAAAGGTGTTGCGCATACGGGATGCCGCAGAAAAGGTATAGTTCTGACGGCGACCGCTACCGGTGCGAGGATGAGCAGTGCGCATAGAGCCTGCCCGATCAGACAGAAAGTTTTTGAGAATGCCGTTTTCAATCAGCAGGGTGCGCTGGGCCGGCATGCCCTCATCGTCCATATCGATGGTGCCAAAGGATTCATTAGAACGCCCCTCGTCCCATGCGGTGAGATTCTCATGGGCAATCTTTTCGCCCTTCTTATCTATAAATGGTGTGGTGCCCCGTTCAATCTGGGTAGTTTCCAACAGGTGGCCACAGGCCTCATGGAAAATCACGCCACCAAAGTGGTTGGCCATGATCACGGGGTAAGTGCCGGACTCAACATAGTCAGCGTAGAGCATTTTACCTGCGGACTCGGCTAGCTCTGCCGCCGTGGTGTCATAGTCCCAGGCGGTCAGAAAACTGGGGTCGCTGGTGTTCCCCAGGCGCTGACCAATGGAAGAGCGATGCTCCCCATCGGCACAGAGTACATTGGCCCCAACCGACTGGGTCAAACGAATGTCGCGGGCAAATGTACCATCGCTACTGGCCACCAGCACCTCCTGCCAGTCTCTAAAGTAAGCGGCACGACGTGCCTGTAAATGCTTGGCTACTTTTTCTACCGACGCATTCGCCCCCAGCAGCACATCCCCCATGGCCTGCATCGAACTGCAATTGGCCAGCCAGTTTTCCTTGGTGCTGGCGTAGTCTCGAAACATTTCCAGGGTCACTTCGGGCACATAGGCTGACGTAGCTGGCAACAGCAGACCCATAATAGAGAGTCCCTTTTCCAGGGCGGATTTAAGACCGTGGAAGCTAACATCATTGGTGCTGACATAGCAGTCGGACTTGCCCTTAAATACCCGCACCCCTGCCCCAGTAGTCAAACTAGGCGAAATACTGGTAATCGCATCGTCTTCTGCCAGGCAGCTAATGTAGTTGCGTCGCTCTAGAAAAAACTCAATAAAGTCGGCCCCGGCAGCCCGTCCTAATCCCAGCAGCGTCGACAAGGGCGCGGCCCAAGTGGCATCAAAGCGATCCGTAGCCGCCTGGTAGGTTTGGTTAGGAATTTCCTGGAGACGTAGGGATGTCAGGATTGGAACAGCAAGGGTCATAGCGGTTGCCTGGCGCTTTCAGAATATGGGTGAATCTCCATCAGTCTAACGCATGGACTTTGGTTCGCTGCGATGGTCACTGCTCATGGGATCCTCTACTAATTTTCAGGAACCACCCAGGCAGATTGAGTAAAATTTATACTTCGGAGGCTAACCTTGGCCGCCACTACGTCAGGCGCATCTTCACATTATTCAGTGGGCATTCAATTCTATGTAGCTATTTAGAGTAGTTGGCCATAACCATGGTTAGTGTTCTACAAACACCATTAGGGTTACTGAAATCTCAGCTATCCCGAAAAATTGTAACGTCGATTTTCCTGAGCCTTGTGGCGATTGAGTTGGTGGTTTTTATCCCGTCCTATCGTCAACGACGGGCAGACAAGCTAAGAGAGCTAGAGACGATCTCTCAAGAAGTGCTAGCGACAATCAAGGCGAACGTGATGGTAGATATGCTGTCTACATCACTTTTGACACAAGCTCAGACGGCGTTGAGCCCGGACTCGATCATTTTGGGAGCCACTCTCTATGACGAAGCAGGCCAGCTGATTGATTCTTTTGGAGAAGCGCCTTCCCTGGCGATTCCCGCCAACGGGCTAACAAAAGTTGTAACCCAGCTAACTGATGCAGGCACCCGTTACGATGTGGCGTGGCCCAGCAAACAATTTCAGGATCGTTACATTCTGGTTATTCGCCATGATGCAAACCCTGTCAAACGCTACATGGTACAGTATTCTGCATTGATTTTTTTTATTGTCATTATCATTTCTGCCTTTGTCACCCTGGTGACTATTTTTATGTTGGAGCGGGTGGTGATTAACCCCCTGTTGTTACTGCGGGATGATCTGTGTCAGGCCGCTGGTGTAGTGCATCAGCCTCAGCTAGCAGAATTTAAAAGTCTTAAGCAGTCTCGACAGGATGAACTGGGAGAGGTGATTCAGGCATTTGCCTCAATGTTTGGTCAAATTTCCCAGGAGGTGCAGGAACGTCAGATGGCGGAAACCGCCCTGAGACATGAACAGGAAAAAACAGAGGCGCTGTTGCGTAATGTTCTACCGGTTGCGATCGCAAATCGACTCAAAAACGATCTCTCCAATCGCACTGCCATTGCCTCCCGCTTTGAGAACGTCACCATATTGTTTGCCGATATCGTTGGCTTTACCCAGCTAGCCGCCAATACGGCTCCCACTAAACTGGTTTGTCAACTGAACGACATCTTTTCAATATTTGATGCGCTGGCCGAACGCCACGGCCTGGAGAAGATTAAAACCATTGGTGATGCCTACATGGTGGTGGGTGGGGTGCCCGCCCCCATGCAGAACCATGCAGACGCCGTTATGGCCATGGCCATTGATATGCAAGCAGCTGTCAAACAACATACATTTCAGCTCCGGATTGGCATTAACACTGGACCAGTTGTCGCTGGGGTAATTGGCAAGAAAAAGTTTAGCTACGATCTTTGGGGAGATGCCGTCAACATCGCTAGTCGGATGGAATCCCACGGTGTGGTCGATCGGATTCAGGTGAGTGCCGATACCTACAAGCTACTCAAACATAAATTCCAATTTGAAGATCGAGGCTGTATTCCCATTAAAGGACGAGGACGGGTTCATACCTATCTGTGGCTACCGCCATCTGTAGGGACATTGCATGCCTGTAGGGGCATTGCATGTAACGCCCCTACAGATAAAAATAAGGCTTAGTCTTGATAAAACAGCTCTAAACTCTCCTGATTACCCACATAGCGCCAGTGCCAGGGTTCATAGGCTACATTTTGCTTGCTGTCCTTAGGAAATGATATCTCAAACCCATAGTAGGCGGCATTCTCTTCTAGCCAGCGGAAGGCTGGTGTATTTTCGAAGGATGTATTGAGTTCGGTGGCAGGCTGGGATATATCGATAAAGTCAACCGCATAGCCCGTGTGATGTTCGCTGTACCCAGGAGGGGCGCTCACCTCAGCCCGGGTCTGGGTAGTTTGGCCCCGTTCTGCCTTCAGGTCAAAAAAGAGATATCGCTGATCCTCCAGGGTGCGAAATCCAGAGATCACATCCAAGCTGACACCAACGGCTCTCGCCTCAGCCATCATAGTTTCCACCTTCTGAGCAACCTCGGGTTTGAGTTTAACCATGGAGTTGGTAGATATGGTCACCAGGTTGCTAGTATCGGCAACGCTGTAGGGGCGATGTCCTAAAAGACGGTTTGAACCGCTAGCTTCGCTGGTCTCTAGTGCGTCTACCCCAGCGTCGGCTGTCTCGGTAGCGCTATCGGTGGCGCTACTGGTGGCATTAGCCGCGGCTGGCTCTGCGGCCACGGCAGACCCCGATGTTGCGGCTAGCGGCTCACTGGATTTTGAACCATCTGCAAACAGTTTCCCGGTGCTCAGCCACCATATTCCAACGCCACCCAAACCCAAGACAGCGATGGCCACTAGCAGCCAGGGGACAATGCCGGATGAAGATTGCGGTGCTGGTTCAACGCTGGTAACCAGCCGCTCGCGCCGTGCTTCAGGGATATCGTCAGTAAAGTGTGCCATGGGTTTGCAAGGAGTCTGTAAACAACCTGCTCATATGTTCTGGGGCTAGTGTATGGCATCACTGTTTTTTTGCGTCAAGTTCACAAAAAAAATCCGATAAAAACTGAGAAAAAGTCAGTTAACCCCTATCTATTGAGCCAACATCCGTGGCAAACTTTCATCAACGAACGCTATCCATCAGGGAGCAGTATGCTTAACGCTTGCGATCGCAGGCTTTGGCGTCTTATTGTTGGCGTTGCTGATGAGGATCACAACGGCCGATTGTTCACAAGTTATGGACCTGCTGAGGAAACCCCATGGCCTTTGAATATCCTGACAATTTGCAGTACACCGATACCCACGAGTATCTCAAAATCGATGGTGACATTATTACCATCGGCATTACAGAATTTGCCATTGACCAACTGGGAGATGTGGTGTTTTTGGAACTCCCTGAACTGGGTGACAACGTGGAAGCCGGTGAAAAGTTTGGCACCATCGAGTCAGTCAAAGCAGTGGAAGACCTGAAGTCTCCCGTAGACGGAGAAGTCCTGGAACGCAATGACCAGCTGCTGGATGCCCCAGAGCAAATTGCCGATGATCCCTATGGCGATGGCTGGTTGATCAAGGTCAAGGCCGATGATATGGATGATTTAGACGACGATACGATGACGGCAGAGGAATATGCCGAACAGGTGGAAGGCGTGAGTGAACCGTAGATGAAAGACCCCAGGCCATAGCTCTTTGGGCACTTACTTTGAATTACCGGTGAAATCCCTGGTGAAATAGGTGAGAATAAATACTTAATGCCATCAGCTTAGTCTGATGGTTTTTGCTTTTATAGCCGTTTCTACACCACGGATTCACTGGAGCTATTAATGTCCTACGAACAGTCTCAGCCGATGTCTGCCACCCATTCAAGCAATTGGGCTAATGAGCTAGCCACCCCCAATGACTTTCCTCAGCGACACATCGGTCTGACGCAGCCGGACATTGAGTACATGCTATCGGTGCTGAAGTATGACTCGTTAGCGGCACTGATTGCCACCGCCGTACCGACTGAAATCCGTCTGACCCAGTCCCTTTCCCTCGGGCAAGGGATGAGCGAGCATGAAGCGCTGCAAAGCATTCGTGGGATTGCAACCCAAAACCAGGTGCTCACCAGCTACATTGGCCTGGGCTACTACAGCTGCATCACACCGCCCGTTATCCAGCGCAATATTTTAGAAAACCCCGGCTGGTACACCCAATACACCCCGTACCAGCCCGAAATTTCCCAGGGTCGTTTAGAAGCCCTACTCAACTACCAGACCATGGTCAGCGACCTGACCGGTCTAGAAATTGCCAATGCCTCCCTGCTGGATGAAGGCACCGCTGCGGCTGAGGCCATGACCATGAGTCTGGGGGTATGTAAAAACAAGGACGCCAAGAAAGCCAAAACATTCTGGGTATCGGCAGACTGCCATCCCCAGACCATTGAAGTCATCCAGACCCGCGCCCTACCCCTGGGCATCAAGGTGTTGGTAAGCGAAGTCCCCGACTTTAGTCAGCCGTTATTTGGTCTATTGCTGCAATACCCTGCTAGCACTGGCGCGATTCACGACTATACCGAAGTAATTGCTGCTGCCCACGAAGCCGGAGCACTGGTGACCGTGGCCGCCGATCTGCTGAGCTTGACCCTACTCAAGGCACCGGGCGAGATCGGGGCAGATATTGCCGTGGGTAACACCCAGCGGTTTGGGGTACCCCTGGGGTATGGCGGTCCCCATGCGGCTTACTTTGCCACTAAAACGGCCTATGCTCGTAAGCTGCCGGGTCGCCTGGTGGGCGTTTCTAAAGACAGCAAGGGGAGACCGGCCCTGCGGCTGACTTTGCAAACCCGCGAGCAGCATATTCGTCGCGACTCGGCCACCAGTAATATTTGTACTGCCCAGGTGCTGCTGGCGGTAATGGCCAGTATGTATGCGGTGTATCACGGCCCTGACGGGTTAAAGGCCATTGCCACCCGGGTACATCGGCTGACGGTGGTGCTGGCAGAGGGGCTGAATAAGCTGGGCTTTGGCGTACCGGACACCCCCTGCTTTGACACCCTGGCAGTGGATGTGGGTGAGCAGGCTGGGGAGATTTGCGATCGCGCCGTCGCCCAGGGCATCAACCTGCGTCGCATCGATGCCACCACCATCGGCATTTCTTTAGATGAAACCACCACACCGGATGCCGTTATTCAGCTGCTCCAAATCTTTGCAGGCGACCTACCGATGCCAGCGGTGGAGCGACTCAAGTCCGAGACCACCATTCCAACAGAGTTAGTCCGCACCAGCGACTACCTCACCCATCCCGTATTTAACAGCTACCATTCCGAAACCGAGATGCTGCGCTACATGTACGCGCTGCAAATGAAGGATCTGTCCCTGGCTTCGGCCATGATTCCCCTCGGGTCCTGCACCATGAAGCTAAACGCCACCGCTGAGATGATGCCGGTCACCTGGCCCGAGTTTGGCCAGATTCATCCCTTTGCCCCGCTGGATCAGACCAGGGGCTATCAGGTGCTATTTGAACAGTTAGAAACCTGGCTATCTGACATTACCGGTTTTGCCGGCATTTCCCTGCAGCCCAATGCCGGTTCCCAGGGAGAGTATGCCGGTCTACTAGTCATTCGTCAGTATCATCAATCCCGAGGCGACCACCACCGCAATATTTGTTTGATTCCCCAGTCGGCCCATGGCACCAACCCAGCCAGTGCCGTGATGGCGGGTATGAAAGTAGTGGGGGTTAACTGCGATAGCGACGGCAACATTGACGTGGCGGATCTCACCGCCAAAGCAGAGAAACATAGCGACAATCTGGCCGCTTTGATGATTACCTACCCCTCCACCCACGGGGTATTTGAGGCCACCATCCGCACCGTATGCGACCGGATCCACCAGCATGGGGGTCAGGTGTACATGGACGGAGCCAATATGAACGCCCAGGTGGGGCTGTGCAGCCCGGGCGATATTGGTGCGGATGTGTGCCATTTAAACTTGCACAAAACCTTCTGTATTCCCCACGGTGGGGGCGGTCCCGGCGTGGGTCCAATCGGTGTCCAGAGTCACCTGGTACCCTTTTTACCCGGTCACACCCTGACGCCCACACTGGGTACAGAGCAGTCCGTTGGCGCAGTCTCTGCAGCTCCCTGGGGGAGTGCCAGCATTTTGCCGATTTCCTGGATGTACATTCAAATGATGGGGGCTGCCGGTCTCACCCACGCGACAGAGACCGCTATTCTCAGCGCCAACTATATTGCCAAGCGGCTGGAAGGTCACTACGACATTCTTTATAAGGGCAATGCCGGTCTAGTAGCCCACGAATGCATTGTGGATCTGCGCAGCTTTAAGAAGTCTGCCAACGTGAATGTGGATGACATTGCCAAGCGCATGATTGACTATGGGTTCCATCCGCCCACCATGTCCTGGCCAGTGGCGGGCACCATTATGGTAGAGCCCACGGAAAGTGAATCTTTAGCGGAGCTAGAACGCTTCTGCGATGCGATGATTGCCATTCGCAATGAGATTCGTCACATTGAGTCAGGCAAACTGCCCCAGGACAATAACCCATTGGTGAATGCACCCCACACGACGGTGGACCTGACCGCAGCATGGGAGCGGCCCTACAGCCGTGAGCAGGCGGTACATCCCACCCAGTGGACCAAGGATCGAAAGTTCTGGCCAACGGTGAATCGAATCGATCAAGCCTATGGCGATCGCAACCTGATTTGCTCCTGTCTGCCCATGGAGGCATACGAAGCCGAATAAGATAAAACAGTAGGGTGGGCAATGCCCACCTGATAGCAAGGCTTTCAATCAACGCTGCGATGAAACATCCCGAGCTAGCAACAATCTTAGAAAAAGTAAAGCAGTTTCTCGATGATTTATATCAGGAGAACTTGCAAAATATTATGTTGTATGGGTCTCAGGCTCGTGGTGATAGTCGAATAGACTCGGATATAGATCTTCTAATCGTACTTAAAACTCCAGTAAATCCTTACCAAGAAATTGATAGGACTAGTCAGTTTATTGCAAATCTATGCCTTGATTTTGATGTAGTTATCTCACGCCACTTTATTTCCATAGATAAATTTCAATCAGCAGACAACCCCTTTCTCTCAAACGTTAAAAGAGAAGGAATGATTGTATGACAGCTAATCTAAATGCCTTTATTAATAAGGCAAAAGAAAGTCTAGAAGCTTCTAAAATATTGGCTAATAAGGAACTTTACGACTTTGCCGGGGCCAGGGCATATTACACCATGTTTTACATTGCCGAGGCTTTTTTGTGGAAGAAAGGATTGTCCTTTTCGAGTCATGCCGCAGTCATTGCAGCGTTCGGCAAAGAAATTGCTAAACCAGGGCTAGCTCCTATTGAGTTCCATCGTTATTTGATCGATGCTCAAAATAAGAGAACCCAAGGTGACTATGGTATCGACGACACCAATTTAAGTTCTCACGAGGTCCAGCTCCTAATCCAGCAAAGCGAGCTGTTTATCGCATTGGCAGAGCAAAATTTGCTGTGATGATGATTTTGAACTCACATACAGGCAACAATCACTCTGCTTTAAGGAATTATTGTGACGATGGGTGACAGAAACAAAACCGCATACACGTCATCCGGCATTGTCAAACACTATGCCAGTCTAAATTATTTACAACCGGCGGAGGCCGCTATCCTAAAGAGGCTGCAGGCGCAGCTGCCCACCATGACCATGCTCGACATTGGCGTGGGGGCCGGTCGTACTACCCAGTACTTTGCGCCCTTAGTCAAACAGTATGTGGGTGTAGACTACTCGCCGGAGATGATTGCAGCCTGTCAGCGACGCTTTAAAGATGCCCAAGATGCTCAGCATTCCATGCGCTTTGACGTGGTTGATGCCAGGAATCTGAGCCAGTTTGAAGACAGTTCTTTTGATTTTATTTTATTTAGCTACAACGGCATTGACTATGTATCCCACGAGGATCGTCTAAAAATTTTGGCCGAGGTCAAGCGAATGGGTAAACCAGGAGGGTACTTTCTCTTTTCTAGCCATAATCTGCAAGTCTTAGAAAGAAACCTGACCTGGAAAAAACAATTTAGCCTTAATCCTATTCGCATTGGGGCAAACTTAATAATCCTGGGTTTATTTTGGCGGTTAAATCCCTCCTTAGATCGACAAACCGTAGCAAATTCAGACTATCTAGTTGTTCGAGATGACTCTCATCAGTATCGTTTAGACACTTACTATATTCGAGCCGCACAGCAGCTAAACCAATTGTCGAAAGACTTTAGTCAGGTGGAAATACATGCTTGGAAAGATGGAGAAGAGAGTCTATCTCTGGACTCTCCTGCCATGGAGACAGCACTCTGGCTTTATTATCTATGTCGAATAAACCCCACAAAGGGCATAAGTGCTTAGGGTGGGCACCACCTTACAGGTTTTGACGTTTTTTAAGGACAGCGGCTATGGATACTACTCCCCAATACATTAGCCCTGATGATTATCTTGCGCTAGAGAGCCAACATTTAGTCCGCCATGAGTATCAGGGTGGTTTGGTGCATGCCATGGCAATTGCTGCGGATAACCATGGGCGGATTGCGTTTAACTTTTTGAAGATTATTGACGATCATCTAGGAGACGTTTCTGAATGCCGATTTTATGGAGGTAATATTAAGGTTGGCCACTTGGATGAATTTTATTACTACCCAGATGCGCTTTTGACCTGCGATTTGCGAGATCGTAAAGACCGTTATGTTAAACGCTATCCGGAGTTAATTGCCGAGATCTTTTCGCCAGCGACTGAAGCGTTTGATCGTGATGAGAAATTTAGACACTATCAGCGGCTAGATTCTTTAGAGGAGTATGTGTTGATTTCTCAGGAGAGTCCGCTGGTGGAGTGTTGGCGGCGTTCGGTAAACGGGGGCTGGGAAAGTCGATTTTATGAAGGTGACGATCTGGCGATTTTGATGTGTATTGGGCTGGAATTTGCGGTAGCTGACCTTTATCGCGGGATTGATGCTACATGAGTAGAATGGGTGCGTGAGTTCCTGGTAATGCCCCATGACACCTTCTGGAAATCAGCCACCCAAAGAGCCTCTACCGGATCAAATATCGAATGCATTTATTAAATTCCTGATTGGCAGTGGTGGCATATCTACACTGGTACTGCTTTTGAGGGACCAGATTCCATCAGCGCTGATCGCTCTATTGGTTACGGGCGGGGCAACGCTACTGACGTCCTTTGGGCAGGGACTGATGGCTCCCCTCAAAAAAGTATCAAACAAGTGGGGCACAAAGGCAGGCACTGCTGCCGCTGTAAGGGCAGACAGCACCCTTGAAAATTGGTCAGGCATTGATGCCAAATACTTGAAGGCATTGCAAGCATACTGCTATGCCCTAGAAGTAGAAGGCTTTAAGGCGGATCTGCCCCCATTGGAACTCAAGGAAATGTTTGTGCCGATTCGGTTAGAT
>JBCCXQ010000005.1:0-69504 GCA_039191365.1 Cyanobacteria bacterium P01_F01_bin.13 | reverse complement strand
TGCTCGGCACCGGTATTAACCCCAGAAGAACTAGAAGCAGCTGGCGTTACCTGGCTTAACCAAAGCACCCAACAACGACGACCAGGTTCCATTATTGCTCCACCTCGTCCCGGACCATCTTCCATATTTATTTCCCGACTCCATGTGCGTTACAGTCGCGATAAGTTTCCCGAAGACCTGATGTTTCAAACCACGTCCAACCGTCAGTTCTTCCAGGGACGCTATGTCACCCGCCATGCCTTTACCGGCAGCCTGGACTGCGCGGCCCGCCTGCGGGAGGAGTACCCCAATGCTGAAGCTCGCCGTCAACTGGAGGAGTGGACCGGGCAAAACTATGGCGAAATTGTTGATAGCGCCCAGGACCGAGGACAGCAGTATTTACGAAGCTTAATGGCCCGCTTTGAGCGCGAGTCTCAGAATCTGGCACGGCTCACCGGGCGCGATATTCAAACCATTCGCCAACGCATTAGCGACGAGGTGTCCCAGCCAACGCCATCGCCCTGGCTGATCCGATATCCCAAAAGCTAGGTTCCGCTAAAATAGCTAGGACTAAAGTTTTGGATAAGTGGCTGAGCTGTTGGCTAGCCCCCTGCCCCCCAATACTGGGGGGTTCTGAGTTAGTCAAAGTCCCCCCAGTATTGGGGGATCTAGGGGGTCTCAGCAGTCAATCCTCTTTTCCAGCGCCTAGACTACTAAGAGTCTGACTTACCCATATGCCCTTTCGTATGTTCAAAAGATTTGGTCGCTGGTCCTACTGGCTAATGGGATTGGTAATGGTGGTTGCAGTTGCAAGCTGCTCCCTAGACAATTTTAAAACCGACGATGCCGAATCATCACGGCTGGTATATAGCATTCTTAGCGATCCCAAAACATTTAACTACGCCCTCAGCAATGAGCGCCCCAACATCTTTGGCCTCACCTACAAAGGATTAATTTCTGAAAACTACGAAACTGGCGAAATTGAACCCGAGCTAGCCGAATCTTGGGAGTTTTCCGACGATGGTCTGGCCCTCACTTACACCCTGCGCGACGGCTTAAAATGGTCCGACGGCAAACCCTTGACCGCCGATGATGTTGTTTTTACTTACAATGACATTTATCTAAATGAAGCTATCCCCACTCAAGTTCGAGACATTTTGCGGGTAGGGGAGGAAGGCAAACTTCCCAAGATTACTAAGCTAAGCGAACGCCAGGTCAAATTTGAAGTACCGGAGCCCTATGCCCCATTCCTACGCAATACGGGGGTTTTTATTCTGCCGAAGCATGCCCTAGCAGCCACGCTCACTGAGAAGGATTCCGAAGGCAATCCCCTATTTTTATCCACCTGGGGCACTAACACCCCTCCCAGGGAAATTATCGGCAATGGCCCCTTTCAGCTCAAGGCATTTACCCCAGGTGAACGGGTGGTCTTTGATAAAAATCCCTATTACTGGCGGACTGATGAGCAAGGTCAGACTCAACCTTATCTACAGGAAATTGTTTGGCAGGTGGTCGAATCCCAAGACAGCGAGTTTGTGCAGTTTCGCTCCGGTGGTCTGGATTTAACCAGCGTTAAACCTGATAACTTTTCGTTGCTAAAACGGGAAGAAGAGCGAGGTAATTTTACTGTCTACAACGGCGGTCCCTCTCCCGGTAGCCTGTTTATTTCCTTTAATCTCAATAAAGGCTCCCGCGATGGGAACCCCTTAGTCGATCCAATCAAATCTAAGTGGTTTAATACCCTGGAATTTCGGCAAGCAGTTGCCTACGCCATTGACCGCCCAACCATGTTAAATAACATCTATCAAGGTCTAGGGGTATTGCAAGACTCTTCTATTTTTCCTCTAAGCCCTTATTCTGCTAGCCCTGAGGAAGATGGCATTCGGGCCTATAATTACAATCTAGAAAAAGCGAAAGAGCTACTGCTATCAGTTGGGTTTGACTACAACGCTAACAACCAACTAGTAGATGCTGATGGCAACCAGGTACGCTTTACCTTAATTACGAATGCTGGCAATAAAGTACGCGAGGCCATTGGCGCTCAAATCAAACAGGATTTGAGCAAAATTGGCATCACGGTGGACTTTACTCCCATCAGCTGGGGCTCCCTGGTGGAGAAACTGGGAGACAGCCTGGATTGGGAATGTCATTTGATCAGCTTCGGCGGTGGCCTTGAACCCAATGGTGGCTCGAATGTATGGAACCCCGATGGAGGTCTACATGCGTTCAATCAAAAACCTTTGCCAGGGCAAGATCCGATCGAAGGTCGGGTGGTGGCCGACTGGGAGAATGAAATTGGTCAGCTCTATATCAAAGGGGCCCAGGAACTGGACGAAGCCAAACGCCGGGAAATTTATGTAAAAGCCCAGCAGATTGTGCAAGAGCAACTGCCCTTTATATATTTGATTAATCAGTACTCCATGGCCGCCATTCGGAACAAGGTTCAGAATGTTAAATACTCCCCCTTAGGATCATTATGGAATGTCTATGAACTTAGTCTGTCCCAGGATTAGTTTGTTAATAAATGGCCCACTTTGATACAGAATCGCAATGCAGCCTTAAGGGAATCGAATGTTCTGATAAAAGCGGCCCAAACAGTGGTCATAATCTGCGTACATTAGATACTCAGATATTAAAGTCCCGAAATACTAATTTTTGACGTTGTTAATTTAGGGTATGAATCTGATTATTAGAATCATGATTTGCGCCCTGTTTGCAACCGCTGTCGCACCAGCGAGCACCAGTATCCTTACCAAGGATCAGCAATGCCCCGTTTATTGGTAAACCGCTTGATAGGCTTATCGTTTTCAATCATTTTTAGACTGGCGACTGTACGGCAGCGCCTTCTGGACAGGCGTTGTCTCCATCAACTAGCCGTTCCGTCACCGCTTTTATAACTCTACCTATGGACGATATCGCGAAAGCCTATACCGTACTGGAGTTAGAGCCCGGTGCTTCACTCTCAGACGTCAACCAAGCCTATAAGGATCTGGTGTTCATCTGGCATCCTGATCGGATTCCAGGTGATAACACACGGCTACGCGATAAGGCTCAGGATAAGCTTAAACGTATTAATGAAGCTCGTAGTCTTCTAAAGCAGCATCTTCGCAGCGGCACTAAAACGCCAGCGGGTAGCCCTAAACCCAATAACTACAATCCTGAACGCTACGGTAGCCACCGCTATCGTTCCTACAGTCAAAGTCGATATACGCGCCCTTACGGAAACGGCAATGGGGCAACAAGCAGCACTGCGAACGGGTCGCGCAGCAGCGCATCTAGCCAAAATGGTAGCCGCTCAACCAACGGCTACGGTACAACTAATGGCTACAGACGATCCACAAGTAGTAGTTCTCCCCCCTCTAACGGTTCGTCAGCGCCTAACAGCTCTAAAGCCCAATCTACCGCCCCCGGGCACTCCGGGCACCCTACATCTGGCAACAACGGGCATGGGACGAATGGCTCAACGAACGGTGCTGCCACCAGCAGTAAGTCTAACGGCTCCTCCAATGGGCAAGGCCGTGCATCCAATGGACGAGCCTATAGTTCTGGCTATCGCTCAGCCAATAACTCAGCCAATAATAATGGCTATGCAGACTATCTCTACCGAGCTTCCCAGCCGAACAATCATTCCATCCCACAAAACACCTCATCTCGCAGAAAAGCGGATCCCGATTTGGAAGGTTCTGATTTTAGAGGAGCCAATCTTAAAGAGAAGGACTTTTCGGGGAGAAACCTGAGTAAATCTAATCTGGAGGGGGCAGACCTGAGCGATGCGTTCTTACACAAGGTCAATCTCAACCAGGCCAATTTACATAAGGCTAAACTTTTTCGAGCCAACTTATTACAGGCTAATCTAAGCCATGCAAACCTGCGGGAAGCCAACCTGATTGGGGCTGACCTCAGCGGGGCCGACCTCAGTGGGGCTGACCTCAGTGGGGCCATCGTCGGCTATGGCGACAAGATCATGGTGAAATTAACGGCGGCTAGACTGACGGGAACGATTATGCCCAATGGCAATATTCACGAGTGAGCGGCTAACAACAACCAGCTCTACTCCACCAAATCTTCTAGATTGGTTGCATCCCACCTGAGTACGGAAGCATTAATTCCTTGCTCCTGCTTGCGTTTGGCGTCAGCTTCAAACCAACGAATAATCTGCTCAGTTCCAAGGTCCTCAATGGACACATCCAGATCCTTAGCAATAAAGGCCAGCAGTTTGGCCGTCGATAGGGTTAACCGGGTTAAAAACTTCTCCGGCGTTGTCAGCAGAGCTTTATCGACTTCGGCAGATTCTTCTGGCGTTAAGAACTGTAGGGTTTGCTCAAACATAGGGGCGTTTATTTCTTACGAATCCTATAACCACAGAAATTCTCACCTCTTACTAGCCAATGGGTGCGCTCCACCTGGCAGTCAGGTAGGGCCAGAGCAAACATTGCTAGCTCATGGCCACAAACGGCTGGATGGGACTCTGCCACTTGGGAAATAGCACAGTTATGTTCGGTGATGATATAGGTATCGCCATCATCACCATAGTGAAACTCCGACATATATCCCTCATCCTGACGCATTTTCACTAGCTGCTGCACTCGCTCCAGCAGCGGTCTGTTACCAAGCAATTCGATGTAATGAGATGCCTTACGCTGCCATTGCTGCCGTAAAATAGCGCTAACCTGCTCAGCACCTACGGTTTCTACCATGGTATCTAGTAGTGAAACCGCAAACTTATCGTATTGCGATGGAAATTTGGCGCGGCCCCTAGCACTGAGGTGATAGATGTAGTTGGGCCGTCCCATTCCTGACTGCATCGCCTGGTGCTCTACTAGTTCTTCTGCTTGCAGATCTTTGAGGTGACGTCGAATTGCTTGGGGACTGACACCTAAACTATTAGCCAAGGCCTGGGCAGTCGCCTGACCTGATTTTAACAAAAACTGTAGAATATCGTCCTTTGTGGATGGCTGCTGCACTGACGTCATCGGCCCTGAAATTGCGATCGCAATATTACAGACTGTAATTATGAACTAAGGTCATTCTACTTTAGCAACATATGTGTTGCTAAAGTAAGCTGGCTCTATTACTCTTTAAATAGTTAAGCAACCTGAGTGTTGTTTAATTATAAAATCGTTTGGTTGTCTCAGCATCCCCCATTTATCCATGATTACAGGTAAGCCTACACAGGCCACAGATAAAAGTCTCGAGGTGATGCGAAAATTCGCACAGAGTTATGCGAAACGTACAGGTACGTATTTTTGTTCTGACCTCGGCGTTACTGCAGTGGTGCTTGAGGGCTTGGCTAAGCATAAGGACGATTTAGGCGCTCCCCTATGCCCCTGTCGTCACTATGAAGACAAGGAAGCCGAAGTCAAGAGCGTCTATTGGAACTGTCCCTGTGTACCTATGCAGGAACGGCGCGAATGTCACTGCATGCTTTTTTTAACAGAAGATAATGATTTTTCTGGCCGTGATCAGGAAATATCCTTTGAGCGGATTCGCACAGAAACCAGCAAATATTAGATAGGTTTGGATTTAAATCAGATTTTTCAGTTCGGGGGTTCCAGTTTTTATCGAGTTCCCTTTAGGCAGCGCACCCCCAACAACTTTTTAGACAAACTTTAGATTTCTTATCATCCCTCCCAGCCTTTTCGGTAAATCATGAGCACTAGCGTTCAATCCGTTGTTAGTCAGCCCTATAAGTACGGATTTGTCACGGATATAGAATCCGATATTATCCCTCGTGGGTTGAGCGAAGACATTATCCGGTTGATTTCTGAGAAAAAGAATGAGCCGGACTTTATGCTGGAGTTTCGTCTCAAGGCCTATCGTCAATGGTTAAAGATGACAGAGCCCACCTGGCCAAATGTCAGCTACACCCCCATCGACTATCAGGACATTATTTACTACTCAGCACCCAAGCAAAGCGAAAAGCTCAAGAGCCTGGATGAGGTCGATCCAGAAATCTTGGCAACCTTTGAAAAGCTGGGGCTCCCCCTTTCAGAACAAAAGCGTCTGACCAATGTGGCTGTCGATGCTGTGTTTGATAGTGTTTCCATTGCCACCACGTTCAAAGAGGAGCTGGCGGAACACGGCATTATTTTTTGCTCCATTTCAGAAGCCATCCAAGATCATCCCGAGCTAATTAAAAAGTACCTCGGTAGCGTTGTCCCCTCGGCAGACAATTACTTTACAGCGCTTAATTCGGCGGTTTTCAGCGATGGATCCTTTGTTTACATTCCTGAAAACACCCAGTGTCCGATGGACCTGTCCACCTATTTCCGAATTAATAATGGGGATTCGGGCCAGTTTGAGCGCACTCTGATAGTGGCTGACAAGGGGAGTTCTGTCACCTATCTAGAAGGCTGCACCGCACCTATGTATGACAGCAACCAGCTCCATGCGGCTGTGGTGGAGATTGTGGCCTTAGACGACGCCCAAATTAACTACTCCACGGTGCAAAACTGGTTTGCTGGAGACAAGGACGGCAAAGGCGGTATCTACAACTTTGTCACCAAACGGGGTCTCTGCTCAGGTAAGAATTCTAAAATCTCCTGGACCCAGGTGGAAACTGGATCTGCCATTACCTGGAAGTATCCTAGCTGCGTACTGGTAGGTGATAACTCTGTGGGAGAGTTTTACTCAGTGGCCCTAACTAACAACATGCAGCAGGCCGATACCGGCACTAAAATGATTCATGTGGGCAAGAATACCCGCAGCACAATTATTTCTAAGGGTATTTCGGCAGGTAATTCTAAAAACAGCTATCGTGGACTGGTTAGGGTGGGCCCCAAAGCTGAGAATGCTCGCAACTATTCCCAATGCGATTCCATGCTGATTGGCGATACCTCCAACGCCAATACCTACCCCTATATCCAGGTCCAAAACAATACGGGTCAGGTGGAGCATGAAGCCTCCACCTCTAAGATTGGTGAAGATCAGCTATTTTACTTTGCCCAACGAGGCATTTCTCCTGAAGATGCTGTCTCCATGATTATCAGTGGCTTCTGTCGTGATGTGTTTAACAAGCTACCGATGGAGTTTGCGGCTGAGGCCGATAAGCTGTTGGCCCTGAAGTTGGAAAATTCTGTTGGATAGTTTCCGAGATACACTTTCAATGATTAATCCAGACGCAAAAACAATTCTCTCCATTAAAAATCTGCGAGCGAATGTAGACGGCATCGAGATTCTCAAGGGTCTTAACCTGGAAGTAAAAGCGGGTGAAATTCACGCCATTATGGGGCTGAATGGCTCAGGCAAAAGTACTTTCTCTAAGGTATTGGCGGGTCATCCTGACTATGAAATCACCTCAGGCACCATTGAGTTTAATGGCAAAGATTTATCTGAGCTAGAGCCCCATGAGCGAGCCACTGCCGGTATCTTTCTCGCGTTTCAATATCCCTTAGAGATTCCTGGGGTGAGCAATCGCGAGTTTCTACGGGTGGCCTACAATGCCCATCGCAAGGCCCGTGGCGAAGACGAGATTGATGTATTCGACTTCGATGATCTAATCGAAGAGAAAATTGAAGTTGTCAAAATGGACACCAGCTTCCTTGATCGCAGCGTTAACGAAGGCTTTTCTGGCGGTGAAAAAAAGCGGAATGAGATTCTGCAAATGGCTTTACTGGAGCCCACGCTAGCAATTTTGGATGAGACCGATTCTGGTCTGGATATTGATGCATTAAAAACTGTGGCAGAGGGTGTTAACAAGTTGGCCACACCGGACAGTGCTAACTTGGTAATTACCCACTACCAACGGATGCTTAACTACATCGTGCCGGATTATGTCCATGTTATGTGCGGTGGAAAAATCATTAAAACCGGTAGCAGGGAACTGGCTCTGGCCCTTGAAGCCAAAGGGTATGAATGGCTCCTGGAAGAGCAGGCGGTAGCTTCATGAGCAGTGTAACGACTAAGCGCGATCTCTACTTGGAAACCCTCCTCAACCAGGCCACTGTTGCAGCAGAGAAATCTAGCTTACGTTTAGACAACTTGCGAGCCGCCGCCCGAGCCCTGGTCCAGGAGCGTACTTTTCCATCCAACCGGGATGAGGAATGGCGCTTTACCAATTTATCCCATCTGCTGGAGACCAGATTTCAGGCAGCTACGACTTTTAATAACACGGTACTTGAGCAGGGCAAAGCTTTACTAGCTGACATCGCTGACCCTGATAGTATTCAGCTGGTGTTTATCAATGGCACCTATGCGGAACGTCTGTCTCGATTAAATCAGGTCACTAATCAGGGCATTACCGTCCTGAGTCAACTGGATATGGCTCCCCAAGCCTTAGCCCAGGTTCAAGGCAGCAGTGAGGTATTCACGGCTCTGAACACAGCAGGCTTTACCGATGCGGCTGTTATACACATTGGTAAAAATACTGTGCTTGAGCAGCCGGTTCAGGTTATTTATCTGACCATCGGTGATGCTTTACTGGTACAGCCCCGCTGTTTAGTAGTGGCTGAACCAGGCAGCGCCTTTACCCTGGTAGAAGAATTTCACGGCAGCGGTGCCAGCTTTACTAACGGTGTTACTGAAGTGTGGGTTCATGAGAATGCCGAAGTGGCTCACCTGAGACTGCAGCAGGAATCGTCTGAAGCCGCTCATATTAGTAAAACCGCTGTTGCCCAAGCACGGGATAGTCGTTATCGCAACACGGCCCTTAACCTGGGAGCGAGCATCTCCCGTCATCATCTTGAGGTTTATCAGACCGGTCCCCAAACCGAAACAACGCTAAACGGTCTGACCGCTGTACAAGACCGTCAGCTGGCTGATACCCATAGCTTGATTGCCCTCAATCATCCCCACGGGATTGCCAATCAGCTGCAGAAAAACATCATGGATGACCGGGCCCATGGTGTATTTAACGGCAAAATTTATGTGCCCCAGCAGGCTCAGTTAACCAACGCATCGCAGCTCAATCGCAATCTGCTGCTGTCGTCCAAGTCGCGGATAGACACTAAGCCTGAGTTAGATATTGTTGCAGACAATGTCAAGTGCGCCCACGGTGCTACCGTCAGCCAGTTAGCACCGGATGAGGTATTTTATTTGCAAAGTCGGGGCATTAATCGCGATCAGGCCCAGCGACTACTCATCTATGCTTTTGCCATGGAAATTATTGAGCCCATTACCGTGGCTCACTTGCGAGAGCGTATGACCCAGTACATTCAGCAATGGACGGTGTAGGCAATGACTTTTACAGTGGCTAGACCTTTGGCCGATGAAGTCCGGGCAGATTTCCCGATTTTGAATCAGACGGTAAATGACAAGCCGCTGGTGTATTTTGACAACGCGGCTACATCACAAAAGCCTAAGGTGGTTCTAGATGCTTTGGTGAACTACTACAACCGCGACAATGCTAATGTGCATCGCGGTGTGCACACCCTCAGTGCTCGGGCAACAACCGCCTATGAAGCGACCCGGGATAAGGTAGCCACCTTTATCAATGCGGCCAGTCGCGATGAGATTGTGTTTACTCGCAACGCCAGTGAAGCGATTAACCTGGTGGCCTATGCCTGGGGTCTGAGTAACCTGCAGGCCGGGGACGAGGTGATTCTGTCAGTGATGGAGCACCACAGTAACCTGGTGCCCTGGCAGCTGGTGGCCCAACGCACTGGAGCGGTACTCAAACATGTGCAGCTGACAGAGACTCAGGAATTTGACCTGGAGCATTTTCGCAGTCTGGTGTGCGATCGCACCAAACTTGTCGCCATCAACCATGTCTCTAATACCCTGGGCTGCATCAACCCGGTAAAAGACGTAGTCCAACTGGCCCATGCCCGGGGAGCTAAGGTACTGATTGACGCCTGCCAAAGCGTGCCCCACATGCCCGTAGATGTGCAGGCACTTGACTGTGACTGGCTGGTGGCCTCTGGTCATAAAATGTGTGGACCCACTGGCGCTGGATTTCTCTATGGCAAGCTCCATATCCTGGAAGCCATGCCCCCCTTCCTGGGCGGCGGCGAGATGATCCAGGACGTCTATCTGGACCATTCCACCTATGCTGAGCTGCCCCATAAGTTTGAAGCGGGCACCCCGGCCATTGCCGAAGTAATCATGTTGGGGGCGGCGGTGGACTACCTGACGAGCATTGGCATGGAGCGCGTTGCCCAGTACGAGCACGAACTTACCCGCTATTTGTACGACAAACTGGCCCACATTACCCAGCTCACGCTTTACGGACCCAGCCCCAAAGCGGACGGGAGCGGACGAGCTGCGATCGCCACATTTACTGTCTCCAATCTCCATGCCCAAGATTTATCCACGTTCTTAGACCAGGCAGGAATTGCCATTCGCTCAGGGCACCACTGTACTCAGCCCCTACACCAAGTCCTGGGTGTCGACTCTACAGCTCGAGCGAGTTTATACTTCTACAATACCTACGCCGAAATTGACAGCTTTATCGCCGCCCTCCAAGACACCATCGAGTTTTTTGGCAATATTTTCGATTAGACATGTCTGTATATTCAAATTTTATACGACCTAGTTAAGCAGCGGCTGTTCTGAGGCATTCTAACAACACAAGCCTGATGTGCGCTATTGCTGCCACCATGTTTTGCCATATCGGCTTGGTCCGTTCTCCAATGAGTCAGGATGTTGTCTGCATCTGAACAATCTAACTCGCCATTCACCACGTCTGCTTTTTTAGATAGTCGTTCATCCCATGCAGCCTTATCTCAGGCACTCTTAGAACTCAGCCATTATGAGTCGATACAAAATGGTGACCTGGCTGCAGCTGCAGCTGCTGTTACCTACTCAGTTGTCAAAAATTTAGGCACGACTAGCTGTCAAACTTGGCTATATACAGATGACCGCAGCAAGTTTGAGGCCGTTGCCCACTACGGAGCCATCGCCTCTGAGCATCCCAACCAGACTGTGCCAGTCATTAACCATCCCAACTACTTCCAACAGCTATCCCAGCGAGGTTGGTTAGTGATTAATACGGGTGAGGCCCTCTCCAGTCAAACCAACGATCACCTCGACCATAGCCAGGCGTCGGAGAACTGGCCCCCCTATCTGTTGGACCAAGAGCAAACAATCACAGCGCTGATTGAAATTCCTATTTATTATCAAAACCAAATTGTCGGTGTCCTCTGCTGTGACCATCACCATTCTCCACGGGTTTGGCAAGCTGCAGAAACGACTTTTATGGTCATGGCTGCCAATCTCATTTCCCTAGCCATTAGTCAGGCTAACTATCAACAACAGGCACGCACCTTAAAGAAACAAAAACGTCAGCTCACTCTCGAAATGATTGAGCGCCAGCAGGCAGAACAAGCCTGGCAAGAGGGCCAACGCTTCATTCAAGGCATGTTAGATGCCAGCACCAATATTCTGTATGTCAATGATTTTGCTAGCGGCACCAACTATTATGTCAATGGCTATATGAAGACCATTCTGGGATATTCTCCTGAAGAAATTCAACAGTTGGGAGCTCAGTTCTTAGAACAAATAGCCTATACCCAGAAAGACATCAAAGCCATTCACCAAGCCCGTCAACAATTGGCCCAATCTAAAAGCGGAGATATTGTAGAAAATGAATATCGCCTGCAGCATAAACATGGTGACTGGCACTGGCTATTGTGCCGAGAAACCATCTTTCAATGGAACCAGGATGGCACTCCCCTACAGCTGCTAGGAACCGCCACCGACATTACTGCCCATAAGGAAGACGCGGAAGTCCTGCAACAACAGAATCAGCAACTCACCGCCCTAGCAATGGTAGATGGCTTAACCCAGATTGCAAACCGCCGTGCCTTTGATGAGTTTCTCTCCAATGCCTGGGCCGCTCGCAATCACATTCCTCTCACCCTAATTCTTTGCGACATTGACTATTTCAAACTTTACAACGATACCTATGGTCACCAAAAAGGGGATGAATGTATAAAGCTTGTTGCCCAGGCCTTACAACAATCCGTCAAACGCCAACGTGATTTAGTCGCTCGCTATGGTGGTGAGGAATTTGCCATTGTCCTACCCAATACCTCCCTAACAGGGGCAAAACACGTCGCTCAGGCCATCCAAACAACCGTAGGTGAGCTGAAAATTGAGCATCGCCTTTCTACCATTAGCAACTATCTGACCATTAGCCTGGGAATTGCCACCGTTGCATCCACAGTCCATGGCTCCCCTCAAGAACTTATTGCGGCGGCTGATCGGGGACTCTATCAAGCAAAATCTGACGGTCGAGCTCGATTCTCGATCGGACGTATAGAATCATATGAAAACTAATGCGGCCCGTCTACTTGACGCCCTGGCCATCAACTATCAGATACTGACCTACACAGTCGATCCAACTAACTTAGTGGCCACCACCACAGCAGACAAACTGGGATTGCCCCACGAGCAAGTCTTTAAAACTCTAGTTATTCGGGGGGAGCGCCACGGTATTTGCCTAGCCGTCTTAGCAGCGAATGCCCAACTCAACCTCAAGGCTTTGGCTAAACTTACCCATGACCGCAAAGTGCTACCCGTAGCACTCAAAGAAGTACAGCCCCTAACGGGCTACATTCGAGGGGGTGTCACGGCCCTCGCTTGCAAAAAGAACTATCCCACCTATGTTGATGAATGGATTGAGGCCCACGACCACATCGCCGTATCAGCTGGTGTACGCGGTGCTATGCTTTGGCTCAATCCCCAAGACTACATTCGGGCCACCCGGGCTACAGTAGGCCCCATCATTATCGAGGAAGCACCATGTAACCTCGCCCCTGGATAGTCATAATTCGGGCTGTACTATTTTCCAGCTTGGTTCTGAGACGCGAGATATGAACATCCAACGCCTTGGTCTCCAAAGCAGCATTGTCGGTGTAGCCCCAAACTTGTCGCAAAATATTGTCTCGCGTAAAAATTTGCCCCGGCGATTGGGCCAATAAATACAGAATATGAAATTCTATTTCAGTTAAACGGATAGGAGTATTTTGGTCATAGACTTTCCGAGTCTGAGGATACAGGCTAAGGTCTCCGACAGAAATTGATTCCAAATCACCGGCGCGAACGTTTGACTTGCCCCTAGTATCTGGAGATACACGCCTTAATATCGTTCGAATCCGAGCGATCAGCTCTCGACTAGAAAAGGGCTTAACAATATAGTCATTTGCGCCCAATTCTAAACCAGTCACTCGATCGGACGTGCTGCCGAGCACGGTAGCCATAATGATGGGCACACCTGACTCTTGCCGAATCAGCTGACACACCTGAAGACCATCTAACTTAGGCATCAAAATATCTAGCACAACTAAGTCAACGGCATAGGACCTAAATTGAACCAAGGCCTCCTCACCATCTGCTGCCAAGAGCACATCGTAACCAGCTTTGATTAGATTGCGTCTTAGAGCGTTACGGATATGAACTTCATCCTCAGCGATCAGGATGACAGCCTTAAATTTCCCCACCTGACATAACCTCAATGCACAGCTCTGCAAAATGAGCGCCATTGGGCGTTGATTTTGCTCATTTGGAGCATCGCGGAGGATAAATCGGCAAAAGCGATCTGGGCATTAACAAATAGCTAGACAGCATAATCAATGGCTAGCTGAATGACTGACTTATGAGTGTATAAATAACGCATACACTCACAGTCATAGCACCTAAGAAAAAGCCTTCCTCAAAGAGGAATTAAAAATAACTTAAATTACTTTTCGTCAAATTTATTCATCAAATTAAAGTCCCCTTAATTTTGCAGTGTATGTGTATGTTGATGAAGTCTAACTAGTTAGTTACTTTAGCATTTGAAAGACCTAATCAAGACTGAAGATTTGGCCACACAGAGCGCACCTTAACAATTCGATACACTTTTAACGTAATGTATCAGGTAATCGACGTTTGCAAGGGACTGCAGTCTAATAACCCTCATGAGTTCATGTGAGGTTCTAAATCGGTCGCCTTATTCACTACATGTTTTTCAGGAGAAGAGTCAGGGTTCTATTTGCAGAAGTTTTCATGCATTTACCTTTTATTCTCCAGGCTAGACAACGTAGCTTTGAATGGAGGCTTAAGACAACTATTTAAAGGGCTAATTGATTGTTACTCATTCCAGTTTTTTAACTTTAAATGGCCCGTTGATTGACTCCTTAATTTTGCTCAGATTGATGTGTTGATGTAAGTCTTTAGAGTCATCATTTTTCTGTAAGAGATAGACATTTTTATTTCTATTTTCTTTGCTTGCTAGGAATTTTATAATATGGCTTTTATGGATTTCACTGATTCTATCAGTGCCTGTTTTTATTAGCTATTGAGCCATTAAAATCAGATTTTTACGATTATTTTCTAGAACGTTAAAGATTTTATTTAACGTTACTTTGGCTGATCACCTAGGCTGATGAGTGGTGGATGCCAGCTGTTTTCTTATGTTTTAATTACATTTAGTTAGTCGTTTACATATGGTTGCTAAATGTAAAGCGACCTTGGTGATTAGGAGGCTGGGTCAGCGTTGATAGGTAGTGGGTTTGAGTATAATTCAGGGCAGTCTGAAACAATTGATTCAGTGCAATTGATATCAGCTGATTTGGACTCATCTTCTACTGCATTCAGCCCTCATCCTCTACTGCAGAGGGTGCTAGCCATTACCCAACAAGGGGGCTCGGTCCAAGAGCTAGCGCGCTGGTTACCTGCAGCTGTGGTTGAGAACTTTGATCTCAAGGGATGTCATATTGAGCTGTATGATGCCCATAAGCGCACGGCCACCTTGATCGGCGGTGTTGGCGATGGTTGGTTAGGTCAGACAAGTCAGTCCCATGCTGTCGAGCAATTTTGGGAACTCTATGAGCCCTTGACCCAGGGAAAGTTCTTACTTTTTAGCTCTCAAAAACTAGGAAAGAAAAAGGCATCAACAACTTCACTGACCTGGTTGGGATGCCCCATGATGAGTCGTACAGAACTGCTGGGGAGTGTATGGCTGACGCGTCCTAGTAAGGCTGTATTTGAGCAAACCGAACTCAATCAGTTACAACAAATTGCCAGCTGCGTTGCGATCGCACTCCACCAATCCCATTTAGAAGCAACCCTCGCCCACCAGCAAACAGAAATTCAGCAGTTGCGCCAGGCCAAGGACGAATTTTTGCAGCTGATCTCCCACGAGCTGTTTATCCCTTTGGGTAGCATTCAACTCTCGGCCCAGACCCTTGAAAAAATCTTCAAAGATGCCTCATGGCGTAAGGTGCCCCAACGTAGTCAGGTGCTCAAAGTACTGAGCCTGCTCAGTCAGGAATGTCGACGTCAGAAACAATTTGTCGACAATCTCATCACCCTGATGTTTCCCGAATATCAGAAAGCATCAGAGCCCGTGTTGATGAACCTGAGCGATTGGCTACCCTCCCTGCTGCGCACCTTTGAACCCCGGTTTGAGCAGGAATCCTTACCACTCAAAATCAGTATCCCCGAAGAGTCGTTGCTAATTGAGTGCGATGTGGCCCAGCTAGAACGCATCATCACCGAACTCATCACCAATGCGATTAAATACACCCCCGCCAAAAAGACTGTGACAATTAAAGTCACTGCGACTGATACTGACGTAAAAATTGCGATCGCAAATGCTGGTGTACAAATTCCCCCTGACCACCAGTCCCGCATCTTTGAAAAATTTTATCGAGTCCCTGAACTGGACCAGCGGCAATATGGCGGCAGCGGGCTGGGGTTGTCCCTGGTGAAACAGTTAGTGGCTAATTTGGATGGGACAGTTGAGGTCAAGAGCACAAAGCAGAAGACTACGTTTACGGTGAGACTGCCCAGGTAAAGCGTTAGAGCGAACAAGGGAGGCCGGGGGGCAGAGCTAAAATTTTTCGGCCTAATGCGGCACCCTTTGCTCTAATACACTAGACTGTGGTGATGTTGTGAGTACCTGCTGAACTATGCGCCTGTCCCAGATGCTGTTTGTCACGCTGCGTGAAGATCCGGCTGAGGCAGAAATTCCCAGTCACAAGCTAATGCTACGGGCAGGCTATATCCGACGGGTGGCCAGCGGAGTATTTGCCTATTTGCCGCTGATGTTGCGGGTATTGAATAAAGTTTCGGCCATTGTCCGTGAAGAGATGAATGCGACAGGGGCCCACGAGTGTCTGCTGCCCCAGCTGCAACCTGCAGAGCTGTGGCAGGAATCGGGCCGGTGGGATACTTACACCAAAGCAGAAGGGATTATGTTTGCCCTGACCGACCGGCGGCAGCAGGAAGTGGCTCTGGGTCCCACCCATGAAGAGGTAATTACCGCCGTGGCCCGCGACATGGTGCGCTCCTACCGGCAGCTGCCCACCCACCTCTATCAAATCCAAACCAAGTTTCGTGACGAGATTCGTCCCCGCTTTGGCCTCATGCGTGGTCGCGAGTTCATCATGAAAGATGGCTATTCATTCCATGCGGACATTGATAGCCTCAAGGCCACCTACGATGAAATGTACCAGGCCTACAGCAATATTTTGAGCCGCTGCGGTCTCAAGTTTCGGGCCGTGGAAGCAGACTCTGGAGCCATTGGCGGCTCCGGCTCCCATGAGTTTATGGTGCTGGCGGATGCGGGTGAAGATGAAGTGCTTTATACCGAGGATGGCAAATACGCCGCCAACGTTGAAAAAGCAGTGTCTTTGCCTGCTGATGCAGTCCCCTCGGAATTTAGCGAGTACCAAAAGCTAGAAACTCCCAATACTTCTACCATTGAGACAATGGCCAAGTTTCTAGACTGTTCGCCTACACAGATTGTCAAAAACGTTCTGTACCAGGCCGTCTACGACAACGGTCAGACCGTATTGGTGTTGATCAATATCCGTGGCGACCAGGACGTTAACGATACAAAACTGCAAAATGCCCTCACCAATCTGGCAGCAGACTACGGTGCGTCCACGCTACTATCGCTAGAGGTGCCCGACCCCGAGGCTCAGGCCAAGTGGGCCGCTAGGCCCCTGCCCTTGGGCTACATTGCCCCCGATATTTCTGATGACTACATTCAAAAGCAGGAAAATGTAGCCCCTAAGTTCCTGCGGTTGGTGGATGAAACTGCCGTAGACCTAAAGGCCTTTGCCACGGGTGCCAACGAGAAGGGATATCACGTGGTTGGAGCCAACTGGGGCGACCAGTTCACCTTGCCGCAGGTCGTCGTTGATGTGCGTAAAGCTACCGCTGGTGACCGGGCCGTCCATGATCCTAGCCAGCTGATCCAAACCGCACGGGGGATTGAAATTGGCCACATTTTCCAGCTGGGTATTAAGTATTCCAAGGCTATGGGCGCGACCTATACCGATGAGGGGGGTAAGTCTCAGCCCCTGGTGATGGGCTGCTATGGCATTGGTGTGTCGCGCTTGGCCCAAGCAGCAGTGGAGCAGTCCTACGATAAGAATGGGATTATTTGGCCGGTTGCGATCGCGCCTTACCACGTCGTCGTCGTCGTTCCCAATATCAACGACAAAGCCCAAATGGCCGCTGCCGAAAAGCTCTACAAAGACCTGAATGCAGCCGGTGTAGAAACCCTGCTGGACGATCGCAAAGAGCGCGCCGGAGTGAAATTCAAAGATTCTGAGCTAATCGGCATTCCCTTCCGGGTCGTGACCGGTCGCTCGTTGAAAGAAGGTAAGGTAGAAGCGGTCAAGCGGGCCGATGGCAAATCGATGGAGCTGGCCCTGGATGAGGTGGTGACCACCGTGAAGCAATGGGTTGATGATGCCATCAAAAATGCATAAATCTTCCATCTAACTGCAAGCCCCAATGCTCATTGCCAGAATCTCTCCCCTCCCGGGAGGGAGTCCCTCGTAAGAGGGAACTGGGTGGGTTGACCGCTAGCCGCTAACGATCGAAACCCACCTCGCCTTTCAGACACCCCTCCCAAGAGGGGATGTGTCACCTAACTGGCATTCTTCTGATGGAATTTATCTCAATTCTGCTCTCTAGCCTTATCTTTATCGGCTCACCCATCGGTTTTGGTCTCGACACCCTCGCCGAACAGGCACTCCGTTCGCGACTCAATGGCGTCGAGGATATTCAGGTACGGGTGGATAATGGGTCGAACTTAAATCTGCTGAAGGGCAAGATCGACCGACTGCAGGTGGGCATACGTGGCCTGTATCCCATCGAGGGGTTCCGTGTGGCCCTAGCCGACCTGGACACCGACCCCATCGATCTCGACTTTGGCAAACTTAGACGGGGCAAGGTAGTCCTGGATGATCCCTTGAATGGGGCACTTCATCTCGTTATTACCCCAGAGGACCTGAACCAATACTTGCTATCACCCGAGTTCACTGAACGACTTAACAAAATCAAAATTGATCTGGGAAATGCCGCCCAGTCTCGCGAGGTGGGTCGATATCAGCTGACCAATCCTAAAGCGACATTTTTACCGAACAATCGCCTGCAACTAGAGCTGAATTTATCCGCACCCAACCAGGACGAAAGCCTTAAAATCAAAGCCCAGACTGGCTTTACCATCGAAAACGGTCATCGCCTGATTTTGGTGGATCCAGAAGTCTCAGTAAATGACAGCCCAGCCCCAGAACAGCTGCTCGATACATTTACCGAAAATCTTGGCGACCGCCTCAGCCTACGCCGTTTGGAAGACTCTGGCATCACTACCAGAATTTTGGACGCCAGCATTAACCCTGAGCAATTTGACCTGGTGATGTGGGTGAGTATTGATCCAAGTTTTACACGGTAGGCGTCCTGCGACTCCTTGTAACTGACAAATACACCTTAGCCAGCCGTGCAGTCAAAGTTGTCATTAATCGATGAGCGCGCTATAGTTCGATTATTCAAAACTTTCGAACCTTTGAATGAGGAAAGTTTTCTATGATTGCCCCTTCCATCGATTCAGCCTTAGCCGCGCTTTTTCAACCTCTGCAAATTGGCGCGATCGCAATTCCCAATCGCATTATCATGGCTCCTCTCACCCGAGCACGGTCGGGCATCTCTCGCATTCCCAATGATTTGATGCTGGAGTACTACAGTCAACGAGCCAGTGCTGGCCTGATTATCACTGAAGCCACCCAAATTTCTGAGCAGGCTGCAGGCTGGCAACAATCCCCTGGTATTTACACCCCGGAACAAATTGCCGGTTGGCAAAAAATTACCGAGGCTGTCCATCAGCGCGGTGGCAAGATCGTGCTACAGCTGTGGCATACCGGACGTGCTTCTCACCCTGACTTTCAACCCAATGGAGATTTACCAGTCTCTGCTTCTGCCATTGCCCCCCAAGGAGAGATTCATACTCCCCTTGGTAAAAAGCCCTATGTCACACCCCGTCCACTTACTTTAGAAGAGATTCCGAGAGTCATTGAGCAGTATGCTACGGCTACTCGTAATGCTAAGGAAGCCGGGTTTGATGGGGTGGAAATCCATGGGGCCAATGGTTACCTCATTGATCAATTTTTGCGGGATGGTTCCAATCAGCGCACCGATAAATATGGCGGCAGTATTGAAAATCGAACCCGGTTTTTGTTGGAGATCACAGCAGCAGTGGTGAACGCTTGGAGTTGCGATCGCGTCGGTGTGCGACTATCTCCCTATGGCACATTTAACGATATGAAAGATAGCAATCCTCTGGCCACCTTTACCTATGCTGCTAAAGCTCTAAGCCAGTTTAATCTGGCTTACTTACATGTTTTAGAAGCGCTACCCGGTCACTTTATGGCAGCAGAAGGCGTTGTTGAACGAGCCACCCCCCATCTGCGTCGGGCCTTTGAGGGAGCCATTCTCCTAAATGGAGGCTATGACGCTCAAACTGGAGCTGCCGCCATTCAAAATAATGAAACAGATGCGATCGCCTATGGCATTCCCTTTATCGCTAACCCTGATTTGGTCGAGCGTTATAAGCAAGGTGCACCTCTAAATGAAGCCGATCCAGCCACTTTCTACACCCACGATGGTAAGGGTTATATCGACTATCCAGCGTTAGCAGCTTGACGCAACTAACTCACAGCCACAGCAAACGGCCTGATACGTTAGGCCGTTTGCTGTGGCCGATAGCAATCAGTTCCCCTTAGCGATAGGTGCGCACCTTTTTATAAGGATCCTGTTTACGTATCCAGGCTAGAAACTTCTCCATATTTGGGTGCGATCGCAACCGCTCCACCGTATTCAGCTCCTGGGCCAGTTCCTTATTGGTAAACAGGGTATGAATCTGCTTGTGGCACGGGGCGCAGATATCCGTTGTTGGCCCCGGGTCTTGCTTTTTGCGCTTGGTCTGCTGACGCGGGACCAGATGGTGCTCTGTTAGCTTGGGGCAGTCACGCTGGCAAAGTTCACACTGGGGCATAAGATGAACAAGACATGAGTTTAACGTCGCCAGGGCCAACGGGTGCCCATCTCTGTGGCAGCTGACCAAAATAAATAGGTAATGAGCAAACCTATTCCAACTAGAAATGGAACGATGTCATCGGACATAGAATTATAACTTTGTATATATGATTCACGATATCAGCGATCGCGAGCTATAGCTAACAATAGCTACAGGCAGCGCAATCTACTGAATGCATTCAGCAGATTGCTACAGTTCAGACACTTTCACAAACTACTTTGCTGTTTGAAAAGTATTCATCATTCTGTCTATAGTGTCAGCGACAATCGCTTTTTCGTCAGAAGTTAACCGACTTAAAATCTCTTCTAAAAGTAAACGGGTACCTGCAATCGTCATTTGCCAAGGAATACCGATGCCTTTGAAGATATAGACACAGAAAATCACCAGCTCTTTTTCAATGACGTCTAAGTCTCCTTGCAGGAAACTTAACCATAGGTAAACTTGAAACATGTCAAAGTCACGTAGCGACGAACGACGGATCTTTAAGTCGCCTAAGTCTCCTCTGGCACTCGCATAGCTGCCAAATTGTTGGCTCCATCGACTATATGTTGCCAGGGAAATCTCTGAGATGCGCGCCAACATTCTCTCCACTAACTTATATTGAAGAGAAAACTGACCGTATTGGCCCGCTGACTGGCAAAGTCGCCACCAAGGAATCGACACATACTCTTCTAACAGGTTACAGTAAGGGCTAAACATCGCCTGTTCTACAGGGTCTAAAACAGATAAAAGAGATGTAGTAGTCAGGCTAATTTGTGATGTTAGGAAACATTGAATCAACCAATCTTTTGACACAGAATTTTGCAGTTGAAACTCTGCGAAACAGTTGCCTAAACGATTAGCTAAAGCACTAATTTCAGCAATACCAAACTGTACATCCGGGGAGACCGCTGTTGCAGCGCCTGAAGGACGGATCACTAGCGGTGACTGCTGCTGATAATACTCTAAAAGTACAGGTATCGTTTGAAGAGTAAATTTCGATAAATCTACTGTATCGTTAAACTGTAAATATTCATGTTCTAAGTATAAACTCTTAGTCCTAACTGCAGCACTATGAGATGTCTCTTTAATAACCTTATCAGGCAGTTTTTCAAGGATTCTTTTACGACCAGCCTCTGAAGCAGCAAATTCTAGTGGATATTTTCTAAAATTAGCTGAATTTGTTGATATATTTTGAACTTTAGTAATATATCTAGTTTTCCAAGCATTTAATAAGCTCTGAGAAACAGGAGATAGAGAGTTTTGAGTCAAGTAATTCATTTATCCTCAACTAGCTATGAGGTCACTTTTTAGCTATCCATCCACTTTTACGAACACCCCGGACGTTGTTTTTTCTAAAGGCTACAAATTTATTTATTGCTTCCATAGACACTGTTTTTAATAAAAAAATAAATTTCCTTCACACAAGATTTTTTGTGTGGATTTTGCCTACAGCTATTCATCTAAAAATGGCTAGATTTTAAAGAACCCATTCTATTTCTCTTTGGTCAGTTGCTCACCGAACTGATGTTTTAGCTCGTTACTGACATCATAGTTTCGGCAAGAATTTTATATATTTGAAAGCTTCTGCTTGAAGTTGAGCAAAGTCATAATTTGTGGCGTAATCCTGCTCGTGTTGATGGCTGTATCAAGGATTTTGAGATTTGGGTCTGAGGTTTGATCGCGTAACCTTAGATTGTGAGATTCGTAAGGGAGCGTCACTGACGTACGCCCCCTTCAAAATGTATGCAGCTAATCTTCTACATTGGACGCACAGCAAGTGCATCCCAACAAAGGTAATCGTCTACCCACCGCAGGTCTTATTAGCAAAATCGCAGCCAAACACAAAGGGCTCCTGCCAGCCCAGAGGAATCTCCAATAAATCTCTTGTTCCAGTAATTCCCTGGCCAACAAAAAACAATAACGCAATACAGTTCAGCACAATATGCACCCTACGCCATGCCTTTGATTTATAAATTTCCGGCAAAATCGCCAAAGAGATAATCATCAGCGTTGCGGCGATCATTCCGTAGTAGTAATGAGACACTTGCCACTCATAGGTACGGCGAAACACCCCATCCTGGCTGCCTAAAATCCACAGACCAGCTGTCGACAACGCAGCAAAAACACCACGCCAGAGCTTTTGCCGAGCCTTTGCTCGATACAAACACACCAGCGCACCAATGGTAAACAAAAACATAAAGACAATAAAAATCACCGTGCCTGAAGGAACAGGACTATCTGTTGCCGCCTTTTTGACAATGTTCTTAAAGATGGGATGCCCTACGCCCACTAGGGTCAAACCCACCACAGCACCTGTGAGCACCTTGCCCAGGGTGACATGCTCCTTGCCCACCACCGGTGGAATCTTTGACTTTTCCTTAGCCTGTAGCGCCAAACGACGCTGCCGAGTCTGAAGCGAAAAGTAGGTGACCATGCCAATTAGCGGAAATACCACACTTACCGCCAGAATCGGATGCATGAGTCTAAGCCAATCGTTGATGCCCATTTTCCTCTCTCTTTTTTGCTCAATGTCTGCTAGATAACACAATTAAATTTCACCCTAGTTCTTTATCAGGGTTAATGCTTGCAATTGCCAGCACTAATGTGAACGGATTAAAAACCCGCTACATGATGAAAATTAAAATAATCGCTGATGACTAGCTGAAAAGTTTAGTGGTGACAATTCATCCATGTCTCAGGAAAATTTCAGCCCCATATGCAACTTATTGAACAGTTCAGGCATCACCTATTTGTCTAAATTAAATATGAAATAAATCCGTATTTATGCGGCATTCGTAAGTTTATATAGAGTTGGCTACATCAATGCGTGTTAACCCATGGAAAATTCGATGGTTCGGATCGCTAAACCACCGCTACAAAGACCGCTGTCTATCCCCAACGCTACAGTCATGATGTTAGGCGTGGTTGCGATCGCACTAGCCATTGCCTTTGCATGGTTTACAGGCGAGGGGCAAATCAGCCGCATATTTGCCCAGTTGAATCTGCTTCAACAGAGTCCCCCTATGTGGCTAGAGGCCCCCATGGTGGCGGGTCATTATTTAATCTTTCCAACGGTGGCCCTGTTTTTATTTGCCGTGGCCATTACCCGCATCTCCCCCCAGCCAAAGCCCTGGTCACGGGCCATGGTCATTGCTGTCCTGCTGATCCTGGTGGGGCGCTACGTTACCTGGCGCAGCTTATCTACCTTAAATTTTGATGATCCCCTTAATGGCGTCGCCAGTACAGTACTGTTCGCCATGGAAATGTTAGGGCTGCTGGTTAGCATTATCCAACTCATCCTGCTGCTGCGGGTGCGGGACCGTCATGCCCAGGCGGATCAGATGCAGCAAGCGGTGATGGATAGCACCTTTTTGCCATCGGTGGCAGTGTTTATCCCCACCTACAATGAGCCGGAATTTATTTTACGACGCACCATCATTGGCTGTCAGGCCATGGACTATCCTAATAAACGGGTCTATCTGCTGGATGACACCCGTCGCCCCGAAATTAGGAAGCTGGCCGTTAAACTGGGCTGCGAATATCGCACCCGTCCCAATAATGACCATGCCAAAGCGGGGAATTTGAATAGTGCGATCGCTAATACTGACAGTGACCTGATCGCCTCCTTTGATGCCGACTTTGTACCTACCCGCAACTTTCTTCTACGGACAGTTGGTTTTTTCCAGGATCCTACGGTGGGTCTGGTGCAAACCCCCCAGAGTTTTTATAACCCTGACCCGATTGCCCGCAACCTGGGCCTAGAAGATATCCTCACCCCCGAAGAAGAAGTTTTCTATCGACAAATCCAACCCATGCGGGACGGGGTGGGCAGCGTTGTTTGCTCTGGTACATCGTTTGTCACCCGCCGTAGTGCCTTAGAAGCCGCTGGAGGCTTTGTCACCGATTCCCTCAGTGAGGATTATTTTACGGCGGTGCGTCTGGCCTCAAAAGGCCACAAAATTATTTACCTGGACGAGAAATTAAGCGCTGGTCTAGCTGCTGAAAATATTACTGCCCATGCTATCCAACGACTGCGCTGGGCGCGGGGCACGCTGCAGTCCTTTTTTATTGAAACCAATCCTCTTACAATTCCTGGCCTAAAGTTAATCCAGCGTTTGGGGCATTTAGAAGGCATTTTGCACTGGTTTACCAGCATATCGCGAATTATCTTTTTGATTGCGCCCCTGTTTTACGCTTTTGGGGTTATCCCTATCCGCTCCACCCCTGAAGAAATTATCTATTTCTTCTTACCGTATTATTTTGTTCAGATTACGGTTTTCTCCTGGCTTAACCACCATTCTCGCTCCGCTATTCTCTCAGATGTGTATTCTCTAGTACTGGCCTTTCCTCTAGCAGCTACGGTGGTGCAGGCAATGCTATCCCCTTTTGGTAAAGGATTTAAGGTCACTCCAAAAGGAACATCTAGTCAAGGGTTCCAATTTAATTGGAGTTTGGCCTGGCCTCTCATGATGATGTTTGTGCTCACTGCCTGCAGTATTTGGTTAAACCTGGGAGAATGTCTGGCCAGCGGCAATTGGGTTCAAGAGGTGAGCGATTACAATGCGGCAGCTCATCTACGCGGTCTCGGCATTGGCTGGATTTGGAGCCTGTACAATCTGATGATGATCGGCGCAGCCCTATTGGTGTTACTGGATGTTCCCCGTCCCAATCCCTATGATTGGTTTGATCTACGTCGAGTGGTGCGATTGCAAATCGGTGATAGCGCAGACTCGTCAGTTCGCATCTGGTGGGGTACCACCACCGCCATCTCAGAAATTGGCGCTAAAATCACCCTCACCCAGCGGGGATTACCTCAGCTCGCACCGGGTGAAACCCGTCCCGTTCAACTTGCCATCAGTGAGGACCTGATCAGTTTGCAGGGTATCCTCACAGAGGCCAACAATGAAGGCGAATTTCCCTGTGTCACCGTCAAGTTTCACAAGGTAAGCCTACCGGAAACCCGCAGACTAGTGGAGCTACTTTACTGCCGCCCTGGACAGTGGAAACGATGGAACACTCCAGGGGAGTTACAATCCCTATGGATTTTGGTTAAAACCCTCTTCCGCCCAAGGGTTCTCACGGGAGATGTACAGGTAAAAGCAATGACCGTGGCCAAGGGCTAATTTACTTAATCTCATACCAAATCCGAATTCATTAAATCTGGTTCAAAACAGACAACCTGGTAGGGACGGTGCCTTGTGCATGTCCTGCAACATCGGATGCAGACACCCAGGATTTCGTATAAGTTGTTTTTGCAAGATAAAAGTCTCGGCTTGTTGAAAACCAAAATTTTTGAGGCACCAGATCAATGCGGTGGCTGCTCATACCCTAGGCTGCTACTATTCTAGTCGCCATAGGGGATAGTCTCCTTCGGCTAAGACAACTGCTCTACCAGTTTGAGCTGCGATCTCATCCAGTAGCTCACCATTGGCATAGGGCATAAAATAGTCGCTATATCCTGTGGGGATTTCAGGCAGTTGTCCAGGCTTAAACAACAAAAATGAAGTTTCTGGGTCGACAGCATAGCTCAACGAAAGCATATCCCCCAAACCGGTGCCGTTTAGTCGTGCAATCACTAAGGGAGATTCTGTTTTACGAATCACATCCCCCATAATATTGCTGTGGTAATTGATATATTTATTCCACCATGTGAATGAGGCGGCGCTGACGGTGCCAGAAGCCAATCCCGCAACTAGCAGCAGCACTACTATTCCCTGTCCCCAAAATCGGTAGATGCTCCGATCGGAAAGCACTAACTGACGCAGCCAGCCAGCCAAAATCAAGGTGACCATCAACAGTGATGGCATAAAGTAACGGGTGCTCACCGACAGCTGACCGCCATCGATCAAATCAGGAAGGATCAGCCCTAACGCAGGCACCATCAACGATAGAATACCAAACGCCATAATCGTGGGGGATGTTACTAACAACAGCTGCCAAAGGGCTACCACTAACACTAGTAAAACAATCGGCGGCACCAGATAGGTATATAGATTTTCCAACGGCAGCCCCAGATCAATCACCGTTGAACTCAAATGTAGTCCCCAAAATTTGACCAGCTGTTCTAGAGGTCGACGAAATGAGGTCCACTCGGTAGCTGAGTCCAGCTTAGCCCGGTTGTTCAAGATAACAAACACCCAAGGGATAAACGTCAAAAACGCTCCCCCAAGAGCCATCGCAAACCGTTGCCAGTGTTGTCGCGAGCCACTGATCAATACATATAGCCCATGGGCCGCTACCACCAAAACACTTAGCAGCGTGGTGTACAGCATCAGGGCCATACTGACACTGTACAATCCCCATCGGCGCAAACCGTCACCTCTCGGAGAGCGTACAACAACAT
Source organism: Cyanobacteria bacterium P01_F01_bin.13 (assembly GCA_039191365.1). Classification (GTDB taxonomy): domain Bacteria; phylum Cyanobacteriota; class Cyanobacteriia; order Phormidesmidales; family Phormidesmidaceae; genus Leptothoe. The sequence goes on along the minus strand of JBCCXQ010000005.1, from coordinate 42,949 downwards.
CATCGCTGGAGTATCGATTAGAAGAACGCATCGCCCGCAGTAAACAACCGTTTGCCAACACAATAAAACAGGCCCACAGGCTATATTCTCGGGCTTCTTGGGCATACAGCATTTGGATGGGAGAGAGGGCCATCAAGCAGGTGGCGAGCAGCCCAGTCCAGTGGTCTTGCCACAGTTGCTGACAGGTCCAGTAAGTCAACGGCAGCAATCCCAAACCAAACACTATCGCCAGGGCTCTAAAGGAGGTCACCGTAGGGGGGAAAATCCCCACCCAAACTCGCTCTAGTAGATAAAACAACGGTGGATGTTCAGGATGACTGACAAGGGCAGACCAGGTATCACTCCATCGTCGGATCTCAGGGAATTGCTGTAATGCCTGCAGGTCCGATGCAGTCACTACGGATTTTGCCCATATCTGCTCTTCAATGGATTTGCCGGAATGGCCCAACACACGAATTGTCGTATACACTTCATCGTGCCAGTAAACTTTGTGAGCAGCATTGGTGCAGCGTAAACCAATGCCCACCAACAGGCAGACAATAAAAAGAATTTGCAAACGCTTTTTGACTGCTGCAATCGAACGAGAACTAACCACGGCTTAGGGATACGGGCACTGTTACAGCAAACGTCCTGACCAATGGAACAGATGCTATAAGTTATCAAGCATACGCTACTTTCCTGGCGTACGCAGCTATTTGGGCACTCTAAAAAGTTCTACAGCAGGCTTAACTGTTCTATGTCCGACGATAGTTTAGCTCGTCGTCGGATTTTGGCAGGCGTAATATTCACATGGGCAACAAACCACGTACGCAAATCGCGACATTGCTGAGCATCCAGACTATCTAAATCTAGTGCTGTTGGGAACAGACGAGGAGTCTCGGTCATCGCCCAACTCACCTCACTAGAATAGCGATCGGCACCAAAGGGGGTGACATCTTTAGGCATCCGTCCTAGATGGGGAACAACATTGTCGCTGTGCAAAAACTTACCCCGCTGTTGTTCCAGCTGTTGTACCCGGTGCGATCGCATTTTTCGATAGTCCAACACCGGCTGAGGATATCCCCGAGTAGGCGGCGGTGCCCCTAGTTGTTCTGGAGGCAAATGGGCCAACTCTGGCACCCAGTGTTTGATAAAGATCCCCTCTGGATCACAGCGGTCCACAGCCACCTGCTGGGGATTATAAATCCGGGTCCAGGTCTTATCCACACAGTGGGTCACCCCCGACTGCATGGCCCACTGATAGTGATCAATGGGACAGTCTCCATCGATCAGGTGACGCATAAAGTGCAGCGCCCCGTAGCGCCAATCCATGCCCATTAAGTTACTGAGAAAGCTGGCATAAATAGCCCGAGTTCGAAAGTTTAGGGATAAATATCCACCGGTTGCCTGCAGACAGCGCGCTGCCGCATCTACAATCGGAAACCCAGTTTGTCCCTGTTGCCAGGCCTGGTAGAGAGACTCATCAAAGGCCCAACCGTCCTCATCAAAAATGCTGTATAGCGATCGCAGCTCCAACTGAGGCAAATAGCGAAACCGTTGGGTAAACCCACACCCCCACCGCAGCCGGGAAATCAGCTGATGATAGCTGCGTTGAATCCGACGATCGCCACGATCATCTGCCTGCTGAATCGTCTGGACACATTCGCGTACAGAAATAACCCCAAATTTAATATGGGGACTCAGTCCTGTTGTAATTTCAGCACTAGGGTAGGACAGCTGCCAATAGTAGCGATCGGCCTTTTCCGATAAAAACCGCTGCAGCAATAGTCGCGCCGCTCGGGTACTACCCGTGGGCAGCGATTTGCCATCGGCGCTGTGACCTAGCTGCTCTAACCCAGGCAGGTTTTCGCTGACGATGTCCCCAGGCACCCCCACCCGAGCCGGAGCCGGTACTACCGGCATCGACATCTCCTGATACCACCACTGACGATACTGGGGATAGGCCATCAGCTGCTCGCAGCTAGCCGCTGGCTCAAACCAACGAATTTTTATTTGTTGATCCGCCAATGCTTGATTAAGTCGGGCATCGCGCACTCGACCATAAATTCGCTCGCAGTCGGCATAGCTGTAGATCCCCTCAGCCTGGGTTGCTTTAACCAGATGGGGCAATACCTCAATAGGATCACCACTACGCAGGATTAAACGTCCCCCCAAACGCCGCAAATCTCTGTCGAGATGGCGCAGACAGTCCACCATAAAAGCCACCCGTGCAGCCCCCGTCTCCGGATGCTGTAATAGCGCCCGATCAAAAACAAAAACTGGTATCACAGCCCCGCGGCGTGCGGCTCGATAAAGCGGCTCGTGATCACATACCCGCAAATCACGACGGAACCACACCAGGGTTCGGTTCATGGATACTGACAGCCGTTTACATCCATACCTTTGAAAATCAGTGCCTGTTGAGCTTCACCACATCAATCATAATTTTTTTTCCTATTTATGGCTGCAAGTCAGATCAAAATTAGTTCAAATGTACTATTATTTCACCATGCTCTCTAGAACATTTGACTCATGACTCCTTCTCCCTTACATGTTGCTCCCAATACACCATCCCGCCAAAGGCGTTCCAGTAGCCGCCCATCAAAGCCAACCCCGCCCTTAGCGTGGATAGTGAGCACTATTGCCCTGGCGACCTTAGCCGTGGTCCCCCAAGAGCAGCTATCCCGCCTTTCACTGGCGCTTTCCCCACAGCCTACACAAACCCAGTCTGTACAACCCTGGGCATTTAACCGAACAGCCACCGAGCCAACTTGTCAGGCAGTTCTCCATGCTGACCAGCGGCTGTCGCGTAAGCAGCTAAATCAGTTTTTATCCCTGGCCGAGGCCTCACCTCAAGCAACCGTCCATGAGACGATTGCTCCCCCCTACTGCACGCTGTCTAAGGCTCATCAAGCCAAACAACAGGAAGCCTATCCCCTGGCCTTTGACCCAGATACCTGGTTTGTGGTGAATTATGACCAGGGTGCCTATGCCGGTTACGACTTTGTTTTCCAAAAATAGTGCTCTCGGTCAAGGGTGGTACAACCCTTGCATGCCATACAAAATCAGGGTTGACTTCTGACTCTATCAACCCCTTATCCTTGAAATCTCAATCGTCTAAATCTCAATCGTCTGCAATAGGCCATTGCATGCATCCATCAGCAGATCGATTACATAGTCAAATCCATCTGCGCCACCATAGTAGGGATCGGGGACTTCGCGATCGCGATGCTCCTGGCAAAATTCGCACATGCGCTTAACCTTGTGCCCATACTGCCTGGAGGCATCCAGCGTCAAAATATTGCGATAGTTGCTGTCATCCATGGCGAGGATCAAATCGAACTGGCTAAAATCATCTACCACAAATTGTCTAGCGCGACCCACTAGTTTAATGCCACGCTTTTTGGCAGCAGCGGCCATGCGACTGTCCGGAGGGCTGCCAATGTGATAGCTCGATGTACCTGCAGAGTCACAGCTGACCTGTTGCTGCAAACCTTGTTTCTCGATCAAATAGTTCATGATGTTCTCAGCGGATGGAGAACGACAAATATTCCCCAGGCATACAAACAGCAGTCGAGTTGTCATAACAGAAGCTGACCCAACAAAAGCGACAATAGCTAAACATAGACACAGGAAAAGCGACTAGCGGCTCAAACGCTAATCGCTTCCAGAGATAACTGTTGGAAAGATCTACAAACCAGGTAGCTGTAAACCACCTGTCAACTCTTCCATCCGCTCACGCATGGTCTCTGTTGACTTGAGATAGGCATCACGCATGGCGGCTGATACCAAATCAGACAGTACTTCTGCCCCCTCATTCATTGCTTCAGGGGAAATAGCAACTCGCTTGGGCTCCTGATTGCCGCTGAGGACAACTTTAACCAAGCCACCGCCTGATTCACCTTCAATCTCCATCTGTTCAAGTTCTTCCTGGAGCTTTTTAGCACCCTCTTGAACTTGCTGAGCCTTCTTGAAGGCTTCGCTCAGCTCTTTCATTTTTCCAAGACCGAAGCCAAAACCTTGCCCTTTGCTCATGATCAGCGGCCTGATTTTACTAAATTAACTGTCAAACTATACGTTGCCTTGGCCGGAATTGCAATGTTTGGTAAGTGGTGAATGGTGAGTTTGCTTTGCTGGTGAGTGTTTTAGGACACCAAGAAAGGTGATGTAGAAACGCTGTAAGACACTTCATCTTCACGACTCACCATTCACCCTAGACTGTCTGGAAATCTCCTAGAATCTGCACCTCGGGTCTGAGCTGTAAAGACCACTTATCTTCCACAATGCCTTGAATATGACGAATTAGCTTAAAAATATCGCTAGCGGTGGCACCACCGCAGTTAAGGATAAAGTTTGCATGGCGCTCTGCCACCTGAGCCTGACCAATCTTAAAGCCTTTGAGACCGGACTGCTCAATTAGCCAGCCAGCACTTTTGGGCTGGGGATTGCGAAACACACTACCACAGCTGGGTAGGTGATAGGGCTGTGTGGAACGACGCTGATCTAAATCAGCCGAAGTCTCAGCCCGTACCACTTGCGGATCGTGACCAGTCTGCAGTTGAAATGTGGCCTGGGTAACCATCCTTGGATCAGCCTGTAGTACAGATGTCCTGTATTTAAATTGAAGTTGGTCAGGTGTAAGGGTTTCTAGAGAGCCATCGGGGTTGAGCACTTCAGTACTGACCAAAATTTCCTGGGTATCGCTACCGTGGGCACCGGCGTTCATGACCACTGCGCCCCCCACGGTACCGGGAATCCCTATGCTCCAAACCAGTCCGCGCCAACCCCGTTTAGCCACTTTCCAAGCCAGGGTAGCCATGGGCATACCAGCCGCTGCCGTTACCCGTCCTGAATCATCAAACTCAGCCTGTCGCAAATAGCGGGTACAAATCACCAGTCCCGGTAGCCCCTGATCGCTAATCAGTAAATTAGAACCGGCTCCCAAACGAGTAATGGGTAGCCCTTCAGCCTGTGCCCACTGGACACAGGCCTGCAGTTCACTCACATTGCCAGGAGCGGCAAACCACTCAGCCGGACCACCGACCTTAAATGTAGTCAAATTCGCCAGGGAAAACTGAGCCTTGGCGACACAGCCTGTACCCGTTAGTTGCTTTTCGATGGTCATATTAAACGTTCAGGTGGGTTGCTATACACGCGTCAAAGCAGCTTCTTCAGCTTGTTCAGACTGGTACTCCATAACCTCTGGAATAACCTGATTTAAGTTGCCCGCTGTGAGAAAAATAACAAGATCGCCGGGTTGTAAAATTGATGCCAGTTTGGATTTTACGTCATCCAAAGTAGCCGCATAGGCTACCTGGGTGTGATATTCCCCAATGGTACTGGTGACATCTTCTCCCGTAATACCCGATACATTAGGCTCTCCAGCACTATAGATGTCGGTGACAATCACCTGATCAGCATCATCAAACGCCCTGGCAAACTCCTGCAGCAGGGTGGCGATTCGACTGTAACGATGGGGCTGAAACACAGCCACAACACGTCGCTGCTTGACATCGGCTAAAAGCTCGGTAATCTTCACTTTTGCTGCAGCCAGGGTGACTATAATCTCGCTGGGATGGTGAGCGTAGTCATCGATAAACAATATATTGTTGTGGAAACCACGGTGGTCAAAACGACGTTTAGCCCCTTCAAAGGTAGCCATAATGGTTGCGATCGCATCAAACTCAACACCCAAACGTCGCGCCACCGCAATAGCAGCCAGAGCATTACTCAAATTATGACGCCCTAGAATAGCAAGATGTAATTCCCCCAATCGAGTTCCCTGTTCCCAAATCTCAGCCATTGTTCCCTGGGAAGTCTCACAAATATCCTTGGCAATATAATCAGCCCCTGACTCAGGCCGCAGGCTATAAGTAATGGTAGGCCGAATTTGAGTACGAACCGTATCACAATCCGCACTGCCAATCACCAGATCACACTGCTGGGCAAAGTGCTTAAAAATGCCAACAATTTCATCCAAAGTGTTGTAATGGTCTGGATGATCCAACTCAATGTTAGTGATAATGCCAATCGCAGCAGACAATTTGACTAAGGAACCATCAGACTCATCCGCCTCAGCCACCATGTAGTCACTGGTGCCAACATAGGCATTCCCCTGCCATGTCGATACCTCACCACCAATAACAATCGACGGATCAATCCCTGCCTTCAGCAATAGATACCCCACCATGCTGCTGGTGGTCGTCTTACCGTGGGTACCCGCAACAGCAATTCCCCGGGCGTCATTCATTAAAGCTGCCAAAATATCAGAACGATGAAACATTGGACAGCCTGCATCAATGGCCGCCTGATACTCAGGGTTGCTAGGGCCAATGGCTGTAGAACATACCACCTGAGGCAGAATCACTTCACCTGTTGATGTCTTTTGGGTTACCTGGGCAATATTCTCTGCCTCCTGGCTCCAAAATACACGAACACCATTCTCCTGAAGACGATGGGTAATATGCGTCAAGCGTCTGTCAGAACCTGACACCGGCAGCTGTCGCCGCGCCAACATATAAGCCAAAGCCGACATACCAATACCACCAACACCAATAAAGTGAAATGGCCTGCCACTAAAATCTACTGCCATCGGCATAAACACTCACCTCACACACCACACCAGATATTTCAGGCGTATAATACCAGGAATCCACAGGATGCCCATATATCCATCCACCAGGCTCCCCAAATATGCGTAGGTTATTCGGCATCAACACTTATAGATTCAATGTCTGCGGCTAGAAACCCTGAGCTATTTAGGATTTATCAGAATTTCACAGAGATTCTTAAGACCGACTTGTAAGCCAATGCCGTGAGCAATTATACTTAATCTCAATATGGAACGATAGACCAATTGTTGGGCGCGGGAAATGAGTTTAATTCTACGGATTTGATTGTAATATCCGTGCTCCCGGGCTGTTCAAACAATAGGATATCATTGGGTTTGCTAATGCAAACGCTAGTTTGACGCAGTTATACGACAGAGGGTAAGCGCAGTGATTAGAGTAGCTATCAACGGTTTTGGGCGCATCGGGCGCAATTTCCTACGCTGTTGGTTAACCAGAGAAAATTCAGGCTTCGACATTGTTGCAATCAACAATACTTCCGATCCTAAAACAGCTTGTCATTTACTTAAGTACGACTCCTTGTTGGGCCGTCTGGACGAAGACGTAAGCTTTACCGACGACACCATTACCGTCGGTAGTAAGACTATCAAGTGTTGTTCCGACCGTAATCCAAACAATTTACCTTGGGGAGCTTGGGACATCGATCTTGTAATTGAATCCACAGGTGTTTTTGTCAGCGAAGAAGGTGCACGCCGTCACATTGAAGCCGGTGCTAAGCAGGTACTGATTACAGCTCCTGGTAAGGGCGGCAACGTTGATACTTATGTCATCGGCGTTAACTCCGATGAGTATGTTCACGGCAAGAACCCCATCATCAGCAACGCTAGCTGCACCACTAACTGCTTGGCCCCTGTGGTTAAAGTGGTTAACGACGCCTTTGGCATCATCAAAGGCACTATGACTACCACCCACAGCTACACTGGTGACCAGCGCATTCTAGACGCTAGCCACCGCGACCTGCGCCGGGCCCGTGCTGCTGCAATCAACATCGTTCCTACATCCACTGGTGCGGCTAAAGCTGTTGCTTTGGTTATTCCTGACATGAAGGGCAAGCTCAACGGTATTGCCATGCGTGTACCCACACCTAACGTATCCGTTGTTGACTTGGTGGTTCAAGTCGAGAAAAAGACAATCAAAGAAGAAGTCAATGAAGCCATGAAGGCCGCCGCAAATGGCCACATGAAAGGGGTTCTAGGCTATACCGAAGAGCCTCTGGTTTCCATTGACTACCGTAAGACCGACGATTCTTCCATTGTTGACTCCAGCCTGACTTTGGTTATGGATGGCGACATGGTTAAGGTTGTTGCTTGGTATGACAATGAATGGGGTTACAGCCAGCGTGTTGTTGACCTGGCTGAGGTTGTTGCCGCCAAGTGGCCTGCCTAGGTCAATCTCATGTTGATTGAAATCTCATACTGATTAGAAAACTCCCAGGGAATGATTATTAGGTCTCTGGGAGTTTTTTGTTACCCATGGCAACTGCTCTAATGGATTAGGATGTTTGCATACCTAAGGTCCATGTCCTCATTTTGACAGCATCTGTATTTGCAGCAGAGCACCTGCTGTTTACCCCTACCACATCCAATTCCGATGCTATTCCCGTTATATTTGCGTTCCCCAACGAATATACGATCGGGATTACTAGCTTGGGATACCAGGTAATTTGGGCGATGCTGGCTCAGCGTAGCGATCTGAGAGTGGGTCGTTTGTTTACGGATATTTCCGATGGTCTACCCCCTAACCCTGAACTGATAGGGTTTTCAGTGTCATGGGAGTTAGACTATATCAATATTTTGAATCTGCTGGAACAGCAGAAAATTCCTATTCGTAGCTGCGATCGCACCCACCACCATCCCCTCATCTTTGGCGGTGGACCTGTACTCACAGCCAACCCTGAACCCTTTGCTGATTTCTTTGATGTAGTGCTCCTGGGGGACGGCGAAGATCTGATTCCCAGATTTATTGACACCTATCAGTCGGTACGCTCCGCCAGCCGTCTAGAAAAACTAACCGCACTGGCCCAGGTACCTGGTATCTATATCCCTAGCCTTTATCAGCCAGTGTATGAAGACTCCACCGGTCCCATTAACCGGGTGGAGGCCGTTAACGGCGCGCCAGATATTGTCAAAAAACAAACCTATCGAGGCAATGTACTGTTGGCCTCAACGGTCGTTACCGAAAAAGCTGCCTGGGAAAATATTTTTATGGTGGAGGTGGTGCGTAGCTGTCCAGAAATGTGTCGTTTCTGTCTAGCCAGCTACTTAACCCTGCCATTCCGCACGGCCAGCCTGGATGAGTCCCTGATTCCTGCCATTGAGCAGGGGCTACAGGTAACTAAACGCCTGGGACTGCTGGGAGCATCGGTCACCCAGCATCCAGGCTTTGAGCAGCTGCTGGACTACATTAACCAGTCCGACTACGATGATGTCCGCCTCAGCATTGCCTCGGTACGCACAAACACCGTTAATGAAAAACTAGCCAAAACCCTGGTCAAGCATGGCACCAAGTCCATTACCATTGCCGTCGAAAGTGGCTCGGAACGGGTACGTGAAACCATTAATAAAAAGCTGGATACTGCCGATATTGAGCGGGCAGTGGTCAACGCCAAGGCCGGGGGACTGGGCAGCGTCAAGCTCTATGGCATGGCAGGCATACCGGGGGAAACAGAGGCTGACTTAGAGGCTACGGCCACCATGATGCTGCAGCTGAAAAAAGCCGCTAAGGGACTACGCCTGACCCTCGGCTGTAGCACCTTTGTCCCCAAAGCCCACACACCGTTTCAGTGGTATGGAGTAAATCGTCAGGCCGAAAAGCGGCTGAAGTTTTTACAAAAGAAACTGCGATCTCAGGGCATCGACTTTAGACCCGAAAGCTACAACTGGTCTGTTATTCAGACCCTCATTTCCCGAGGTGATCGACGCATCGGTCAGCTGCTAGAACTCACTCGCCACTACGGCGATTCTTTGGGCAGCTATCGGCGTGCCTTTAAGGAACTCAAAGGTCAGCTGCCGCCGCTAGAATTTTACGTCCATACAGATTGGCCAACAAAGCAACCACTGCCATGGGATCATCTTGAAGGCCCCCTGCCCAAAAATACCCTGGCAAAGCATTTACAAACAGCCGAAGCCCATATGGCAGCGCCTAGACTATGCAGTTCTATCTAAGGCTTGCAGCCTAAACTGTATGGCTCCGCTTAAATTTAAAGCCAGCGTTGTCCAGCTTTAAATTTGACGATAGCTTTTTCCAAACAATAAAGGGCAGCGTGAGCGGCCAAATTAAACCAGCAACAATCACAAATGTCCAATTCAATACACTTGCCTTCGACGCAGCCGTATCTTTGAAAAATGCGTACAGCGCTATTAAAAAGGTAACGATAGCCGGTAGTGCGTAGTACAGAAAGCTCATAACCAATCCAAGACTAAAGCCACAGACACAACTTCAATAGTCCAAAAACACAGCAGCAAAATAGCCGCCGATTGCTAGCTAAACTGTCCCCTTACGTCAGGGGTCAACCCTTGTGCCAACCCCAGTCACTTACCTGACATCGTAAATACCGAGCCGCCTGCAAGACTGACATCCCAGATACATCTACCTGAGGAATCTGTTTGCCACGACGGACAAGGTCATGCCGGTATGTACGGTCATAGTAAGTCAAAATCATAGCAGCTGCCTCTGCCAGTTCACCTCTATTAATGTGTTGAACAGCCTCTTGGGTCCGCAGCCCTCCCAAACGCTTATGCAATCGTTCAGTTGCGGCCACCAGCTCATCAGTCTGGGCCTGACCATACACACCAACCAGGATACCTAGACGCTCCGCGTCAGAACGCATCACTTCGAGCGTGGGGGCAGCTTCCATTTGGACTACGATTTCGTTCGGCACACAACAGGTACCCACCCGGCGACTTTCCGCCTCAATCCACACCGGACGCTGCGGGTCAAACTTAACCCATTGCTCTGCAATTAAATTCTCAAACTGCTCGGTACTGGGCTGTGGCGGTAGCATTAGAGCGCCATAGCTGCTGCCACGATGGTTAGCCAGTCCTTCTAAATCTAGAACCTGTTCCCCTAACTCCCTAAGGGCATGGAGAATATCGGTTTTACCGGTGCCGGTCATGCCACCCACCACGATCAGCGGTCGAGGTGTTGCCAAGGTCGTCCTAACCCAGTGTCGAAACGCTTTATATCCCCCTGACAATAGGGTGACATCCAATCCACTGGTTTCCAATAACCAGCCCACCGACCCACTGCGCATGCCCCCCCGCCAGCAGTGCAGCCGCACCTGCCGCTCAGGGGCCAAGACTTTAGCCTGTTTGACCATTCCAGCCATCTTTGGCCCCACCAGCTCCAGACCCATTTCAATGGCTGTCTCTTTGCCCTGCTGCTTATAACAGATCCCCACCTGGGCTCGTTCGTCATCGGAAAACAGTGGAAAGCTGACGGCACTGGGTAAGTGTCCCTGGATGTACTCACCGGGGCTGCGTACATCCAGAATGGGGCCAGAGGCCTGCCAAAAATCAGTGATCGAGAGAAGCTGGGGCACCAGGTAACGACTTGAAGGACAGGCAAAATCCCTGAGGATTTCACCCTCTGATTGTAAAAGGCGCTTGTCCCGCTATGACAGGCACAACGTCACCAATGTAGCGACTGTGCTCATAGCCCTGACGCTGCAATGCCCTTAAACAGTCTGGGATACGTTCTTGGGGAATCGCCGCCAACAACCCTCCCGAGGTTTGGGGGTCAAACAACAGCGGGTAGTTAGCTCGATGAGGCTGAGGATTCTGGAGCTGAGCTTCAATCTGCTGATTACGCCCGTGTAGAGAACTGAGATAGCCCGTGTCAAAACACCAGTGTGCTCCCGGTAATACCGGTAGTGCCTCTAGATCTAAGGCTATAGTTAAGCCCTGACTAGACTGCAGCATTTCATACAGGTGCCCCAGCAAGCCAAACCCGGTCACATCGGTACAAGCCACCACACCATGGTTTCGCAAACACTGGGCTGCCAGCTGATTGGATTGCACCATGCTGGCAACGGCAGCTTCGATCCAGCGCCCCTTAGCGGCCCGCTGCATATCGGCTGCAAACAGCACCCCTGTCCCCAAAGGCTTGGTTAGGATCAGCCCCAGGCCAGGATGCAAATTCTGCTTGGCTAAAATTTGATCGGGAGCTACCCAACCATTACAGGCAAATCCCAGGGCCAGCTCGGGTCCCTCGCTGGTGTGCCCACCCACTAGCCAGGTTTGCGACGAAGTCAGGGCTTGGTAAGTCCCGGTTAGCAGCTGATAGAGAGTCTCAGCTTGTATAGTATCTGTGCCATAGGGCAACGTAGCCAGAGCTAACACTGTTTGAGGGGTGGCTCCCATGGCAAACAGGTCGCTCAAACAATGATTCACACATATTTGGGCAAAGATATAGGGGTCATCGACAATCGCTCGAAACTGATCTACCGTCTGCACTGCCAGCTTGCCAGCAGGTATAGTCACTACTGCCGCATCATCGGGGGAGTCTAACCCCACTTTGACCGGGTTTGGCCAGCGGGCTATCTCCGGAAATTCAGCCCTGGCTCGCCTCAAAGCTTGATTGAGTACCGAGCTGCCTACCTTCGAACCGCACCCCGCACAGTGTTGAGCGATAGGCTGCTGCGTTTGAATATTGCTGATGCGTGCCACCCCAGCCATGGCCGGGAAGTGATCAAACAATGCCATAAAGTTGCCGTCGATACGATGTTTCCAACGGCGAAACCAGATGGACTCAGCTGACCACGGTCCCCTGGAAGCAATGGCACCACCGTTACCCAGATCAATAATGTTTAGAAACTGACTCTGGGGCTTAAACGGCTTTAGAGATTGACCCGAGAGATAGCGCTGCAGATTTTTATAGAGGGGTGGCCCCTGACGGACGGCAAACACACCTGCCTTGGGTCGCGGGTGGTTCACCATAGTAGCCACATCCCCCACCGCAAACACATTGTCATGGGAGAGGGTCTGCAGGGTATCCCCCACTAAAATAAAGCCATGGTTGTCTGTCGAAAGCCCTGTATGGGCAAGCCAAGAAGCCGCGTTAGCATTGGTCACCCAAAAGACGCGATCGCACCGTACCTTTAAGCCTGACTCGCAGTACACCTGCACAGTATCGGCTGATATCCGCTCCACCGCACAAACAGATTCCGATAGGTGGGTATGGATATTGCGATCGCGAAAAATCTTGGCCAGCTGTCGCTGGGTCGCCCGACTCCGCCCAGTAGCCAGCCGCGTTCCTCGATGAAACACATGCACATTCGCCCCTGGCCCCACCGCCTGCTGTAAACGCACTTGCATATTCAGGGCCAGTTCCACACCGCCCACACCACCGCCCACAATCCCAATGGTGGCTGACTGAGCCCCGTCTAATCCTTGCAGATAGCCGTGCCACGCCCGCAGCAAATCCGGCACGGGTTTAGCCGGTATGGCATACTCCTTGGCCCCCGGTACGGCTACCGTTCCCGGCGTACTGCCAATATCAATAGATAGCGCATCGTACCTCATGGGGGGATGATGGCGGCAGTAGATCAGCTGCTGGTTCGCATCAATATTCACCACCTCATCCATAATCAATCGGCAGTTAGCAAATCGAGTCAGGGGGCGCAAATCGATATGGGATTGGTCAAAACCATATAGTCCTGAAATGTGACAGGGCAGCATTCCCGAATAGGGCGTATCCACCAGATTTGTAATCAGTGTCAGCCGCACCCCTGCAGGCAATGCCTTCATGCCAATTTTCCGTAACACAATGGCATGGGTATGGCCGCCACCCACAAAAAATAAATCTGTATGAATCGAAGTTATGGCCTGCATAGCGGCGCTGTCCGGTAATGGAGCAATTCTCAACGGCACCCGCCGCGCCCATTACAGATAGCAGAAAAAATGGCATGATGCGTGAATTTTCCCTGAGGACTAGCCATAAAAACTCAACATTTGGCAATCCCGTTTGAACTGCTTAAGCCGTCACCAGCTCTTGAAATCGGGGATTGTTTCTCAGTTGATCAAACGCCACTTCTTTACCCGCCATGTCAATCCACTGACCAGGGTTGAGGGCAACCGCCTTTTGCAGGGCCAGCAGCGCAAAGTCATCCGCCTGCATTTGAGCATGGCAGTAGGCCTTGAGATACCAGGCCAAATCCAGGTCCATTTTTAAGGCAACCGCCTGATTAAAATTTGCAATCGCCCGCTGAAATTCTGCCAACAGCATTAAGGCTAATCCACGTCGCACCCAGGCTTCATAATAATCAGCCTGCAGATCAATAGCCTTGTCGTAACATGCGATCGCGTTCTGAGACCGTCCCTGCTCATCAAATGCAATCCCCTGTTGATACCATTGCATCGGATCTAGTTCTTCCATGGTCGTCGCTCTCAATGACTAGCCTAAATAGGCAAACCTGATAGAACCATTCAAACTATTTTTCTGGCGATTAATAAAAAACAAAATAATGTTTTTACCCATAAAAAACTAAATGCTGTATTCAATTTAAGGAAATTGATGTACATTATCGAGCAATGCTGCAATCTGCAATGCGGTTACTACAACCGTTTGCCATGTCTAGTTCTCCAATTGCCCTAAAGCCCTGGGAAAACTCTAACTAGAGTCATTGTTCTACGCCTTCTGGATATATGAAATCGAGTTCTGTTAAATCCACTTCTCAAAAAGGGGTTACCCAGACTCTCATGGCTTATTTAAGGCGAGGACGCAAATCTCGTCGCCGTCGGAGCAGCCTTGCTCAACTTTTCCTTCTGGGAGGGCTATCCCTGTGGACCATTACTGGACTGATCTCACCCATCCAGCGTAAATCTGCAAAAGCAGCCGAAATTAAACTGGCTAAAGTCAATAATCCCTGGAGTTTCGCTTCATTTCCAGTAGAAAACTTTCAAGCCTACACCTCGCCTTTTGGCTATCGTCAATCTCCCTATGGGGGAGAGCAATTTCACTATGGTCTAGATATAGCAGCTCCCTTGGGTAGCTACATTCGCAATTGGTGGGAAGGACGGGTAGTCGAAATTTCAGATGACAGCGCCTGTGGCACATCCATTGTGGTCGAATCAGGGGAATGGCTCCATATCTACTGCCATATGCAAGGCTATGTCACTCGTGAAGGTAACCGACAGGTGATGGTTGATACCGATGGCAACATTCGTATCCAAGAAGGCTCCAAGGTTGGGACAGGCCAGCCCATCGGTCGGGTAGGTATGACAGGACGCACCACCGGGCCTCACTTACATTGGGGCCTAAAATTTGAGAGCAGTTGGGTCGATCCAGCGATGGTGTTACGGGCGATGTATGACGACCAGCAGGCACTTCGGTAAGTTCACCTCACAGGCTCAAGCAGACGTCTGCTCTGGCTCTGAGTTCCATCTCTCCTCAGTCTTTATGATCTGCAGCACAATCTATCGACCAGTCAAGATGTTAAGGTCTACCTAAGGCCATCTTTGCGAGTGGCTGGGTACATTACAGCTGTACCCCTGTTCGACAACCTCCCAATTACCTATGACTGCTCCAATGTCTGAAGCTGAAAACACTCGCGCTGTTCTTCGTTCCCAAGAGCCGGAATCACAGCATGAACTTCCTTGGAATCGTGAAGGCGAGTTCGAAATAGAGGCACTTATTGTGAGTCAAAGTAAAAACGACCTGCTGGTTAAAGTCAAAACCGATCGCGGCGAGAATCACTTAACCATTCTAGGATTTCTCCCAGGGCGTGTATCTGGTCAACGCTGGCGTTTAGAGTGTCTGCGTTCTTCTGGCCGGATTGAGCTGCTTGATGGAGAGCCCCTCGAATAAATTTAGTGCCTCTTTCTTTTTTCTCGAAGTATTACTGCCCTTACCGGCAGTAAGCCTTACCGGCATAAGCCTTACCGGCAGTAAGGCCCCTTACCAGTAGTAAGGGCAATGTGGGCTGCGAAAAATTGTTTTTTTGGCTGAGACGTTGGCTGAGGTGACCTCGGTTGAGGACCTCTAGCCAGGGTGCCTTCAACTTATTTCCTGGCAGAAGGTATATCTACATACTCGCTAACAATACCTCGAAATTCTTCTCCGTCGATGGTTTCTTTTTCCACTAGCCGATCCACCAATCGATCTAGTAACGAACGGTTATTTTTGAGCATTGAGCGAGCCTGATTATAGGCCGTCATCGCAATCTCCCGTACACGATGATCAATCTTTGCCGCCATCTCTTCTGAGTATTCTGAACGCTGCATCAGGTCGCTACGTCCCAGGAAAATAGCGCTGCTGGGAGATTCCATTGCAAACGAACCCAATTCTGACATGCCAAATCGCGTGATCATCTGACGAGCAATATTAGTCACCTGTTGAATATCGTTGGCTGCTCCCTGGGTAACCTCATCTGCCCCAAAAACAATCTCTTCAGCAGCCCGCCCCCCCAACGCCATCGTGATTCGATCAATTAGTTCAGCATAGGAAATCAGCCCATCATCAACACGATCTTCCTTGGGCAAATAGCTAGCAAACCCGCCTATACCGCCGGAGCGAGGAATAATCGTTACCTTCGCTAAGGGGTCTGAATGCTTCAGCATGGTACTCACTAAAGCGTGGCCAACTTCGTGATAAGCAATCAGCCGTTTCTTTTTGCTATCAAGTAGCGGTGTGAGGGTCAAACCAATGGTTAAACGATCGATAGCATCGTCAATCTCTTCCATAGTGACAGCGTCTTTACGACGACGCGCTGTTAAAATGGCGGCTTCATTCAGCAAATTGGCTAACTGGGCACCAGAAAATCCTGGAGTTCGACGGGCAATCGCTTCAAGATTAACATCGTCGGCTATTTTCTTATCCCGCGCGTGCACATCTAAGATCCCCAGACGGCCTTTGTAACTGGGCAAGTCAACCGTAATCTGTCGATCAAATCTTCCCGGTCGTAACAACGCCGCATCTAGAACATCGGGACGGTTAGTCGCTGCAATCACAATGATTCCACTGTTTCCCTCAAAGCCATCCATCTCCGTTAGCAGCTGATTTAGGGTCTGCTCACGTTCATCATTGCCACCGCCAATACCGGCTCCCCGCTGACGCCCCACTGCATCTATCTCGTCAATAAAAACAATGCAAGGAGAATTTTCCTTGGCCTTTTTAAACAGGTCGCGCACCCGAGAAGCGCCCACACCCACGAACATTTCAACAAATTCAGACCCCGAAATGCTGAAGAAAGGTACACCGGCTTCTCCGGCAATTGCTTTGGCCAAGAGAGTTTTACCCGTTCCCGGCTGACCTACAAGCAACACACCTTTAGGAATACGGGCTCCAATAGCTGTAAATTTCTCAGGATTTTTGAGAAATGTAACCACTTCTTGGAGTTCTTCTTTGGCCTCTTCGATGCCAGCGACATCGTCAAACATCACCCCCGTTTTTGCTTCCATTTGGAACCGGGCACGGGAACGGCCAAAGTTCATGGCACCGCTAGCGGAATTGGCAGACCGACGCAAAATCATCAGTAAAGCAAATACCACAATCAGCGCCAACAATGCATTCACCGCCAGGCCTGTCAGTGCACTATTATCAGAACGTTCTAACACTTCATAGTCAACGCCGCTACTGCGTAGCTTTTGCAGTAGCCGCTGATTATAAACATCGTTAGCAAAAAGGGTTACCGGATGTAGCGGTGCTTGATCGTCATCTCCCTTAATGCGCACATTGGCCACACCTCGCAAATTATCTAGTTCAACCCGCTCTACTTGCCCCTGATCTAGCTTCTTTAATAGCTGACCGTAGGTAATCTGAGTATCCTCCTCTGTCCCCTCTACCACCTGGGCAGCAGCCGGTTGAGTTGCAACGAGTGGCGCTGCCATCAGACCTTGCAGCAAAAACCATCCAATGGCCAGGGTGCGTGTTGCACGACGTTTTAATGATGGTGGCTGGGAGGAGGAGTGGGTAGTTTTATTCATACAAAAGAACGTACAACTAAAAATTGAGTCTGGAGATAACTATTACTATGTCAATCTCAATAGTTCGGACTAAAACAGATTGGTCATTGACCAACCTGCTTGACAAGATCTGCCAAATCAACACACCCAGTTTAGCGCTCCAATCTACTACCAGGGGGATGACTATTAGATATCTTGTCAAGGCAACGTGATACGTTCAGGCCTGAGCAATAGCAACGACAGCATTCTGCCCACCAAACCCGAAACTGCTACACAGCAGATTTCTGATTGGCAAAGGACGACGGCAGCGGACAAAATTGAGGTCAAATTCAGGCTGTTTAAGCCCCACACAGGGAGGTAAGCACTGATGTTTTAAACCCAGCAGACTAAACACGGTGCCAATCAGCCCTGCTGCGCCTAGGGTATGCCCGGTGGCTCCCTTAGTAGAATTGACAGCTGCTTCAGGAAACAGTTGCTGAATCATATAGGCTTCATTGGCATCATTGAGGCGAGTACCGGTGCCATGGGTATGAATATAATCGATGTCGCTGGGGTGTAACCCACTGCGTTGCAAACACTGCTGAGCTACCGCCAGGGTGCCATCCCGTCGTGAAGAGCTAATGTGATAGGCATCATTACTGAGACCAAATCCTAAGATTTGGCCATAATTAGACTTGTCTGGAACCGCTTTCCTAAGTTCCAACACAATTGCTGCCGCTCCTTCTCCTAGAACTAATCCACTGCGATCGCAGTCAAACGGATAGCAGCCATCCGTCGCCATCGCCCCCATCCGACGAAACCCCGCCAGCGTCAGGGGGGTGATCGGTGCATCCACAGCTGCCACCACCACCCGATCACACTGCCCCATCTGCAACAGCAGGTAACCTTGAAACAGAGCCCACAGTCCCGTGGCACAGGCTGCCATTGGAGCCAGCACAGGCCCCTGACTACCTAACATATGAGCTGCGTGACTTGATAAACCACAGGGCAGCGACGGTAGCCAGCATGTGGGTGACATCTCACCCCTCGCCATAGCTTCCCAACGGTTCAGATAGCTGCGACTAGAGCCTACCACTACCCCACAGTCCATCAAGGGAGCTGTTAAACCGGCATCAGCAATAGCTTCCTTAATCGTTGCTGTTAGCAAAGTTTCTGGAACAGCTGGTTGTTTTCCTGTCATTGCCAGGGGCAGAGGCGGCAGTGATAAAAAGGGCTGGCGCAGTGCGATCTCACTTTTACCAGCCAATAGCTCTGACCATGTCTTCTGCGCCGTTGTCCCCAAGGCCGTCCACAACCCAATTCCGGTTACTACGACATCAACCATTGAATAAACTACGGCACAGTTTCAAGCATCATTCCCAACAGATTATTCAGCTACCAGATTATCCAGACCTTCAACGATCGTAGCCGATTCAATCACATCTCCCTGTTGAATCGCATCCACCACATCCAATCCTTCAGTTACATAGCCAAAAACCGCATAGCTACCATCCAAAAAGGGTAGATCTGCCAGCGCAAAATAAAACTGAGACGACGCCGAATCCGGAAACTGAGACCGGGCCATCGCTACTGCTCCATGGGTATGGAGCAGTGCAGGCTTAACCGTTGCACCTGCTGCTTCAAAGGTTTGGCTATAGATGGGCTGCTCTGCGCCTGCGGGCGTAATCTCTAATGGAATCAGCCGCTTTTCCTGGGTATCAGGATCAACAAACCCCCCTGTACCAAGCTGTTGTACAGGCACTGAAGGATCCGTACTTTGAGGGTCACCTCCCTGGACAACAAATGGCTGAGGCTCACGCACTACCCGATGAAACACCGTGCCATCATAAACACCACGCTGAACCAGGTCGACAAAATTACCAGCCGTAATGGGCGCTTGATCGCCATCGACCTCAACCAAAATACTCTCTCCATTCACCACTAACTCGACAGTCGCAGCCCCCTGTAGCCGTGCTAAGCCTTCAGGTGCAGGCGCTACAGCTAGTTCTGTCGAAGCGGCAGGCTCAGTGGCAGGAGCGGCAGCTGGCTCTGACGGCTCAGTTGATCCAGAAGTACAGCTCACCATAAACAACGCTGCTACTAACACAATGGCCCATCTGATGCGAAAATCCAAAACCATGATTAATTCCTGCGCTCCATTAAAGGCACCATATCTTGTCACACAGCCCCTGCCTTTTCAAGCGGGAGAGACCTATACAAACCTTGTCAATATCGCTACAGGCCCTCTAGGGGAACCTGCAGAAACCGAGCCAGCTCAGCTCCTTGATTTTCCACAGCGGCTAGAGACATTGGCTGCCCTACACGGGTCAGGGGAATATCCCCTTTACCTTTGACCCTAAGATAAAGGGCTCGCTTGGGGTTTAAGCCTTCTCGAATATCAACCCGGATCGCCGTAATCGATGACAGCGGGTACTTAAAATCAATTTTGCGATTCTTCCCCGGAAACCCCCACCGAAAGATTTGAGCTTCCTGAGCATCCTTATCAAAGCGGTTGTAGCCACCCCCTACATTCCAAGCACAGATTAACCAGAGATATAACGATAACAGCAGTGCCGCCGTGCCATAAAAACACATCACAATCCCCTGGGGGATAAAGATTAGCTGGGTAGGATCTGCAAACGGCAGCAAGTTGATACCCATATAACTTGAGATACCCGCCAGTAAAAAGCCCGTACCTCCAATAGTCGTCACCATAGCCCACCAGTAATTGCTCCAACGACGAGAACCTAAAATTTCACGCTCCAGGACCGCATCATTCTCGGTTGCGTCAGAAACAGTTGCTTTAGAGACAGCCATACTAAATCAATAAAAAAATGTTCGAATGAGCCTTGCAGACTAATTTGCGATCAGCAAGACCAGGACATCAACTGAAAACGGGTGGTATTAAACAACCCAGGCAATCAGAGTAGCGAATAGCATGATTCTCAACATCAAACGCCATTGACTAGAATCAAAACTCTAATCTGAATTGATAGCCAATCCATACCCAGAAACACTTGAACTAAAGGTGCTTCGAGTAATCGATAATGATGCAGCAGCACCGCTCCTCATAAATTGCTTAGGCTAGTAATAGGCTAGCAAGTATTGAAAGCGAATAGACCTGCTCACGCTAGATATCTTTATCCCGCTTACTGGTTAAAAACAGCACCTACCCCAGTCTTTCAAAAGGCTACAGATTCTGATAGGATCACTCTTAACTTTTGCAACGTTCAAAACCCACTGCTGATACCCAACTGAGCCAGGGTTCATAGGCTCGTTGATTGGTTTCACATTAAATTTGTTAACTGTTTTCATAAGAGGACTCCATGACCAGTCAGCCCGACCGCGTGGTTCTAATTGGTGTTGCCGGTGATTCAGGATGTGGAAAATCTACATTTTTGAAACGTCTCAGCGATCTTTTTGGCGAAGAATTTATGACTGTCATCTGTCTAGATGACTATCACAGTCTAGATCGTAAACAGCGCAAGGTAGCTGGAGTAACGGCTCTAAACCCTAAGGCGAACAATTTTGATCTGATGTATGAGCAAATCAAAGCTCTAAAATCAGGAGTTTCGATTGATAAGCCAATTTATAATCACGAAACTGGTTTGCTTGATCCACCCGAACGAGTTGATCCAAATCATATTGTTGTTATAGAAGGACTGCATCCCCTCTACGATGAGCGGGTACGTGAGCTACTTGACTTCAGTGTTTATCTTGACATCAGTGATGAAGTCAAAATTGCCTGGAAAATCCAGCGTGACATGGCAGAACGGGGACACACCTATGAGGATGTTTTAGCGTCTATTCAGGCCCGTAAACCAGACTTCGAGGCCTACATTGATATTCAGAAACAATATGCCGATGTAGTACTACAGGTTCTACCCACAAACCTCATTAAGGACGATAAAGAGCGTAAGATTTTGCGGGTTCAAATGATTCAAAAGGAAGGTGTGAAGGGCTTTGAGCCTGCCTACCTATTTGATGAGGGCTCCACAATCAACTGGGTACCCTGCGGTCGTAAGCTAACTTGCTCTTACCCAGGAATTCGGATGGCCTATGGTCCTGATACCTACATGGGTAATGAGGTGTCAATTCTAGAAATTGACGGCCAGTTTGAGAAGTTGGAGGAGCTTATCTATGTTGAGGAGCACCTCAGCAATATTTCTACCCGCAGCTATGGTGAAATGACTGAGCTGCTATTAAAGCATCAGGAATATCCTGGCTCTAAAAACGGTACAGGTCTATTCCAAGTACTGGTTGGACTTAAAATGCGAGCCACCTACGAGCGCTTGACCAGTAACGTGGCTAAGGCTGCTTTAGCCTAGTTCCTCCGATTAGTTGGAATATCATTCAGAAGCCACTCTGCTAGCGGAGTGGCTTCTGAATTTTTAGCCTGTGGAAGTTGACGGTTGTCATATTCTAGTATTTAGTGGGGAATGCTATATTGGCTGCTATGTCTTAAGGCAGATGAACTTAGCACTATCACTGCCTGATTAGCTTAATCTTCTGCGAAGAAAGTGAAAAGGAGCCCATAAAAAGCATGGTAGCTCCATTGCATAAGGCCAAATAAAGAAGGAAAATCCTGAAGGCTCTAAATACTGCAAGAATATTGACAGTAAATGAAATTATTGACAGTCTGATTTTTCTATAAGATTCATCATTTCACAGTTAGCATGGCTTCAGGTTCTCATCTCAGCAGTATTCTTATCATCGAAGACAGCAAAGGTCGGCGGGAAATTGTCTTAGATGGCTCCGTCTATTCCGTTGGTCGCGATGCAAAATGTGATATCCGCTTGGATTCGCAGTTTGTTTCTAGACATCATGCCACCCTGGTTCAGCTGCCTAGAGATGACGAAAGCTACTACTATCGCATTGTTGACGGCAATCTCAAAGGTAAACCCAGTGCCAATGGCATGCTAATCAATAAGCGTAAGCTCCAGGCCCACAACTTAGAAAATGGCGATGAAATCGTCTTTGGGCCTCAAGCTAGGGCTATTTACTACCAACTAAGGCGAGACACCACATCAACTGTGCCCCCTGATGAATTTGACATCACGCTAATCAGCCCTAACATGATTGTCGAGGAAGATGACAGCTGATACTGCCATGCACCAGCTGCTGCGTCGGTGTGTTCTCGTCACAAGATTGCCATATGATCCAGACTCCTATCAAACAGTCTGATAGGCCAATTAGTTACCCGGCTTTGCGTTCAATAGCTCGATTCACTAGCTGAAAAACCTTATGGCAATGATTATTGGTTTTCAGCGGGAGCTCTTCATTCTTAACGACCAGATTGACGGTAACGGCAGAGTTTTGAGCCAGCAACTCGGTTTTATCAGCCGCCCCGATCAACACTTCAACTGTGGCTAGCTGACTAAAGGAAACAATGCCAGGACGCTCCTTTGCCATCATGTAATCGCCGTCTTGGTAAATCAAGTTCAACCCACATGCTTGCAGAATATTCGGTAAGGATTCACGAAGGTTGTGGGCAGGAAGAACGCTTACAAAAAGGTTGGTATACCGGGCCATAGAAAATGCTAAAGCTACTATACAAGTTCAAAATCTACGGTGTAATGAGGTAAAGTCTTTGAGCTTAGATTAGACGATAAGTCAGGAACCTGCGACTTCTAACCGAATTTTATCTTTTAGTAGATTTAGCTAGAAATCTGCATCCAACTTTACCCTTCTGGAGGATACTAAGGTTTTCAGGATAAATACAGGTTAAGTCCAACAGTAGTACATTGCCTTAATTAATATATACATAATGATAACCTCCTGACTTTGTAATCGCATAAGGAAGGCGTTTGATTTTGTACATATTCAAGTACAACATTGCTGGTCAAAGACTGGTCAAAAGATTTTCTAATGATGAGAGTTTTACTTTCCAAGAAACCTTATGTTTAACTCTTTGTCCTAAGCAACAGGGCGAACGGTTTAACACATATCTATTTAATGCTATCCAGCATTAAATAGATATGTGTTGCCCCAGTGTGTACAAAGGTTCAGAGCTGCAAAAAATGCGCGGTAAACTCATTGTTTTCGAAGGAATTGAAGGAAGTGGCAAAACCACTCAAATTCGGTACCTATATCATTGGTTAGAGCAAACTCTAAAGGATAAACAAGCTCACTATCCAACCGGGGTGATCGTTACTCGGCAACCGGGTGGAACCAATATCGGTAAACAAATCAGACAGATCTTGCTACAACCAGCCACCGACGCTGAGGAATTAACCAGCACACCGGAGTTATTACTCTATGCAGCCGATCGGGCCCACCATGTAGAACGCGTTTTAGTTCCAGCACTGGAAGCGGGTCATTTAGTGCTTTGCGATCGCTACACCGACTCCACCATTGCCTACCAGGGCTATGGCAGACAGCTCGATCTAGAACTGATTGAAACCCTGAATACGATTGCCACTGGAGGCTTAACCAGCGACCTTACCTTCTGGCTCAAGCTGGATGTAGCAAAAGGGTTAGAGCGCATCATTGCCCGTAGCTATGCCGACCGGATTGAACAGGCAGGTATTGAATTCCATCGTCGTGTCCATGAGGGGTTTGTCGCCCAGTCCCAGAAACATCCAGGGGATCGATTTGTGATGGTGGATGGTAGCCTGACCCCAGAGACGGTGGCTAAACACATTCAAGCCGTTATTTCAGCTTATTTACAGCAGTGGTATGACCTCTAAGGTTTTCTCGGCATCGAGCAACCCGCTAACCCAGAACTTCCTTCACATTATTGGACAGCCCCAGGCAGTTAATTTACTAGTGCAAGCCGTCAGTAAACAGCGCATTGCGCCCGGGTACCTATTTGTAGGTCCTGCAGGTGTGGGCCGCGCTCTGGTGGCAACTGCATTCGCAACTATGCTGCTGAGTGGTTCCCATGAATCTCCAGATAACCTTAAACGACGAATTCAGTCTCGTAATCATCCTGACCTATTGTGGGTGGAGCCCACCTATTTGCATCAAGGAAAGCTGCTGACTGTAGCTGAGGCCCAGGCAGCTGGTATCAAGCGGCGCGGACGTCCCCAGGTGCGTCTGGAGCAAATTCGAGATATTGCTCGCTTTTTAAGTCGACCGCCCTTAGAAGCCGCTAGAGCCGTTGTCGTTATTGAAGCCGCTGAACTGATTGCTGAAGCCGCTGCCAATGGTCTGCTCAAAACCCTGGAAGAACCAGGGCAAGCCACTCTGGTACTGATCGCTCCCGATCAACAGGCTCTATTACCCACATTGCTTTCACGGTGTCAGACTATCCCGTTTCGACGGTTAGGCCCGGCCGATTTAGCCCAGGTACTGACTCAAAGCGGTTATGGGGAAATTTTGGATTATCCAGAAATACTGGGATTAGCCCAAGGCAGCCCGGGTAGTGCGATCGCAAGTTGGCAACAGCTACAAACTATTCCACCGGAACTGCTACAACAGATTAATCAACCCATTCCTAACCTGCGTAACGCCCTAGAACTCGCCCGTCAAATCACCCAAACCTTAGAACCAGAATCCCAGCTATGGCTATTGGACTATCTACAGCAAAGCCGCTGGCACCGAGGCCAGGGCCAAGGCATGGAGCAGCTGGAATTAGCCCGCAAGCAGATACTCCGCTATGTTCAACCGCGACTCGTCTGGGAAGTAACGTTGATGAATTTGATTTAGGGTGAGTAGGGCATAGGTTGAGTAGGGCAATGGAAAAGGCATTGTCAACTGCCCAGCACTCTGCCGAAAACACCATGATTCTCTCCAGAGGAATTAAGCTAATTGGTAGAGTCTGTCTCCTTTTCGCTACCACCCAGCACCATAGAGACAGTTGAGTCTGTTATCTGCCAATCCTTCAGACACTCCTATGGTTCCACAGTCCGCTCAACGCCCCTTCAGAAAGAGTAGTTTTTGGATAGGGATAGCGCTGCTTTTACTTGCTGGCGGTGCATCGCTCCTGGCCCTACGCTCCATCCGCCAGTCTAGACAAGCCGCCCTTGAAGAGGCCGCCAAACCACCACCCCAACGCGTAGATGTAGCCGCTCTTGGTCGCATTGAACCGAAGGGTGAAGTCATTGATATCGCAGCAGCAGAAACGGGCGTCTTAGCTCGGATGCTGGTGCAAGAGGGCACCCAGGTAGAGGCTGGGCAAATACTGGCCGAGCTAGATATGTACGAAATCCGTAAAGCTGAGCGCGACTATGCCGCCAGCCAGCTAGGGGAAGCCCAGCGTAAGCTAACGGCCGAGCGCAGTTTAGGGGCAGCTCGCATCGCCGAGGCTAATACTAAAACAGGGCAAATTGATCGGCCCCAGATTCAAGCTATCGAGGCCCAAGCTGCAAAAATTCGTAGCCTGGAAGCCAGCCTATCTCTAGCTCAAATCGATCTGGCCCGATTTGAGGATCTGTTAAATCAGGGAGCCATTACTCAGCAGGAGTTCGACCGCCAACAAACCGAGGTGGATGAACTCATGAGCGACATTGCCAATGCGGCCGCCACCAAAACTCAACTAGAGCTGGCCCGAGCGACAGACCTAGAAAACGCCACTGCTCAAGTCTCAATGGCAGAAGCTGATTTACAGCTAGCAGCCGTGGAGACTGGTGTAGAATCAGCCCAACAAAACCTGACTTTAGCCGATGCCAGACTCAACCGCACGGTAATCAAAGCCCCGGTAAGCGGACAAATTTTAGATATCTATGTGCGCCCTGGAGAAGCTGTCTCCAGCAACCGGCTATTGTCCATGGGCAACACGGATGAAATGTATGTGGTGGCAGAAGTCTATGAAACCGATGTAGGTCTGGTGAAACTGGGACAAAACGCCACGATTACCAGTCGTAACGGAGCCTTTGAAGGGGACCTGAGTGGCACGGTGGAAACCATTGGCTTGCAAATCTTTAAAAATGATGTCTTAGATGACGACCCTGCTGCCAATGCCGATGCCCGCATCGTAGAAGTGCTCATCGCTGTGGATCAAGATGAAGCCGTAGCCACGCTGACCAATCTCCAGGTAGATGTGCTGATCGACATCGAGTCTGAAGGCTCAGAAGGCTAGCCATGGCAAGGATATCGGTGGCCTGGTCTAACTTGATGCACGAACGTACGCGGCTGGTGGTTGCGATCGCAGGTGTCGCCTTTGCCGTCGTTTTGATCTTCATGAATCTGGGCTTTATGGGAGCCCTGATTGCCACCGCCACCAACTTTTACGAGCAGTTTAATGCCGACCTGTTCTTGATTTCACCAGAGACATTGGAAATCAGTACCTCCACCGTGTTTCCGCGAGAGCGCCTTTACCAGGCAGCCGGTGTAGACGGTGTTGAGCGGATCATGCCCGTATACAGCGAATATCTACTGTGGCGCAATCCAGAAACCGGCGTCAGCCGAGCCATTTTTGTCTATGGCATCAATCCCAACGATCCCGTATTTCTCATGCCCGAATTACAGGGAGATAAGGCCCGCCGGATTCTCAAACGTCCTGATACGGTGTTTATGGATAGGTTTTCGCGACCCGAGTTTGGCCCCCAGGAGATCGGCACTACCACCGAAGCCGACCGTCGCCGCGCCACCATTGGTGGCACCTATTACCTGGGAGGAGGATTCGCCGCCGAAGCCACTCTAATTATGAGTGACCAAAACTTTGTCAGGTATCTGGATCCTCGACCTCTGAGTTTAGTCAATGTAGGTCTAGTTAAGCTCAAACCTGAAACATCCCCGGAAAAAGTTGCCGAAACCATGCGCTCATTGTTGCCTGCCGATGTGGAAGTTTATACCAAAGCAGGCATAATTGAGCACGATTCTGCCTACTGGCTCGAATCCACCTCCATCGGCTTTATTTTTACTATGGGCGTGACGGTTTCTTTTGTGGTGGGAGCCGTGATCGTTTATCAAATCCTGTTTACGGATATTCGCGATCATCTACCCGAGTACGCCACTATGAAAGCCATGGGTTACCGCTCCCAGTACTTGTTCAAGATTGTGCTACAAGAAGCCATTTTCTTAGCAGTTCTGGGCTACATTCCTGGTTTAGCGGCAGCTCTCGGGCTATACCGTCTGACAGTCACTGCCACCGCTGGCACATTGCCTGTTGCCATGAATGGCGGGCGCGTCATCTTTGTCCTGGGTCTAACGGTACTGATGTGCAGCTTATCTGGCCTGGTTTCTGTCAGAAAAGCCGTCACTGCTGACCCAGCAGATATTTTCTAAGGGGGGAGTTTATGATTAAACGTATTCCCCTGGCCTGGCTTAACCTGACCCACGACCGACGACGCTTTGCCACCTCCCTGGCAGGTGTGGGCTTTGCAGTACTGCTGATGTTTATGTTCAACGGGTTTATGAATGCCCTCTACGACAGTCAGCTACAGCTGCTTAATCGCTTCAATGGTGAAATCATTATGGTCAATCGCCTAAGGTCCAACATGTTTGTACCCCGAGCGTTTGCCCGTAGACGCCTGTATCAAGTTCGTGCCTTTGAGGGAGTTCAAGCCGCCTACGCCATTTACATCAGTGAGGTGAATTGGAAAAATCCAGAAAATCGCAAGTCTCGCGGAGTCAGAGTGATTGCCATCAACCCCGATGAACCAGTCCTAAATATCCCTGAGATTGAGACCTATCGGCAGGTACTAAAGCTACCGGAAACTGCGCTTATGGATACCAAATCCCGTGCCGAAGTGGGACCGGTAGAAGCTGGAGTGGTGAGTGAGTTAGCCGATCGCCGCATCCGTTTAGTCGGCACCTTCACCATGGGGACTGACTTTGCTTCAGGCAATGGCAATCTGCTGATGAGTGACCAAAACTTTCTGCGCTACTTTGCCGATCGGGGCCCCGAAGAAGATAAGCGTAGCTTTGCCACGGCGGATATAGGCGTTGTGAAACTGGAACCAGGGACCAATGTGGGGCGACTTGTGGACACACTGCGAGAAAACCTGCCTAACGATGTGCTGGTAATGGCTCGGGATGGCGACAACGGCTTTGTGATTCGTGAACGCAAATACTGGCAAGAAAATTCCAACATTGGCTTTGTGTTTTCGCTACTGACCAGCATGGGCTTTTTTGTGGGGATTATTTTGGTGTATCAGATTCTCTACACCGACGTAGCTGACCACTGGGCTGAATACGCCACCCTTAAGGCCATGGGTTATAAAAATGCCTATCTGCTGGGAGTGGTCATGCAGGAAGCCCTGGTTTTGTCAGTTTTAGGATTTATCCCAGGTGTTTTGGTGAGTCAGCTGCTCTACACAGCAGCGGGCAATGCCACTGGTCTCTTTTTTCAAATGACGCCAGAGCGCATAGTCAACCTATTGATTGCCACATTCATCATGTGTTTAGTGTCGGGTGCGATCGCAGTCCGAAAAGTCCAAACCACCGATCCAGCAGATGTGTTTAGTGGTTAGACCCAAGCTAGAGTAGAACCATGTTTAGACCTCAGCCAAAACCTACGTCTGATCCACCCAGGGATGACCTTGCTGTTCATATCCAGCATCTCAACTATTCCTTT
This sequence comes from Cyanobacteria bacterium P01_F01_bin.13, assembly GCA_039191365.1. GTDB lineage: Bacteria > Cyanobacteriota > Cyanobacteriia > Phormidesmidales > Phormidesmidaceae > Leptothoe. The sequence continues at coordinate 14,000 of JBCCXQ010000005.1, read as the reverse complement.
GGTTTCGGCGATCTGAGTAAACAGGTTCTATTTGACATTTCCCTGGAGCTTCCTAAGGGACAGATCGTCATCCTTACTGGCCCCTCAGGGTCAGGGAAAACTACGCTGCTCACCCTGATAGGTGCCCTCCGCCATTTGCAGGAAGGCAGCGTATGTATCCTCAGCAAGGAACTTGTGGGCATGAGCGAAGGAGCCCTGGTCAACGTCCGTCGCAACATTGGCTTTATCTTTCAGGCCCATAATTTATTTGAATCTCTGACCGCCAGCCAAAATGTAGAAATGGCAGTGGAACTGACAGGCGCATTCGCCTCAAAGCGTGACCAGGCAGTGGCCATGCTCAGCGCCCTCGGACTAGCTGACCGCATAGATTACAAACCCCATTCGCTCTCCGGCGGTCAAAAACAGCGGGTGGCCATTGCCCGCGCCCTAGTCAATCACCCCAAACTGATATTGGCCGACGAACCCACCGCTGCCCTGGATAAAAAGTCGGGCCGAGACGTGGTCAACTACCTCCACACCCTATCGCGAGAAGAAGACTGCACCGTACTAATGGTCACCCACGACAACCGCATCTTGGATGTGGCCGACCGCATTATCAATCTGGTAGACGGTCGCCTGGAATCAGACAGCACGCCCAATGCCTTTATCCAAAGCCAAACTAAAGGGACCACCACAGAGGTCAGTGCCGACATGTTCATCATGTGAGCAGCAAACGCTCAAAAATACCGATGGAATTTATTAATAGCGCCCAAGAACTCACCTACGGACGGGTGCAAGACTATCTCAACAGCAGCCCATTCAAGCAAACAGTGCGCGCCAGTGTAGAGCAACCCTACTTTGACTTGGTATATCAAGACACCACATTAATTGAGCTATATGTACTGCCATGGGATACCCACCCCTATCCCAATAGGGAAATGGCGATTGTGCGAGCCAGCAGCTGTGTAGCCATTGGCTGTGGTCCAGAACTAGAACTATTACGGTTTCTACTAGACGAAAACCGAAGAATGCGATTTGGCTCATTTCAGACCGATGAGGCGGGTACTGTCTTTTTTGCCAATCGGATTTTGGGGGGCAAACACATGGACCCAACAGAACTGGAAGTGTGTTTGCTATCAGTGGGTGCGATCGCCAGCCGCTACAGCGACATCATCATCGAGAAGTTCAACGGTCAACGTGCCCTTAATTCCACACCAACCTCTAAACTATAAAAGTAGAAAAATACAGATTGCCTCATGGAAGACCTTGCAGCTTACGACGGCATTTTTGTAGTGCTCGCCATCATCATCTCAATTAGTGGCTTTATCATGCTATTTGGCAATTTAATTGGCGTTAATAACAACTGGAAATAGCAATCGCATTCCAGCCAACAACTGTCTGATTGCACTGTCATCACCCCCAAAGGCATAGTTAGGGATAGCCTCTATTCCCTAACTATCCTCAAAACGCTAGCCCAATTGGAGATAAATCCAATCAGGCTAGCGTTTTAGTATGTTTGGTCACTGAACTCTCAGGGAACGTTACACATAGCAGTTAGAGGTCATTGAAATAGAAACTACTCATATGGGTTCCAACATTACTTACAAAAAGATCTTTGTTGTGGGTTGTCCCCGTTCGGGCACAAGTTGGCTACAGAAAATGATGGTCAGACATGAAAATGTGATCCCTGTAAAAAATGAGAGTCATATTTATCGTATAACCTATGAACCCTTTACCTATATCACCAAACTCAGCGCACAACGTCGTTGGCAGCGATGGCAACACTTTGTAAGACACTTTGGCCCCACAGCCTTATTATTTGGAGCAACCTCTTCAGATGTCTGGAAGAGTATTTTGAAGAGTTATCGGATTTATCAAAGAAACAACGATATCGGCTTACATCATCTCATTGACTATCAACACCTTAAAACCTTGATGAATCAGGTAAGACAAGGCTCTGGTTCAGATTTAGATAAAGCCCAAAAATTGATTGGCCTGATGCTAGATCATTTCTTTCAAAAGGTAGGTGGACAGCCACATCAATCTCTGCTAGAAAAGACCCCCTTCCACATCAAATATGCTGATGTAATCTTAAAAAATTTTCCTGAAGCAAAGATCATTAATATCGTCCGTGATGGCCGTGATGTTTGTGCATCTTTACAAGCAAGAGCAAAAACAAAACGATGGGCTGAATACGATACAAGAACGATTATTTCTCAATGGGAAAGATGTATTGCTTTAAGCGAAAAAATCTCCCTAGATCCAGCCTTTTCAGATCGTATTTACTCTGTCAAATACGAGGATCTGAGACAAGATGTAATACCTCAGCTAAATCAAATCTATAACTTTATTGATTTAGCAATTACGCCAATGGAATTAACTCAAATTGCAGAGGCATGCGACATTGACAATATCAAAAATAAAGGCCTTGGCCAGCATGTCAATAAGGGCAGCATCAATAACTGGAAAACTGAATTATCGCAAGAACATATTGACCTTTGGCATCAATCTGCAGGAGAAACCCTAGATCGACTTGGTTATTCTCAGCCTTAGGTTTGTATTAGCCGATTTCAAGCAGATATAAAGCCAGTTAGCAGTTTCTAAGCTCAACTCAAAACTCAACATTAAGAACTTAAAACTTTAAACCTCCTTACGCTTCTTAACCTAGTGAATTTTTTCAAACCCCTTGTTATTAAAGGTTTCTAGCAGCGCTAGGCTGGCAATATACCTCGGGGGATCAGCACATTCTTAACCTTTGATTTCGCCCATAATTTCCGTTAAGAGATTATTACCCCTGACCTACAAGTTCAGACGTCCAATAACCTAAGAATCTAATCTGAGCTTGGCCAATAGTCTTCTCTTTAGAAAAAGGGGTAAACCTATGGCTAAAGCCGCTATCTCTCGTTCACGAAACGTGGCGATTGTGGGCCCTTACTCAAGTGGTAAAACCACCCTACTTGAGAGTCTGCTTTCGGTCACCGATGCCATTTCCCGTAAAGGATCAATTCCCGAAGGTAATACGGTCGGTGACCATACGCCCGAAGCTCGCAATCGCCAAATGACTGTGGAAACAAATGCCGCCTGTACTGAGTACGGCGGCATTCGCTTTACATTTCTCGACTGCCCAGGTTCCATCGAACTCCTCCAAGAACCGCTACATGTCTTGATGGGAGTAGACGCCGCCATCGTGGTGTGCGACCCGGATCCGGGTCGAGTACTGACGGTATCACCACTACTACATTTCCTTGATAAGTGGGAAATCCCCCACGTACTATGGCTCAATAAAATGGACCGGGCCAGTGCCCCTTTTGCGGAGGTGCTGGACGCTCTAAAATCCGTATCTAGTCGGCCCCTGGTCCCCCACCAGTATCCCATCGGCACTGGAGAAGACCTGGTAGGGTTTATCGACTTGGTCAGTGAGCAGGCCTACCATTATCATGCTGGAGCTGCGGCCGATCCTGTCCCGCTACCAGAAGAACTGGCGGAGGAAGAAAAAGCAGCCCGTACGGAAATGCTAGAAACTCTGGCAGACTTTGATGATCATTTACTAGAAGAGCTACTCGAAGAGATTGATCCGCCCGAAGATGAGATTATCCAAGACCTAAAAATGGAATTGGGTGCAGACTTAGTTGTACCTGTCTTTGTCGGCGTCGCTTCTCAGGACTATGGCGTACGCCCTCTGCTTGATGCCCTGGTGCGTGAAACTCCTGAGCCCCAAGTCACTGCAGAGCGACGGGGAATTGATCTTAACGCTAGCACTCCCCTGGCTCAGGTCCTGAAAACTTACTACAGTCCCCAAGGAGGCAAGTTCTCGCTGGTGCGACTATGGCGCGGCACCCTCAAGGACGGAGCCAGTCTCGGTGTGGATCGCATGGGTGGGTTGTATTCTCTGATGGGGAATCAGCAACAGGCCCTGAGTGCAGCAGAAGCCGGTAGTGTGGTTGCGATCGCACGTCTGGAAAATGCTAAAACTGGCGACACCCTCAGCACCGTAGACACCCCTGAAACCTTACCCAAGGCCGACAGTTTACCTGCGGTTTACTCCCTAGCGCTAACAGCTGAAAACCGCAAGGACGAAGTAAAACTCAGCGGAGCGCTGAATAAACTGGTCGAAGAAGACCCGGCCCTTCATTGGGAACAGCATGGCGATACCCGCGAAGTGATTTTGTGGGGACAGGGGGATGTCCACCTACAAATTGCCATGGACTGGCTAAACCGTAAGTACAACGTGCCCATGACGTCCCATGTACCCCAGGTCCCCTACAAAGAAACCATTCGTCACGGCAAAGCCGATGTGCGTGGACGCTATAAGCACCAAACGGGTGGTCACGGGCAGTTTGGTGACATTTACATCGACATTAATCCACTCCCTCGGGGAGAAGGCTTTAGGTTCGACCAGCGTATCGTCGGCGGTGTAGTTCCCAAGCAATATATTCCCAGCGTTGAAACTGGCGTACGGGAATTTCTGGCGCAGGGTCCCCTAGGATTTCCAGTGGTGGATGTGTCCGTTACCCTGACCAATGGCTCCTATCACCATGTAGATAGCTCGGACCAGGCCTTCAAACAGGCAGCTCGCATCGCTATGCAGACGGGGATCCCCGATTGTAAACCAACGCTATTGGAACCAATTGCAGCATTGTCTGTATCGGTACCGAATCGGTTTACCTCCAATGCCCTTACCCTGATTAGCGGTCGTCGCGGTCAGATACTAGGGTACGAACAAAAGCAAAACTGGCCAGGTTGGGATGAAGTCTCGACTCAACTACCCGTTGCCGAAATGCAAACCCTAATCCTGGAACTGCGTTCCCTGAGCATGGGTGTGGGGTTCTTTAGATGGCAGTACGACCATCTCAGTGCAGTGCCTGAGCGACTGAAGGAAAAGATCGTGGCTGAAGTGGCCAGTAGTCACTAGTCACAAATTCCTGACAACCTGGGAAAACCCTTTAGGAGCGTTGTTTGCAAGGCCCCTAAAGGGTTTTCATCTAGGCCAGAAACTGAATGCCACCACCAAACATACGGACGCCAATGATCACCAGCAGCCAGCCAAAAATACGCCGCAGTTGCTGGGGGGAAATGACATGGGATAACTTTGTGCCAATGGGTGCTCCAATTACAGTGAAGGGTGCCACCAAAGCTACGGCTGGCCAGTAGATATAGCCAGTTGCCCAGGAAATATCTGTATAGCCCTGGGAAAATAGCAGAAATGACAGGGTGCCCACAATCGCAATCGGCAATGTAAATGAAGCCGATGTGCCACTGGCCTTACTCATGGGTAAACCGCAGTACAGCAAAAACGGTACGCTGATGGCTCCACCGCCAATACCCAAAATCCCTGACTTAAAGCCAATTAATGTACCAACCACGGCATTTACCCACAGGGGAGGAGTGGTCGTTTCTTCAAAGGCAGGTTTCCAATCCAGCAAAATTTTAACGGACACTGCCAACAGAAATGTTCCAAAAATAATCTCTAGCCAGTGGGTATCTAGATGATTGGATAGCAGATTACCAAGTACCACACCGACACCAATCGCAGCGATAATTCGCCCAAAAATACCCCACTGTACATCGCCCCGAGCGTGATGGGATATGGTGGACGATGCCGAGGTAAAAATCATAATGCACATGGCACTGCCCGCTGCTAGATGCATCAAACTGTAGCTGGGCAAATCCATCAATGAAAACAGATAAAACAGTCCAGGCACAATAATCATGCCACCGCCAATGCCAAGCATACCGGCCATGGTTCCGGCACCAATGCCTAATAGGGCAAACAGGGCAAAATCTAGATAGCTCAGCATATGGGAGAGGAACAACAAAAGGACTCTCTGACTATTTTAGCGTTCCCCTTGTTTCTAAAGAACTCGAAATCGTTATAAATCGAGCAGATTCAGGCTTTCAATAGGATTTTCTTGGGTGATATGCAGCGTTTGCAGGCCGATCTTTTGTGCTCCGATTAAATTGTGAGCTGTATCGTCTAAGAACAATGTTTTGGATGGATCCAGGTTATTTTCGTCAACTACCCGTTGGAAAATACTGGGGTTGGGTTTGCGATCGCACACCAGATGCGAATAATAGGCCCGCTCAAACTGGTCGGCTAGAGTACCAATGTCAGTCCCCATCGCTTCTGTAAATTTGCGATCGCTGGTCGCCAAATGCAGCTCGTTAATATTCGATAGCAGAAAGATTCGCTTCCGCTGACCAATCTGCCGCACCAGCTCCACTCGCTCTGGAGGAAAATCCAGAATCAGGGCACTCCATGCCTGATCAAGCGCCTCATCACTGGCCTCAAATTTTAATAGTTCCATCAGCCCCTGCCGAAACTCAGCAACTGTAATGGTGCCCACCTCAAACTTAGAAAAGATATCCGCCTGAATCTGTTGACTGTACTGCTGCGTAATGTCATATCCTGCCAACTCACTAAGCGCCTGAATCGTCAGGCCATAGTCTAAGTTCACAATTACACCGCCCAAGTCAAAAATGATATTGCCAATCTCAGTCAGGTAACTCATAGATAAACACGCCCAAAAATCTAAAGCACCCTAATAACAATACCTTCCTGAAGAATTTGATTTACCCTGCTCCTGTGATTGGCGCATAGCCCCAAGTGTCGTGGACATGACAACACAGCGCTTAATTGAGGGTGATCTACTACTAGTTAACGTAAGAGTCCGCGTACGTGAAGCCAGTCTACCTTTATAGTCAAAACGCACATAATAAGCACCATCTCGTTTATCCAAAGTAGTATCTGCCAGATCGATATCTAAAGCGATATCTCCTAGAGACATCCACTGAGTGGGTGCCCCTGCCTTAGAATGCATCGCCCACTCCACTTCACCAGTAAGCGTTTCGCGGATACTCAACTGCCAAATAGCTCTATTTTTTAATGCGGTAAGCTGCGTTTGCCGAATAGCCGAATACACTTTACTTTGCGCATCCGATACTCGCCATCTCTCTAAAAACACACTCCAGGTTGGTACTGCCATAGCACCAATAATACTAATAACAGCCAGAACGACTAAAATTTCTAACAGTGTGAAGCCTGACTGTGGTCTAGCAAACCTTAGCCATTTTGAAACACCCATAGCTTTAATAAAACAAAACCAATAACACTTTTAAAATTCCCAGAGTTATTGGTAAAGTCCTGTTTAGCAAAGCTATTAGCCATTACCTAACGACGGACCAACACAAATATTTTTGCTAGTAACCTATCAGTAAAACCAGCCTATCAGTAAAGAGAGAGATCACAATCGGTACCATCCGCCTGAAAAACGCCACCCAAGAGTGTTGGCACAATAATACATCTTGGAGTCTCGCTAGAATCAGAAGTTACAGAAACGATGTAAGGTGCTCCTTCAGCCTCTCCTTTATAGTTAAATACAAACTCCTGAACATTAGGAGTCAAGTCTATCGTTTCATTTTTTTCTCCACCCACAGAACGTTCCCTGCCGGTCGTTACACCAGTTGTAGAATTCACTTGTAACGTTGGACCACCCGAAAACCGAACAACTCGCGTGGAACTCTTTTGCTGGGCGTCAGACTGAGCAGACTCAATGATTTGTGCTAAGTCACTACGAGCACGATCGATCTGCCGACGGCTCACATACCCCAGCCAACCAGGAGCAATAATGGCGGCTATTATACCGAGCATCAGGACAACTACCAAGACCTCTATGATGGTAAAACCAGCCATTGGAGAGACAGGCTTATCTGTTCTAAATCGCTTCATTATTATTAGCGTCCTTATAACTACTCACCATCTCTATCAATCACGCCACCCAGTTTCACCTGAGTCTGTAATACAGGCAAACGACTACTATCACTCGCTGGCCGCAAAAATTCATTGGCTGACTCAGCATTTCCTTTCAAGAAAAGATACACATCTTGATCGGCTCTCAACCCTCCCGATAGCTCGGGATGTCTTATACAGGCAAAGAATCCTGTTGTACTAGTAACCCCTGTAGGAGCAAGCTCATAATCATACTGAGTAGCAGACACATCTGTTTCTCCTGTCAGGGGACTGTTCAAACTACTAATCAAATTTCGGCAATTAACAGCTACTTCACCAGGTTTAGTAGGGCTAGCAGGAGTAGCAATTCTATGAACATAATCCACTAAAACACTAGTCTTACCACTTATATTAACCGTCCCATCAGGTGTCCACGTTTCAAAATTAGTATCTTCATCGTCTACTGGATCTGCATAGCCTGGAGTAACAGAGAAAGTAGACACGTTGTCATACTTGGGCAGTTCAAAACGCCTTAAGACACTCTCCCCCTTCCACGGATCTGCAGCCTCAACCGGATCTTGATAATAAACAACCAGTGAATACGTTGCACGGCGAGTCTTAGCAACCTGACAGACGTCATCCGTAGCTCCACAAGTCGTTGGAAGCAGCGAATCTTCTATCGGCTCAGTCCGCCAAAAAGCAAGTACTGGGAGGGCATCAGTGCCTAGTTCAGTCTTTAGTGCAGGAATTTTATCAACAATATCCGTATCAGGGGTCGAATAAACGTATACCGCTTCTTTGAGATCGTCAGCCACATAGTCTATGGCACGCTGCATATCCCGCTGCACCCGTTCTAAGGCAATTTCACGACGATCTACCCGCAACAGCTCTACCACTAATGTCAGCAATCCTGTAACGACTATGCCAGCAATAACTACAGAGATTAAAACTTCGGTTAGCGTAAAACCAGAATCTTGACGCTGTCGCCTCTGCAACAACCATCGATAAAGCCAAATTTTAGACGAATTGTTGTTGTTAGCCATGGATATTTTCTAAAGAGGTGATGCGACTGCTAGCATTCAGAGGGTGTAGAAACAGTTGTTGAATTAACCCTATTGATAAAATTGTGATAATCACATAAGGAGCGCTCAGTATCGCTTTTGATAATGCTTGTGTAGAGAGTTGCCAGCGGCAGACTGCCAGACTGCCCTTCACCACTAGTCATATTTAGTGAGGCCTGTTCTACACCAAGTGTCTTACCAGGAACCCCTATAACATCTGCACGATAAACCCTCACCCCTAGATCAAAAGCCACAGGTCGAGTCCCAACTGTACTGCCTTCGGTTCTAAACACTTGCACGGCATAATCTTCACCGCCATCATTGTCCACATCAATTGCCCTAGCCGAACTGAATACGGTTGCATAGTCAGCAGCAATTTTTGTAGGCGCTGTAACTCCTCCAGGCAAATCAAAATCCGCCGTGCGCACAATAGTATTCGGAGTTTTAGCAATATTTAAGGTGTAGTTACCACCGCGATCGACAATCAGCTTGATGCGGTCTACCTCTGCTTGGGCTATCTGAAAGGCTTGCTCGGCTCGCTGACTCTGCACTCTAGTCGCTACAGAGAGTATTACCAACGGCGACATAACTGCCACTGAGATACCAATAACAACAACAGCAACCAACCCCTCAATCAATGTCAACCCACTGTCAGTAGGCTGACCAGGAGTTGAGAGAAACCTTAACTTTGTGACCCGAAATATCTTAGGTCGCCTAATCTTAAAAGACATTGTATTACTCCTTATTGGCAACCAGCGTTAGCACCTAACACAAGATTGTCAGCCCCATCTTTTGCTGTGCAAAGGTTAGCGACATATTCATCATCCAAAGCTAATTCACGGTAGAACTCGCTCCTAGGACGACCAAAGGTTACAAAACGACGTGCAATCGGTGAAACACTTGTGTACTGGAACGCGACATCGTATCCCCAAATTCGTGTAGCCGCACCGTAGAAGATGTTAAATACCTTTGAACTGTCCGGTGTGGCACCAGGCTCCCAAGCATCTTGGTCAAACGGAGCCGTTGAGTGGGTACTAAAGTTGAGCTGAAAAAATCCTCCTGAAACAAACAGATTCTTGGTTTTCCAGTACTCAATTAATCGTGGGAAATTATGCAATCCCCCATAGTTCTGACCTGACCGCAATGGCACAATCCCTGCTACTAGAAGAGCATTCACCCGTGTATTATCAGTGGCTGGCACCTGGTTCTTTTGACGATCATCACTCTCACTAAACAAAATATGATCTCCACCAAAGTTGAGAGGAAACTCTAGATAGGACTTCGTATCATCAGTTTCATTTTCAGCCTTAAATGCAATACCGTTACGGTTAAACCGAATTGGCAGGTCTTCGCTACCTACGGTGGTGGCAGTAGCACCAGGGGTAAGTTGCAAGTCCTCACGCTGCCATGCTTTCTTAGCTTTAGGCGTAGTACTACCAATAGAAGGACGATCCGAATTTAAGTAAGACGACACAAAGCCATCTTCAGCAATATCCACTTTAGTGTCAGTCCTATACCGATAGGCATCATCAATCCAACCATCACGGAAACTATCGGACAAAATAGTGACAGCATCTGCAAACACCTCGGAAGGTCTCCATAAATCCAACCCTCCGCGAGCAAAATTAGTATCTAAGGTTTTGCGGTCGTAGAAAGTCCTAAAGGGATCACCAGTACCTTTTGCAAACGCATCACCCAGTTGCTCAGTAAACTCCTCCAGAATCTTACCGGCACTATCCTGGTGCAGATTAAAGTTTCCATAGATGTAGGCAGGGTTATCAGTCACAAAGGTAATTCCCGCCGCTTTGTCATCTGCTGAGCGATGAATCACGGAACCATTGATCAACCGAAAACCATAGGGACGCCGATCGGGATCCGCATACATGTCAACGGGTTTTGGACTAATCAGGTTATCTGCCAACGGCGGATCGTAGGTACCAAATTGATTCGCTGTCTTAGGCGTAGCTGCATCAAAGTCAACCTTCATTGGGCACTTCTTAGCGTTATCAATCAGATTGGCAAAGACCTTACAAGTTGCCCAAGTTACCCCTGATTGACGAGGACGAACAATATTGTCCTCCCTCACAGCATCTTCTCTAGCAGCATAGAAAACGCCATCAAGCTCAGGAATCCAGGCAATCTTATCACCACCAACATTGAAGAAGGTACGCGTATCAGTGCCCGTGCTATCGATTTTTGTAAGCTTATCAATATCTAAGTCAAGTACTCGGACATTAGCTAACTCACGTCCATCCATCATGGCCTTGTCTAAGAAGGTAAGGTCGTAGGCAGTCCCAGCGACGAGAATTGTATTTTTCTGCAGGTCGTCCCGGCTAGCCAGTGCAGTCCCAGTAGCATAAGGCTGTTTGAAATCCGTAATAGCAGCCGCAGCAGTCAGGGCAATTTGCGATACGTCTACAGCCTTATAAACTAAAGCGTCATTAATCTTGGTTGACCCATCTGAGATATAGGCAGCTGCAGTCGAAGTGGAGTCCGTTTTTTCAGAAATGTACTCTTCAGTCAAGGGTTGCTGGTTGTCAAAGGTCGCAAAGCCAGCGGTACCAGTTGCACCATTATCACCTCGGTGCTCATGGTCAAAAGCAGGCAGAACGTAGTAAAGCGAGGGATACTTAATCACCTGCGACTCTGAACAAAATGCGAATCCTAGACTCATACGATCCTGCTGCAATGGCACAGCAGCCCGATCCACAGTAGCTGTGGCAGGAAACTCGGTTTCTGGATCGCAAGTAAAGTTATAGGTGTCAGCGGCATAGTTACCCGCCGCCGCATAAGCTGTTGACCCAGTTGCACCAAGCTTGAAACCAAGACGACGATCCCGCTCAACCTGACGATAAAGAGCAATAATTTTTGCCTGTTCCAAATAGGTAGAACTTGCGGCCTCTAGCTCGGCAATCCAGTCCTCAGCTGGTGTAGCAGAAGCCGTTGCCGCTGTTATGGTGCCAGGCACTAAAGCGGTTAGTTCTCCAGCTAGCGCATTGATAGTTGTGCCGTCTTTGAGAATTGCCTCATACTCTGCTTTTAAATCCTCAATATTCCGGGCCAACATTCCGAGCGTACAAGCCGTGCTGTCAATGGTTGAGCGATCAGCAGGACTCAGCCCTGTGTAAGCTATTGGCATTCCAGCATCCATATACTCGGCAAAAATGCGCCGCAAGACTGAGAAATCTCCCCACATCGACAAATAAGGATATGGATGTACAAACTCAGTCGCCGCATTACCACCCTCGCCCTGGACCGGACTAAAGGAAGGAGCCCCACCAGCTGGGTCACCCGCAAAGTAGGCTAAGTTGCGTAGCGCTTTACCCATAGGCATTGCGTTAGTAAACTCATCCTCGATGCTGCCGTCTGCATCACTGTCAAAAGTACTAAAGTCAAACTCCCAGCCATTAGTGCCTTTGCCATTAAAGAAATCAATCCGCTTGCGAGTACTACTGGGCAAGTAGTTATCAAATGTACGGCTGTCAATCAGGGTTTGCTCAGTCCCTGGATGCACCGCAGAAGCCATACAGATATATGGGGTTTGACCGCTGTCTTGGCTGTAGTGGTAAACCACCATGCCTTGCACAGCAGACAAATTATCCCGTAGAGACTTCTGTTGCTTAGCCTGGGCTGCGCCTTTCTCTACATTGCTACTTTTATCTAATAAGTTCGCTACCTTAGTGGGTGGATAAAGCGGATCATCGGCTGTCCACTCAAACTGATTACCCAACTCTAACCGTTGGCCTACTACAGCGCGTAAACCTTGGGCAATGGATCTACGCTCCCAGTAACCATCCAAGCCGTACTCCTGGGTGGCGGGGTTATCGGTTGCCAACGCACCATGGTTGACAATAGGGTCACCAATTTTCTTATCAGCCTCACCAAGAGCCGAAAAGAGAACGCCATCTTTCTCTTTCAAGCTATTATCGCTGTCATATACAGGCTTTGGGCCGTACCGATTATCAGCACGAAATCCGTCATCCACAAAGGGACGAGCTGCATCGGGAAAAACGCGAACCCTACTACTGCTAGTCAACAGCTTGGCATCAGCGCCCTGTTTTGCAGCTTCAGGTTGCCAAGAACCACCACCAGGTGCCTGCAAATTTACAGTTCTATCCTCAGTAAAAATCAAAACTGGATCAACTGCGACATCTGTTAATTTTGCCGAGCCTTCGACCACAGAATCGGTTGTCTTCGCCAAGTTATCTTTACCAGGGTTTTTAGGATTTACAGTATTCTCCTCATGAAAGACTGTTGTGCCTTCAAACTTGTCATTCTTAGAAGCACCTGAGATTAAGTGCCCCTGAAATACTTCATCAACGGTTCCATCGCCATTTGTGTCGTAAGAACTCTCGCTCAGGGTAATTTCAGAAGCGTCTGGGCTAAAAATACAAGATTCCGGAGAACTAACGAGATAGGCTTCCAAGCCTTGCTTAGTAATCAAGTTAGATTCCGAGTGCATCGCCCCATTCCAGCGAAAATCCTCACCCGGAAATATTTCCATATCGTAGCGGAACCAGGCACCGTATTTATTCCCCTTCGGCGAACTACGCACCTGCTGATACTCTGCTGAGCTAACAGTCCGATTAGGCCCATCAGGATCAGAAATAGATAGAATGTCAATCTGAAAATTCTTTTGTAAATTACCACCCGCATCCTGCCAGCCATCACCAGCGAAAATGCTTACAGGACACCCAGCAACAGATCTTTGAGTATTGATAGGACCGTTGCGTGTAACCAGTTTGTCCGCTTTTTTCTCAGTATCATTTGAAAGCAAGGTCAGGTCTTCACCATCTTTATCCTTGATTAAATTACCGCTACTGTCTCGTCCCTCATGGGAGGTCAGCAACGAGTAAACAACGGTATTGCCATCAGATACAAAGCTCCATGCCGGGTCAGCATCACCATCGCCATTGATGTCCAATTGTGTTTCATCTGGCAGAGTATAGGGGTCTTCACCAGCATGATTAGCATTTTTCCACTGGGTGCCAGTGGATTTAGCTAAAATTGCATTCACCAAATCAGTGCTTGATGGGGGCCTCTTATCGATGATGTCCCTATCTTTGGTAAATAGATACTCGATTTTAGACTTAGCCCTATCAATGGCTGGAGCAGCAAAACTATCAACTCGCTGTTGCTCACGATACGCAATAGTCTGCTCTACCCTGCTAAAGGAGCGAAAACTCAACCCTCCCACAGTCAGAGCTAGCACCAGAATCAACATAACCGTTGTC
>JBCCXQ010000004.1:0-70658 GCA_039191365.1 Cyanobacteria bacterium P01_F01_bin.13 | reverse complement strand
GTAAACTTGGAACTGTTTTTATGCTCGCGTTGTTCATATTTTTTGACTAGCTCTTTTAATGCGACACGCCTTCTTGATGCAATCTGATCGGTGATTTTAACCTCTGTAAAAATCTCTTTCACTTCAAGAGGTTCATTCATGTCAAGAATTTGCATCTTGCCACATCGAGCTTTGATCAGTTCTTGAGTTTTAACTTTTGCATCATATACGAAATCATCAATCGTTTTACTAATTTGTGGAGATGTGATTTCAGCATTTGGATGAGTTTTTCGATACATATCCAGCACCTCAAAAAAGAGGAGCTTTGCTTTGCCTGGGATATTTCCAGATGGGACATCAAACTTTTTGTAGACTTGCGTCATCCGGGAGCTATACCGATCTCTTGAGATATTGAGTATTTTGGCAACGACTAAATCTGAGAGATCCATATTAGCTAGCCGCTCTATAAATGCTTCTTTCTGAAATGAGGTTAAACGTTTCTGGTTAGCGACTATTTCAAGATAGTCGCGAGGAATAGAGGGCATCATCAGGAACCTAGGTGACTCACATCCGTTATAACACCATATTCAGATATATCTAGTGTAGGTATATCGAATGTATATAGCATCGGATTATGTGAATGATGATGCTTTTCAAAAGTCTGTGAAAATGCTTGCATAAGACGTTACTAGACTACTGAATTTTCTAATGAGCTATCTATTTCAAATGATTGCCATATCATGCATTTGGATAGCATCCTAAGCTCTTTTTCAGTTGAACGTAAGCGAATGTAAGCACAAGTAAGTGAGTGTAAGCAATAAGTCAACAAGTCGTAAACGTTGATGTATGTAACTATAGATTTGTTCCTGTTGATTACTAAATTTGGGAGCGCTAAAGAAGGAATTCTATTGAGTGCAGAACCTTTTTTTGTGTCCTTGTCCCTGTAGTACAACTAATTGGCTAGAGCAGTTATTCGCTTTGTGTACTTCATAAAATCAAATCAGGAGCAGTAGATGTCAAATTTGATAGAGCGGTGCTTGTGCGATGGAATGATCAAGCTGCATCGAGATAGACCATTGACGATTCTTGGCAAGCTTTCTGCCAAGGGTTACTTTAACGAGTCTTATAAACTTAGCTTGTCACCAATGGATTGCGCTTTGAAAGCTGTTGGTGTTGCTTTTACCGAAATTACCACTTTGAGGAAAGGGGTGGTTAGGGTCAAAGGGCGTCTGTGGTTTGCCTTGTCTAATAGCAATATGACTATCTATCCAGGGCATCAGATCCGGGTGATAGATTGGCAAAATCATACGTTGTTGGTTGAACAATATCAGTGTGGTTTTGAGGGGCGACACGATTGACTTCTGTTTTGTAGCTGGTATAAAACAATGCAAGAAAAAGAGAAGAAGATTCTTGATGCTTCGTGTGTTTATTCACTGTATACCTGCCCAAAGTGTTCGAAAGTTGCTTTGCTCAAGGTAGGCTCTAACATTTATCAGTGCCTTGCTTGTAGTTCATCTCAGGAACTTCCTGAACGACAACCTCAAGAAGATGATTCTGCTGTTGTTTGGTGGCCATTTGTAGGGATTTGGCTTTTGCTTTTGTTGCTTTGAGGTTGGTATTCTCTTTTTGCTGATAGTTGCTTGATTGGAGGGAGATATTTTGTTGTCCTGATGATGTTGGACGGCTGGTTGGTCTCAAAGGCTGTTGTCTTTTAATCAACAGCCTTTGAGGCTTTCTTTTTTTGAGTGTTCTTTGTTGTCTGCGAGATCAGGATAAAATGTTAAGAAGGAAGCCTGTTGTCTATGACTACTGTCTTTTAATAGAGAAATATGGACTGTAGTGAGTGAGATATTTTGAGAAAGACGCGCCGGCGTTTTAATTTGCAACTATATCTGAGGCGTAAAAAAAGTTAGTAACTCCTGTGTCTTCGTTGGCTATCCACGATAAAGTCGAAAAGCGCTTTTCGGTTAATGACGCCAATGACCACTCCTGCTGAAAATTTACCTCCACCGGATACAGAGGCTCTGCTTTTGCAATTACGTCGTAAACAAGGCAATTGGGTTGACTGGGCAACGGCTTGCCAAACGCTACAAAAGTCTGGCATGTCACCTCAGGCGATTTTTGAGGGCACCGGGTTTGAGCCGATTCAGCAGAATCAGATTATTGTGGCGGGTCAGGTGTATCAGTCGATTACCGGTGGGGCCGTCGCGGAGTCAGTGTTGGAGCACTTTACAACCCGAGGCAGTGACTCTCTCTATGAGCTTCGCATCCTGGCTAAAGAGGAGCGAGCTAAAGCTGTGCAGTTTGTCTATGACCAGGGTCTAGACTCAGAACAGGTCCGTGATATCGCCAAAGCGCTCAAAGAATACTCCTACCGTAGCGATCTGCCTGAGGGTTTTACCGATCATCCGGGGGATGCGGCCGCCTTTTTCTATTGGAATCTGGCACGGCAAACGTCTGACTTGCAGTCGAGATCGCGACTGATTGCCCAAGGATTACGGTTTGCCCATAGCCCAGAAGCCCGTGCAGCCATCGAAAAACTGCTTACTGACTTTGCCGTAGTTAAGGCCAAACCCACGCCTCGACTGCCTCTATTCCGTTTCGAAACCGATACCGATGTGCCCTATGTAGTGCCCATGGTGGGTCAGTGGCCCATTCCTGTTGCTGATTTTCAGGCTGTGCCTAAAATGGAGCCAGAAGGAGCGTTTGGAGTAGTGCAAGCATCTGGTCAACAGGCTTGGGTCCCATTGCCTGGGTGGCAGGTAGTGCTAACGGCCAAGGATGCGATCGCATTTCTGATGCCCTTTAATCACCTGCCAAATCAGTCTAAAAGCAACGTCTCAGAGACTGTTTTAGTATTAGTCGATCGCCAGCAGCAGACCTGGGATGACGGCAGTTATTTTGTCGTCGATGATGATAGTGGTCAGCTCACTGTGCGCTGGTTTGATACTGAGCCCAATACCTCATTGCTGGGGCGTGTGGTGGTGATAGTACGACCCAAAAAAGTTTTAGATGAAGACTATACTCAGGAGCTATGGCAACTTGACGAATAGTCTTTGCAGATTTTAGGAGGAGGCACTATGGCGTTAGAGCGTCGGCTATCGCGAGCAATGTTTGAGGCGACTGAACTGGTGGAGCTACGACAGATCTGCTTCACTCCAGGTCGTGTGTTTGAACCCGGCAAATATTTGACGGGAGATTTGCCTGATGTGGCTTTCACCATGGGGTTAGTGGAAAAACTGCCTCCAGTGCGTGGTCAGAGTGAAGACGTTGCTGATGCAACTGAAGAAGAATAGCGATTGCTATGTGAGGTTGACAATTAGCAATGTCAAAAATTCAAAGGAGTTGCGGCTATTTATACACGTCCGTTAGCGAAATTAATTGAGGAGTTGCAGCGGTTGCCTGGCGTTGGGCCTAAAACTGCCCAGCGTTTGGCGTTGCATATTCTCAATCGCCCAGAAGCTGAAGTAAGAGCCCTAGCCCAGGCCCTGGTGGATGCAAAACAGCAGGTGGGCCAGTGTTCTATTTGTTTTCATCTATCGGCGGACCCGGTCTGCAATATTTGCCGTTCGACGCGACGGGATCATCAAACCCTCTGTGTGGTGGCTGATTCCCGGGATGTGATTGCTATTGAGCGCACTCGGGAGTATCAGGGCAAATATCATGTGCTGGGTGGTTTAATTTCGCCTATGGATGGTATTGGCCCAGAGCAGCTGAATATTGGCCAATTGGTGCATCGGGTCAATAAAGAAGATATTGCGGAGGTTATCTTAGCCATTAGCCCTAGCATTGAGGGCGATACCACCACGCTATATGTTGCTCAGCTGATCAAGCCATTTACCAAGGTGACGCGCATTGCCTTTGGTTTGCCCATGGGTGGTGATTTAGAATACGCTGACGAAGTTACCCTCGCTCGAGCACTGGAAGGCCGTCAGGCTCTGACCTAGACCGATACGGTACTTTTAATACCCTCCCATGAGGTAAGCATTGCCCACCCCCTTGACTCCTTTAGCGTAGCTTTTGCTTGATAAAGGTCAAAATCTTGGCTGTCTGGTTTTTCAGGGTAGCCACTTCCTTTTGGAGGGTGGCAACCTGTTGCTTCAGAGCTGCGATTTCAGCGCTGTTATCGGTTGTGGCATTGCCAGCCGCCGGGGCCGATGTGGTGGCAGCAGTTTGAGGGCGCACCTTACGAGCCTTGACCATAGAGGCCTTGATGGCTTCAATTAGTTCCTTTTGCTCGAAGGGTTTCTGAATGAACTCAAAATATTCGAAGGGGCCAGGAATTTTTTCGGTGACTTCTTCCCGACGGCCTGACATCAGAACCAGAGGAATTTTTTGTAATTCTGGCGAGGCCTGGATTTCTTGGAAGACTTCCCAACCACTCATGCGCGGCAGCAAAAAATCGAGCATGATCAAGTTGGGCCTTTGATTGCGGATAGCATCTAGTCCTTCAACACCATCAGTTGCCTCGATTACCTCAAAGTTTCCTTGGGGCAACATATCGCGAACGCGCATTCTGATGACTCGACTGTCATCGATAACTAGAATCTTATGACTTGCTGCCACGATTAACTCCTATTAGATAGCTACAGTTTATATAAGTGAAGTACTGCTGGTCATCTCCTAACTCAGCAGTGATATAAAAAGATGTTGCCCACCTTGGTTGGTAAGGATGATAGGTTTGACCCTGATTGGTTTCTCAGCATCATACAGGATCAAAAGTATATAGAACTTTTCTGTAGAGCCATCATTATGCGTATATTGGCGTGATGTCCAGGATACTCAGTTTATTTTAGAAAAGCGGATTGTGTCATGGAAAGTGTATCTCAAATGCGTTCCAGCAGTGTTACTCGGCCTGAGATTGTTCAGCTACCAGATTGGCTAAGGCGACCGATCGGTCGAGCCAGTGACCTATCAACCGTACAGAAAATTATTAAACAGCGTCAGATTCACACAATTTGCGAGGAGGGGCGGTGTCCGAATCGGAGTGAGTGCTACGCCAATAAAACGGCTTCTTTTTTACTTATGGGTCCCACATGTACCCGTGCCTGTGCATTTTGTCAGGTGGATAAGGGCCATGCTCCCATGCCCTTGGATCCAGAGGAGCCCAAAAAAGTGGCGGAATCGGTCAAGTTATTGGGGCTAAAGTATGTGGTGCTAACATCGGTGGCCCGGGATGATCTCAGTGACCATGGTGCTGGGTGGTTTGTGGCTACCATGACGGCGATTCGTGGCATGACTCCAGAGACTCAAATTGAGTTGCTTACATCAGATTTTTGGGGAGGTCCTAATCCTGAAGACCAGCAGCGACAGCGGCTAGAAATGATTGTGGCGGCCAAGCCTGTCTGTTTTAATCACAATGTGGAAACGGTGGAGCGGTTGCAGGGGCCGGTTCGCCGGGGGGCAAAGTACCGCCGTTCGCTGGAGGTGCTGCGCTATGTCAAAGAATTAGATGCGTCTATTCCCACTAAGTCCGGACTGATGTTAGGTCACGGTGAAACGGAGGACGAACTGGTAGCTACGATGAAGGATTTACGTGCGGTGGGGTGCGATCGCATCACCCTGGGCCAATACATGCGGCCCTCCCTGGCCCATCTCCCAGTTCAGCGCTATTGGACTCCTGCAGAATTTGACTCTCTGGGAGAGATTGCCCATGGTCTTGGGTTTTCTCAAGTGCGGTCGGGGCCGCTGGTGCGGAGCTCGTACCATGCAGGCGAAGAATAATTGCAAGTTAGATATGCCCACCTATTCAACCGTTTGCGCTACCAAGTCTCGCCATTCTTGGACGGCATAGGGCGGCACAATAATCTCGCTAGCGGCTTTGCCCTGGAGCGGCACCATCAAGGTTAAGGGGATTGCCTTCTGCAAGTCGGTCATTACATCGGCTACATCGTACTGGTTTGTATTGTTAGGTAAGGCCGGTGTGGGTGGATCCAGTTTAGGGAGTGCCTGCCACTGAAGTGTGGTGCCTGTGTTGATGGTTAAGGGTTTTTGTGGATCAACGTCAACCACACCAGGAAACCCTACCAGTCGAAGATACATCCCTTCTAAGCCATCGGCACGATAGCGTTTGAACAGAATCGTTTGCCATGAGCGGTCATTGCGATCGCGCAGGCTTTGTTGCGATCGCAATGTGATTTGGCCAGGACGCTCATGGTAGACATGTACTGAGGCAAAGGCCGGTGGTGTAATCAGACAGCACTGCACACAAAGAAAGATAAAAATGCCAATCAGCCACCGAACCATAGGAGTTAACCCGCATCAAAATATCCCTTCTAGGATAAATCGAGATAGGTATTAGGAGGCTACAGCTTATTTAAGGCATCCAACACTAGTCGATAACGCTCTGCCTCATTGTTGTTCAAATAGAGACTGCCAGCTTTTTCTAGGTCAGCTTCTGCAGCGCTGGTGTTATCGAGAAGTGCATTGGTAATGCCGCGATAGTAGTAGGCATCTGGGTCCATTGCATTGGCAGCAATTACCCGCGAAAAGTCAACATAGGCGTCCTCATAGTTGCCAGTTTCATAGTGGGTGCGTCCACGACTAGCATAAGCATCCCAGTAGCTAGCATCCAGATCGATGGCAGTCGTATAGTCACCAATGGCATTCATGCTATTGCCCAGATTGGCAAAAGCGTCTCCACGACTTTTGTAGGAGGGCGCATGGTTAGGATTGAGGGTAAGGGCATTGGTAAAGTCAGCAACTGCTATTTGCTGCTCGCCGCCAATCATGTAGGCTTTACCTCGACCATAGTAAGCTTCAGCAGAATTGGGAGTGAGTTCCAGGGTCTGATTAAAGTTGCTAATAGCCGCCTCTGTATTGCCTGCCGAAGCATAGATTTGCCCTCGAATTAAATAGGCGTCCGCATAACCAGGATCTAGCGTGAGTACTGTGTTTAGATCCTCCAGGGCAGCTTTGGGACGAGCCTGGGCTAACAGTACAAAACTCCGGTTATAGTAGGCTTCTAGGTTGGTGTCGTCTATATCGATCGCCTGATCGAAATCTGCTAGTGCGGCTGCCATGGTACTTAGCCTGTAGTGGGCTACACCTCGATTGAGAAAGGCTGCTGCATAGTTGTCTTGTCGGTTGATAGCCTTAGTAAACTCGTTAACGGCCATTTCTTGGTCATCCAGAGCTTTGAAGATTAAACCCCGATGGAAGTAGGCAGAGGCCTGGTTCGGGTCTATAAGAACAGCATCATTGAGATACTCCAACGCCGTTTGATAGTTGCCGCGTTCTGAATCCAACAGTCCTCGATATATGTAGGCTGTGGCTGAGTTAGGATCCGTGGCAATGGCACGATCAAAATCTTCCAGGGCCAGGTCCGGTGCTTGTAGGTCGTAGTAAAGAATGCCTCGGTTGAGATAGGCAGCGCTGTACTCAGAATCGATACTAAGGGCTGCGTTGTAGCTATTTAGGGCGGCCGATGTATTCTCTAATCTGGCAAAGGCAGCACCGCGAAACAGATAGGCAGGGGCATATTCGGGGTTCAGACCGATAGCAGCATTAAATTCTTCGATGGCCAATTCATCGTTACCTTCGCGATAGTGCTCTAGCCCTTCTTGAAAACGCTCAATATAGCTAGAAGTCTCGGGTGCTGTATCGCTGGAACTGTCAGCTGGGACATCCTCGGCAGGAGTCTCATCTGGCAGGACGGGTTCTATAAAGTCGCTTTGGGCTTCGGGAACAGTTTCAGTGTCAGCATTATCGTCAGGCTCCAAGAAAATAACGTCATTACTAAATTCCTCAGCTGCATTGGTGCCGACTAATTGGGCTAGGCCTGTGGTCGCAGTGCTGCCGAGGAAAGTCACGGCGCTTAAAAGTATTAGAGCAAGTCGGTTCTGCATCATTCCTCTTTCCCTATCTTTGTGCGTTTACTAAAAGTTACCCAGAGTCAGGTCTAGAGTTTCTGCCTAACCAATTAATATTGATATGAAAAGGCGCACCATAGTTTGATGCAGGTCAGTTTCACGGGCAAGGAAAGTTGTCTGCGCTATATGCAGGATCGCAGCGAATTTCTAACAGAAATCCGTCCGGGTCGTAAAAGTAAATTCCTCGTCCAGTCGGACGGCTCACAGGGCCATGATCGATCGCTATTTGATTCTGTTTGAGGATGTCAACGGCTTGGTCAAACAGAATCGGATCGATATCAAAGGCCATGTGTTTGGCTCGGGTAAATTGCTGGGTTGGGTCGGGGTTGGGAGGTCCTAAATCCGGCTCACCAAATAGGTCCAAGATGGTGCCGTCAGGTAGGCGGAAGTTAGCGACTTTGCCCTGGGTGACAAGTTCTATAAGAGTTGCAGGGATTTCATCGCCTGTAAGTTCGTGTAGCCCTAAAACTGTTCCATAAAAATAACGTGATGCGCCCATATCCTTCACATTCAAAGCAATGTGGTGGACGCCTTGCAGGGTGTTGGGGGTCAGACCAATACGCTGTCTTTCGGTGGATATGGTCATGCCAATGAACCAGACTGTGTGGAGATTACATTGGCATCTACTTTAGCGAATCTATTAATGGCATACATGGGTAGATATTATCTGGCTAATTAATTTCTTAACAAGGTTGATAATAAAATACATATAACTTCTGCTTTGTTGAGCCACTTGCATGTCTATGAACAGTCTTTTTCTCGATCGTCTGCACAGTCCTGAACGGCCCGTTATTGTTTTTGATGGGGCCATGGGGACGAATTTGCAGGTCCAGGAACTGACTGCTGAGGACTTTGGGGGAGTGGACTATGAGGGCTGTAATGAATATTTGGTGGTTACCAAGCCTGAAGCGGTGGCAACGGTGCATCGAGATTTTTTGGCAGCGGGTGCGGATGTAATTGAAACTGATACCTTTGGCGGCAGCACCTTTGTGCTTGCGGAATATGGTTTGCAGGACCAGGCCTACAATTTGAATAAAGTGGCGGCAGAACTCGCTAAGCGCTGTACCGCTGAATTTTCTACATCTGATCAGCCTCGTTTCGTAGCGGGTTCCATAGGACCTGGGACAAAATTGCCCACATTGGGACATATTACTTACGATGAGCTGCTTGAAGCGTTTATGGTCCAAGCCGAAGGGTTGTACGACGGGGGAGTAGATCTGTTTCTTGTGGAAACCTGTCAGGATGTCCTGCAGATTAAGGCGGCTCTAAATGCAATTGAAGCGGTCTTTGAGAAAAA
Source organism: Cyanobacteria bacterium P01_F01_bin.13 (assembly GCA_039191365.1). Taxonomy (GTDB): domain Bacteria; phylum Cyanobacteriota; class Cyanobacteriia; order Phormidesmidales; family Phormidesmidaceae; genus Leptothoe. The sequence continues at coordinate 61,511 of JBCCXQ010000004.1, read as the reverse complement.
GGGTGAGCGGCGGCCTTTGATGGTGTCAGTGACGATGGAGACGACTGGCACTATGCTGGTGGGCTCTGATATCACTGCGGTGGTCAGTATTCTGGAACCTTACCCGATTGATATTTTGGGTTTGAACTGTGCCACTGGCCCCGACCTGATGACAGAACATGTTAAGTATCTGGCTGAAACATCTCCGTTTGTGGTGTCTTGTATTCCCAATGCAGGTCTGCCGGAAAATATTGGGGGGCATGCTCACTATAAGCTGACGCCGATGGAGCTGCGCATAGCGCTGCATCGGTTTGTAGAAGATTTGGGTGTGCAGGTGATTGGCGGTTGCTGTGGGACTAGGCCTGATCATATTGCGGCCCTGGCGGAAATTGCCAATGAGTTATCGCCTAAGCAGCGGCAGGTCAGACTAGACAAGGGGACAAGGGGACAAGAGTGCAAGGAGGCAGTAGAACCTCGTCCTGCTTTGAACTACACGCCTGCGGCGGCTTCGATTTATGGTGCGCAGCCCTACGATCAGGATAATTCTTTCTTGATTGTGGGTGAGCGTTTAAATGCGAGTGGTTCTCGGAAGGTGCGGGAGCTATTAAATGAAGATGATTGGGATGGGTTGATTGCGATCGCGAAACGTCAGGTCAAAGAAGGAGCGCATATTCTCGACGTCAACGTAGATTATGTTGGCCGTAATGGTGAAGCCGACATGCATGACATTGTGTCTCGCCTCGTCACCAATGTGACCTTACCCCTGATGCTCGACTCCACCGAATGGACAAAAATGGAGGCTGGTCTAAAGGTGGCAGGGGGGAAATGCATTCTCAACTCCACCAACTACGAGGACGGCGATGAGAGATTTTTCAAAGTCCTGGAGCTGGCTAAAACCTACGGTGCTGGTGTTGTTATTGGCTGCATCGACGAAGACGGTATGGCACGCACGGCTGAGAAGAAATTTCAAATTGCTCAGCGTGCTTATCGCGATGCGTTGGAATATGGTTTGCCATCTCATGAGTTGTTTTTTGATACGTTGGCGTTGCCTATTTCCACTGGAATTGAAGAAGATCGAGAGAATGCTAAGGCAACAATTGAGGCTATTAAGCAGATCAAAGCGGATCTTCCAGGGGTGCATTTTATGCTGGGAGTGTCTAATATCTCCTTTGGTCTGAGTCCGGCGGCTCGTATCACCTTAAACTCTATGTTTTTGCATGAGGCAATGCAGGTAGGGATGGATGGAGCCATTGTCTCGGCAGCTAAAATTTTACCCTTGATAAAGATTGATCCAGCGCATCAAAAAGTTTGTAAAGATCTGATCTATGACAACCGAGAATTTAATGGTGATATTTGCACCTATGATCCTCTGGGGGAGCTGACCACACTGTTTGAAGGGGTGACCACTAAAGACGCCCGCTCATCTGCTTCCCTGGCGGATTTACCCATTGAAGATCGCCTGAAACAACACATTATCGATGGTGAACGGATCGGTCTAGAAGACGCATTGCAAGTAGCCCTAAATAGCTCCTATGAACCGCTGCAAATTATCAATACGTTTTTGTTGAATGGTATGAAAGTGGTTGGCGAACTCTTTGGCTCGGGCCAGATGCAGCTTCCCTTTGTACTGCAGTCAGCCCAAACCATGAAGGCGGCTGTGGCATTTTTAGAGCCACTGATGGAAAAGGAAGAAGGGCAGAATGACTCTGGTAAAGGGAAGTTTTTGATTGCCACCGTCAAAGGTGATGTTCACGATATTGGCAAAAATCTGGTGGATATCATTCTCACCAATAATGGTTATAAGGTAATTAATCTGGGCATTAAACAAACCGTGGATGCGATTGTTGCCGCCTACGAAGAACATCATCCCGATTGTATTGCGATGAGTGGATTGCTGGTAAAATCCACAGCCTTTATGAAAGAGAATTTGGAGGTCTTTAACGAAAAGGGAATTTCTGTTCCCGTGATCCTTGGTGGTGCAGCCCTCACGCCAAAGTTTGTGTATGGCGACTGCCAGAATGCTTATCAAGGCCAGGTAATTTATGGTAAAGATGCCTTTGCCGATCTCACGTTTATGGAGCGGTTAATGCCCGCCAAAAAGGAAAAGAATTGGCATGATGATCAAGGCTTCACTGGCGAGTATGCTCAATACAATAAGAAAGGTCGGAAGGCTATTGAAAGAGCTGAAGCCGAGTTAAATGGTGGCACTCAAAAAGCAGAGAAAAAAGTGCCTGAAATGATCGATACCAAGCGCTCTGAAGCGGTTGATATTAATATCCCGCGTCCGACTCCACCGTTTTGGGGGACTAAAATTCTCACTCCTGAAGACTTTGATATGGATGAGCTGTACTGGCACCTGGATTTGCAGGCACTATTTGTGGGGCAATGGCAGTTTCGTAAACCCAAGGAGCAAACCCGTGAGGAATATGATGTTTTTTTAGCTGAAAAAGTTCATCCCATTCTGGCTGAGTGGAAACAAAAGATCAAAGATGAGAGCCTGTTACATCCCCAGCTGATCTACGGTTATTTTCCCTGCACAGCTGAAGGTAACTCTGTCCATGTTTACCATCCTTCTATGATTGAGCAAGGAGTCTCACCCCAGGAGGCTGAGTCTTTATTCACATGGGAGTTTCCTCGTCAGAAGTCCATGCGTCGTCTTTGCATTGCCGACTTCTTCTTGCCAAAAGAGCAGAATCAGTTTGATGTTTTTCCAATGCAGGCGGTCACTGTTGGTCAAATCTCTGCAGACTATGCTCGAAAGCTGTTTGCAGAGGATAAGTATACCGACTATTTATATTTCCACGGTCTGGCTGTGCAAATGGCTGAAGCCATGGCGGAATGGTGCCATGGTCTGATCCGTAAGGAACTTGGTTATGGCGATCAAGAGCCTGATAACATTCGCAATATGCTAGCTCAACGTTATCAGGGCAGCCGCTACAGCTTTGGTTATCCGGCTTGTCCCAATGTGGGTGACCAGGCCAAGCAGTTAGAGATTTTGGGGACCGATCGCATCGGCATGACCATGGACGAAAGTGAACAGCTCTATCCTGAAGAGTCGACTACAGCAATCATCACTTACCACCCCGTTGCCAAGTACTTCAGCGCATAGTTTGCATATGCTCCACTTCTGAAGTATGGCCTTATTCTAAAATATCGGAGTAAGACCGTGCTACTTGCCATATTATTTGCAAGGAAGCTGTGGCAAAAAGTAAACGCGCCTCTATAAAGTCTCTAAAAATATCAGTAGGTCAGCCATATCCTGGGTGTTGGGCTGAAACTGGGGCATGGGTGGGGTTTTTCCACTAATTACTTGCTTAATCAGGGCTACTTGCGACTTGCGCTCAGATACATGCTGCAAGTCAGGTCCTACTTCGCCCGTACCCTTTAATCCGTGACAAGTTGCACAGTTTTGCCAAAATAGCTGTTGTCCTCGTTCGAGGTTACCTGTCGAAGCTAAAACATCGTGAACGTAGGGATCTGAAACCTGAACTCTATGGATGCCCCAAACGATAAGGACGACACAGAAAAAAATAGTAGCTGCGGCTAAAATAAACTGCACGAGCAGTCGTTTGCCCTGCTTGTCTAAGGCTGACTGATTAAGAGCTGGACTATCAATCGTATTTTGGGTCACAGGCAAAACGTAACGCTTTGTTATGGCGTATATGATACATAGTTTAAAGTTTTCTCAGGATACAGTGCAAGGTGTTTCGTCTTAAAAATGGGTATTAAATCTATAGTTTTTATTAAGCCGATGTCATTTCTGGATAAAAAGCACAGTTTTTGGGAGTAAAACGTTGGTTTGGCGTTTGTATATTCGTACAGAATGGCTATGAATTTCATTGCACTAGGCTCCAGCCAAAGAATAGCCTAATATAAAGGTAGAAGAAGTAATGTGTTAGGGACATTACTTTTATAAGTTTTGTAAGTTAAGAGAGGAAATGCAGCGTGATTGAACCTTTGCTGTTGGGGATTGTTTTGGGTCTCATTCCGGTAACGTTAGCTGGGTTGTTTGTGGCAGCTTACATGCAGTATCGTCGTGGCGATCAGCTGAATTTCTAGATTTTTATCGGTCAGATTATGCATGGCCAGTGTGTTTTAGGTACTGGCCATTTTTTGTTTAAGCATCTGGTCTGGCATTCTATACATAGCTTGGCGCACACAGCTCACAACATCAGTAATCGCCAAAAGCTTTAGGTAGCGACAGCTATGTCCGCAGCCATCTGATAAATGCATCTACTCAGATGGCTATAAATCCGGCTGCTAGCCGTGCTGTTCCGTAGGCGGCTTCGGTATGTAGTGAGGGTGTTAGGGAAAGGCCCAATGCCTTAGCTCGCAACGTTTGCCAGGTTATATTTTGGGAACCTCCTCCTGCTGTGAAGATTCGTTGCACTGAACCACCGCCCAGAGCTGTCAGTTTTTGATAGCCCAATGTTTCGATGCGGGCCATGCTTTCTAGCAACCCATGGAGAAATGTGACTGGATCCGGCGGGCGCGGTGTAAGTTTTGGGGCCAGATTAGCATCATTGATGGGAAAGCGCTCACCAGGGGTAATCAGTGGATAGTAATTAAGGCCGCTGGGCTGGCTGGTATCGATCTGAGGACTGAGGGTGCGCAGTTGTTCATAATTAAAGTAGTGACGCAGGACTGCTCCTCCGGTATTCGAGGCTCCACCAACTAGCCACTGCTGACCTAACCGGTGACTGTAGATGCCGCTAGGAGCATCATTAATGGCAATGGGGCTGAGGAGTTTTAGCACTAGCGTCGAGCCCAGGGAGGTAACGGCATCACCCAGAGATTCTGCACCACTGGCTAAAAATGCGGCAATGCTATCGGTGGTACCGGTTTTGATGATACAGCTAGGCGGCAAGCCTAATTGCTGGGCGATGTGAGGTTGGATCTGGGCGATCGCAGTGCCAGGGGCAAAGACTTTGGGCAGCCAAGGGCTAATTTCTAGGGCTGTGAGCCAGGCGGGGTAGTTCATTGTTTTGGGCTCGTAACCTATCTTGAGGGCGTTGTTGTAGTCGCTGATGCCTGGTTTGCCGTGGAGTAGGCTACTGAGCCAATCGGCCTGATGGACCAGATAGAAAGCTTTTGTCAGTAATTTATTAGGCAAATTATTCAACCACCATAGGGCTTTGGCCAGACTCGATGTAGCACTGTGGGCCGGACTCGATTGTGGGGCTACTGTCGAGATGCCGCCGCGAGCATCGTTATAAAGCAAAGGCGGGGCCAGAGGTGTGTGGTTGCGATCGCACAGGAGTACTGTTGCCGATGTGCCATCAATAGCGATGGCATCTATCTTTTTCCGTACGGTGATGGCAATTTGGTCGATTAAGGCCCAAAGAGTATGATGCCAGTCTTCTGCATCAGGCGTTTGTGACCGATACTGACAGCGAGTTTCAGCCACTACCTGACCAGCAGCATCAATTGCGATCGCCCGTGCTCCTGAGGTACCAAAGTCAATGCCTAAATAATTCATGACTCATGCAAAAAATGAGGTACTCAAATGAATACCTCATTTCAAGACTATTCAATTACTTGTTCAATCAGGCCAGGTTGCTTAAACACTCACCTCTCCCAGTTCGCGGGCAAGATGGTCAAAGGGCACGTCTACGAACGATGTGTCGTCTATGCCCTGAGACCTGAGCTGTTCCTTCAACACATCCTTCATGATCTGGATACCCATCACCGTAGGACCGACCGGAACCTCCAGGGAGTTGTAAGTCTCACGCAGGCCATTTAAGACTCGCTCTGTTAGCACATCGCAGTTCCCAGCTACCAGAGCGTAGCTACTATAGCGAAGATAATAGTCTAAATCTCGCAGGCAAGCGGCATAACGTCGAGTGGTATAAGAGTTACCGCCTGGGCGAAGTAACTCAGGTATTTGCTCATATAGTGCAGTAGATGTAGCTTTAACCAAGCTAGATGCATTAGCGCTGATGTATGCAGCAGCCTTCACTCGATCAGTGCCACTGCCGAAGTAGGCCTTTAAAGAATCGATGGCGTCGCGATCGAGGTAACGACCGGTGATGTCGTAGGTGTTAATTAAACCTGTCACCGTATCCCGCATGAAATCTTTCTCCCAGTGCGATTAATGTGCGACTCAAAAAATCAAGTAGGAACTTGTAACCAAGCTAGGGGTAAAAGTCCTTATAAAAGCACCGACCAATCATTGGTATGAACCAATAGCATGACCCAAATATGAGAACAAGCTAAAGAGCGATCCGATTGCTTGTCTAGGCATTTCCTAAGAGTTTCGCCGTTGTCTTGACGATGCTTTCAAATCCTGAAACCCGTTCAGAGAAAACACTTTCCACCACTGAAATGCCAAAACTTAGTCTACCACGGTGAATTAAACAGCAGGCAAGACACTCGTTGGAGAAGCGAATTGGCAAGGGTATTTTTTACAATGCGAAACTTTTCGTAACAATTGATGGGGTTTATTTGATAGTGTCAACCACTTGGAAGATCTGAGATGATTATACGCAAAACCAGCTTAGGCATTGCTGATTTTGTATCAGGCTTGCTAGAGAAAACTTTAATTTGTAACAAGAGATACAATCGCTCTCTATCACTATTTCTAGGATTATCCAAGCCTTGTCGTGGCAAATACTGATGTTTCCATCAGCAACAGTTGAGCCGCCTTTTTGGTAGTACAAGCGTTTAAGCCGTAGCTGGTATTGAGGGTTGTAGTAAGTAATTTTCTGACATAGGCATATGGCAGAAATCTGCTGAATATGCGTTTCTCTGCTTAGGAATATAGAAAATTTCTAACAGGTACACATTTTTAGTCTTACTCATTGTTTAATATTTTGGCCGTTAAACGTGTTGGCCTGTGCGTAAACGGCATTTTTGAAGACGGCTCTAGTGAATGCATAAATAAAGGAGTGATTCATGGCTCAGACTGCCGCAGAAGTTTTGCAGATGATCAAAGATCAAGATATTCAAATGATTGATCTTAAATTCATCGATTTGCCAGGTATCTGGCAACACCTTACAGTGCATCGCAGCCAAATTGATGAAAGTAGCTTTACCGACGGAGTGGCATTTGACGGATCGAGTATCCGAGGTTGGAAGGCCATTAATGAGTCAGATATGGCCATGGTCCCCGATCCCGCTACGGCCTGGATCGATCCCTTTATGAAAGAGCCGACTCTAAGTATGGTTTGTTCAATTAAGGAGCCCCGTACTGGTGCATGGTATGACCGTTGCCCTCGCGTCATTGCCCAGAAGGCACTGGATTTTCTGAAAGCGAGTGGTATTGGTGATACTGCTTACTTTGGTCCTGAAGCAGAGTTTTTCATTTTTGATGACGTTCGTTTTGATACTACGTCAAATTCCAGTTATTACCATGTAGATACCGTTGAAGGCCGTTGGAATACCGGTCGTGAAGAAGAAGGCGGTAACTTAGGCTATAAGCCTGCTTATAAAGGTGGTTATTTTCCTGTATCGCCTACTGATACATCTCAAGATATGAGAACTGAGATGCTATTGACCATGGCAGCTTGTGGTGTACCCATTGAGAAGCATCACCATGAAGTTGCGACGGGTGGGCAGTGCGAACTGGGTTTCCGCTTTGGTGAAATGATCCAGGCCGCTGACTGGTTGATGACCTATAAGTACTGCATTAAGAATGTTGCCAAGAAGTATGCCAAGACAGTGACCTTTATGCCTAAGCCGTTGTTTGAAGACAACGGTTCTGGTATGCATACTCACCAGTCCATCTGGAAAGACGGTCAGCCTTTGATGGCAGGTAAACTGTATGCCGGGTTAAGTCAGCTAGCGACTTGGTATATCGGTGGTTTGCTGAAGCATGCGCCTGCTGTGCTGGCGTTCTCTAATCCCAGTACAAACTCATACAAGCGTCTGGTGCCTGGTTTTGAAGCACCGGTGAACCTGGTGTATTCCAACGGTAACCGCTCTGCAGCTATCCGGATTCCACTGTCTGGTGATAGTCCTAAGGCCAAGCGTCTGGAGTTCCGCTGCCCTGATCCAACCTCTAATCCTTACTTAGCCTTCGCAGCTATGCTTTGTGCCGGTATTGACGGTATCAAAAATCAGATTGAGCCGCCTGCACCGATTGATCAGGATATCTATGAGCTTAGTCCTGAGGAACTGGCCAAAATTGCTTCTACACCTGGTTCGCTTAAGGAAGCGCTATCTGCTCTAGAAAGCGACCATGCATTCTTAACTCAAGGTGGCGTATTTACTGAAGACTTTATCCAAAATTGGATTTCTTACAAGCTTGATACTGAGGTGATTCCAATGGATATTCGTCCTCACCCCTATGAGCTGGCCCTTTACTACGATTGCTAATGGCTCAAGCAATTTTAGATCGATTTATTGCGTAAGATTTAACGCCAGTCCTCGGGCTGGCGTTTTTTATGCGATATATGTTTACAAAAATATAAGCCAAAAAGTATCAAAATATACGGAATTTCTGACTATAATTAAAACTGAAAGCATACGACACTGCAACGGTGTCTTTGGTTTACTTCTATAGGAGGTCAATAAGTATGTCTGTTCAAGAGTCTGCTAGACTACGCATCGTTAGCAATCGCCATGCTGTAACTAATCGACAGCGCTCTTTATTGAGTCGTGCTGCTGTAGGTGTAGGGATGCCAATGGACGCAATTGGTTCAGGCAGTCGTATTCAAGGTAAGCCCAGGTATGATGTGCAACATGCCTATGGCCGTAGTAATGCAGCTATGAGTTAAACATCAGTTAAACGCTGACCCACTGTTGGAAGTGTGCTGCCATGCAACTATGATCGATTAGCCCAGGATGAAATCTCATCCTGGGTTTGTCATAGGAAGAAGAAAATTTGTAGGAGTCTGGGCGTAAAGATTTGAAAATAACCTGTACAAAATGTTAATTTGCGGATGTCTAGGCTTGCAGACTTAGTCATCAGGGCTAGCGTCGATAGTTTCGTTATTCCGCCAGTGAGGGTTAAAAATCTTTATGGTTGCTCTTGTTGCTCGTGTTCCCGCCAGTGGTCAACCGCAAACTACGCATCCTAAGAAAGTGGTTATGGTAGGCGATAGCCTAATTTATGGCTATGGTGACACGGAAGGTGGAGGCTGGGTGGAGCGTCTGCGTCGGCAGTGGATGGATCCAGCTCAGCCAGGACCAATTATTTACAATCTTGGTGTGCGGGGAGATGGTGTGCAGCAAGTATCAGCCCGGTTGGAAAGTGAATTTAAGCTGCGGGGTGAATTGCGTCGTCGGGTGCCTGACCTTTTAGTTTTATCGGTGGGCTTAAATGACTGTGCTCGTTTGGGCCGGCCAACGGGACGACCTATGACGGATGAGGTGACGTTTACTCGAGAATTACATAGCCTACTGGAACAGGCTAAGCTGCTTTGTCCGACATTTTTTGTAGGGATGGTGCCTGTGAATGAAGCTCCAATGCCCTATGCTGACGTGCTCCACTTTTCAAATATTGATCAGACCCACTACAACCAAATTACTCGTCATGCTTGTGAGGCGCAGCAGATTCCTTATCTAGATTTGTATCAACAGTGGCGCTCTCAGGGAGAAGCCTGGTGTAATGAACGCCTGTGTTTGGATGGCTTGCATCCTAATGTTTTGGGCTATCGCACCCTAATGGAAGATGTGTCCAGGTGGGAGCCGTTAATGCAAGCATTGAGCTAGGGCTCAGGTTGCACTAGCTACTGAATCATATACTCGCTCCAGTCATCGCCAACGCGGATAGTGATGTCTGAATCGAGGTCCCCTGTAGAGTCAGAAACGACCTTGCCAGCGCCTAGAACAGCTTCTATAAAACCAGCGCCGTTCAAGTCCCCTCGCTGGGCAATCACAGATGTTTGATGATGAAAATCAGGCCAGTCTTCAATCAGATATACATTGCGAAAGCCTTCATTGCGCAGGTGTTCTACGACGGCCTGGCCCATGTAGGGATCTCTAGATGCATTTTGAACAGCAATTTGAAGACGACTAATGGAACGACGAGGAACGTCATTGGCTAATACAATATCGGGTTCTGCGTCGAAAAAGCGCTGCATAACGTCATTGCTACCATTGATGTCGGCAATCCAGTAGCTTGCCCTATATTCATTCGGGCGACTAAATCGCCCCGGTAACATCACCATATTCAGGGCTTCTCTATCAAGCTGAAGACCAAACCCTGCCAGAGCTAAGATTTCTTCGGTGGATAGATTAGTATCAATATGTTTCTGCAGAATGCGAACAATTTGCGGCAGCTGGGTAATGACTGTTGGGTTCAGCATGCGATCGCGCATAGCTTTGAGCAAAACCTGTTGGCGCTGTACTCGTCCAATATCTCCCAAATTATCTTGGCGAAATCGGGCAAACTGTTCGGCTTCATCACCGTTGAGGGTTTGCCAACCCGGTTCTAAATCGATTACTAGACCTTGAGTTTTATCCTCATATTGCATTGCCTTGGGGACAAATACCTCGACACCCCCAATCAAATCGACAATTTCTCGAAAAGCGGCGGTGCTTACGCGTACGTAGCGATCGATTTCGACCTCATTGAAGTTGTAGCTGACAGTTTGAGCAGCTAATTCTGCTCCCCCTTCTACATTGGCTTGGTTGATTTTATCGCTGCCATAGCCCGGAATATCCACTCGGGTATCCCTTGGAATAGACATAACGTTGATAGATTCCGTCTCAGGATTAATCCGAGCCAGCAGTATGGTGTCCGTACGACCCGCTAAATCCGTCGGTGCTGAACCATCAATATCGGTGCCTTCATCAAGACCCATTAGTAGTAAGGTGACGGGGCGAGATACTTGATAGCGAAAGCCAGATTTCCATAGGTCACTGAGAGGAGGAGCCGCCGTTGCTTCCCCTAGGCCTTTGGGTAAAGGCACAGTCAATATAAAAGCAGCTCCAGCTGCGGCAGAGACTACGGCTGTTGTGCCGAAAATGCCAGTCCAAGCACAGATGCGAAGAACCCTACCCAAGAATGAAGACCGTTTATGTCTTGATGCAGCCGCAGGCTCAGAATTAGAGGATGGAGAGGGAAACATAGAGTATTTATGAGAATGCCCGGACGAGACGAAAGCTGTCTAGCAAAGAATTTATGGTGGTGGTCCCTAAAACCAAATTACGAGCTTGCCTATGAAAGGTCAGAACGTGATTTGACATTATTTAGTGAATGCTTATCATGCAGGCCGGTTCATATTAATTTTTTGAAATATAGATGCATCGGTAGCTGCTGGCGTGGGTGACATGCTTGGGGCTTTAATATGCCCTACACATAGGTGATAAGTTAACCAATATTAAGCTGTTTGCATACCGCGTATTTTGGGTAATCGCTAATATTGTTCAGAATCCTATAAGGACAAGTCATTTTAACGCTGTAATTTAACTTTATTAAGTAAACGATGACACAACCTATCAATCAAACTCCAAAATTAGTGCCGATTATTTTAGCGGGTGGTAAAGGTGAGCGATTTTGGCCTGTGAGTCGTCTGAAGCACCCTAAGCAATTTTTATGTTTAGACGGAAGTGGTCGAAGTTTGATGCAGTCCACAGCAGATCGTTTACTACCGTTAGCAGGTAGTTGGGATTCACTGTGGGTGATTACAGCAGCTCATTTGGCTGAGGGTGTGAAGCAGCAGTTGCCAGAACTGCCTGTGGAGAATATTTTGGTGGAGCCCCAGGGACGTGATACAGCACCAGCTGTGGCCTGGGCAACTTTGGAAGTGGCCAAGCGACATGGAGATGATGCGATCGCATGTTTTTTCCCTGCCGATCACTACATCACTGACGAACCTAAGTTTCGCGCTACCATTCAGGCTGCAGCTGACCTGGCTCAAAGTCAGCAAGCGATTGCCACTCTTGGCATTCAGCCCACTTTCCCAGCCACGGGCTACGGCTATATTGAGCAAGGTGACGACGCTGGGAACTATGGCGAACTAGCTGCCTACCGCGTTAGCCGTTTTACCGAAAAGCCTGAGCGCAGAGTGGCAGAAGAGTTTCTAGCTAGCGGTCGCTACAGCTGGAACAGTGGCATGTTCATCTTCCCTGCCGGTGTGATGATTGATGAACTCAAGACTTACTCTCCCGAACTGATGAGTCCGCTGCTGGCCAAAGGCGTTGATGCCTATGCCGATTTAGAAAAGCTCAGCATCGACTACGCGGTCATGGAAAAAACTCAAAAAGCCTATGTGATGCCCGCTAACTTTGGCTGGGATGACCTGGGTGATTGGAACGCTATTGAACGGCTGATGAAGGGTGATGCTGCCAATGTGGATATGTGTGAGCATCAGGCCCACGATACTAATGGCTGTATTATTTATTCCTCTAATGAAGACGAAGTCGTAGTCACCATTGGTCTGGAAGACGTCGTGATTGTACGTGATGGCAATGCCACGCTGATTGTTAAAAAAGACCGCACTCAGGAAATCAAGAAAGCTGTTAAAGCTCTTGGTAAAGAGGATAAGTTCTTGCATCTACTGTAAGGCTATACCGAAGACGATTTCAGCAGTCTGCGATCTATATAGCCGCTATGTCGTATTTTGTTAGACGTAGGGGCTATGTTGCTTTTTCAAACGTGAGTTCTGGGAGATTCTGGTTAGAACATCAGAGCAATAGTCCCTCATTCAATCCTTTGTTCTAATTGGCCTGTTTGCTGTCCTTAAGTTGTTAAGCAGCGAACGGCTTCTAGCATGCCTCGGGCTTTATTGAGGGTTTCTTGATATTCGTTTTCAGGGATTGAATCGGCCACTAGCCCGGCTCCTGCCTGGACGCTGATTCGATGGTTCCCATCTTCTTTGCTTTCTACAATCATGGTGCGAATGGTAATGGCGCTATTAAGCTGGCCTTCAAAGTCGTAGTAGCCATAGACACCGGAATAGGGACCGCGACGACAGGGCTCCAGGTCGTTGATAATCTGCATGGCACGAATTTTAGGTGCGCCGCTGACGGTGCCTGCTGGGAAAGAGGCTTTAAGTAAATCCCATGCGGTTTTATCAGGAGCCAGCTTACCAACCACATTGCTGACAATATGCATCACATGGGAGTAACGCTCAATGATCATCAGTTCATCCACGCTAACGGTGCCGCTAGTGCATACGCGTCCTAGGTCGTTGCGTCCCAGATCGACGAGCATCACGTGCTCGGCAATTTCTTTCGGATCGGCTAGTAAATCTTCGGCGTAGCTATTATCTTCGTCGATACTTTTTCCACGAGGACGGGTGCCAGCAATGGGGCGTAAGATCGCAGTGAGAGTACCGTCATCCCCATCGCGAGTGGCTTTGACCATGACTTCAGGACTAGAACCAATAATCTGCCAGTCTTGGAAATTGAAATAAGCCATGTAGGGAGACGGATTAACCAGTCGCAGCGACCGATACAAGTCAAACGGATTGCCGCTGTAGTTTGTAGTGAGGCGCTGGGAAATGACGACCTGAAAGATGTCGCCAGCCTTGATATGGGCTTTGGCGGTTTCAACACTTTGGCAGAATTCGTTTTTGCTGCGGTTACTGGTATAGCTTAGTTCGATAGCTTGGTTACTGCCGGGGGGAGTCCAGGCAAGACGACTATCTTGGCTAGCTAGGGGAAGGTTGAGTTGGGTGACCAGGTTGTTGATGCGATCGCAACTTTTCCAATATGCTTGTTCTAAGTTGATGTCAGGCTCTCGCAGATCCGCATAACTTATCGCCCAAATTTTTCGCTTGACCTGGTCAAAAATTAATAAGCTATCCACCTGCATCCATAGACCATCTGGTAAGTCACCGTCTACAGCAGGATGGGTTGTTACCGTTGGTTCAATCCAGTTAATCAGCTCATAGCCCCAAAAGCCAAATAAACCGCCAATGCCAGGAGGTAAGGCTGGCAATTTAACTGGCTGGTAGGGGGCAAGACAATCAGCCAGAATATCAAATGGATTGCCTTTAAAGACCTGCTTCTTGCCGTCTCTAAAACGCTGAGTGGTAGTTTCTCCTCTGGCTTCTAGAGTCCAGAGCGGATCGCATCCCAATAAACTATAGCGACCAATGTTTTCCCCGCCCTCTACCGACTCTAGCAAAAAGCTATAAGGTTGACCGGCACACACCTTGCACCAGGCAGATACAGGCGTATCTAAATCGGCAACCCATTCCTGATAAACCGGAATAAAATTTCCCTGGTTGGCCAGGGACTGAAATGTGGCAATGTCGGGAAAAATCATTCAGTGGTTGGAGCGGTGAGCATAAACCACACTCAGGTTTCACTCAAAATGTTGTCCTGAATATGGGCGAGTCTATTAAGACTGCCTTACGATTTGAACCCTTGGCAAGCAGTTTTGAGAAAGATGGACAAGTATCTTTGCCACCATAAATAGAAAGAGGCAGCCAATGACTGCCTCTTCTAAATCAGATTGCTAGTTCATAACATCGGCATCAAGCCGCCATTGAACATCTTTGCACTGAATATTCCTAGACCTCGCAGGGATTTTTGCCGGTGAACTTAATCGTTGCAGGGCTTGGATTCTCACCAATACGACGATCCTTCTTACCGTTATATTCACGACCTTCGTTAGCCTTTTCAGGCACAACACCATCAGCAGGATGCAGATAAACTGTCTCACCACTGGGGAAAACTCGATAAATTTTGTACTTATTAATTTTGGGCTTAAGCCGGGTTTTCAGTTGACGACTGAGAGCTAAACATTGCTCTTTGCGAGCAAAGTACATCATATTCTCACCCTCGTGCATGATGGCAACGCCACCAGTGGGCATTTCAAAGGGCATTTCTTTTTTGCTGATCCAAGTAATAACGTACTTTTCTTCGCGTTCTGCAGCGGACAGTAAACCGCCGGTGCTGCCACCAAAGATCGGAGTTTTGCCAGTAATTGCTTCAGACATGTGAAAATATAATTTCTCAACCTTATTATTTATTAAGGTATCACTGCATATAACGTTGTCTGTATGGTTCGTGAAGAAGTGTAATAGTTCTTCAGAATTTTGGAAAAGGCTGTCAGCTTTAGGCTTGGATTGCTTTATTAAGCAATTTTCTCAAGTCAACTGAGTGCTGAAATGGGCTTGGTCGCTATTAAATATGAACTCATGTGGGCTGATTATCTGTGTTTGCAAAGAGCATGGGGCAAACGGCGCTATTGCGTTGATAATGAAAGATATATTTAACAATTGCCTGCTGTGAAAATTTTAAAGACCCGTACTTTACGTACCTTAATAGCAGATAGTTTGACCATTTTTTGGGGAGACTGGTTAGATTTACGAGTACGGATTCCCCAGGTGGCAGCATCAGGCCTCGTATCTCCACTCATCTATATCCTGGCATTTGGTTTGGGCCTGGGAAGTTCCCTTGATCAAGTGGCCCCTCCCCCTGTAGGAGAGAGTTATTTGGAATTTATTTTGCCAGGGATGGTGGCCCTGTCATCGATGGTGATTAGCTTTGGCGGGACCACGTTTTCCATCTGTGGAGAACGGCTCTTCACCAAGAACTTTGATGAGATGCTGCTGTTTCCCATTCATCCTTTAGCGATGCATTTAGGAAAAATGCTGGCTGGAATTGTACGGGGGATGTTGACAGCTGGGTCGGTGATTTTAGTGGCGGTGCTCTTTACTCGTGATGTATGGAGCTTCCTCAATCCGCTGTTTTTGCTATTACTCGTCCTGAACTGCGCTGTATTTGCAGGTCTGGGGGTCATTGTTGGGTTAAACGTTAAGTCCTTGGAAAGTGTAGGACTGTTTAATAACTTTTTGATTGTGCCGATGTCATTTCTGGGAGGGACCTTTTTTGATCCGACGGCGCTACCGACTTTGCTAAAAGGCATTGTTTATTTGCTACCACTCACTTACACCACGATTGGTTTGCGAGCGGCCGCATATCAGCCCTTAAGCCAGTTTCCCTGGTATTCAATTCCCATACTACTGGTAGTTGCGATCGCACTTTCCATGACAGGAGCCTATCAGTTTGCTCGCCAGCAAGACTAGCTAGCCATAACACTAGGCATGTTTGGAGAGATGGTGGCAATCTCCGCAGATAGTTTTGTTATGGGTAAAGGCTCATGCACTTGTAAGTCCTGTTTAATTTCTGAAGCAACTCGGTCAAAATCAATATTACTATCTCGCAGTTGTGAGAAAATTCGATAGGTGCTTAGGGTCGTCGCTGTCGGATCGCCGTTGGAAACCTGCACTAAGTTATAGAGCGTGCCACTGGCATACACAGCAAACGTAATGCGGAATACTTCAAAAAAGTTGATCACCCAGCGGCAGTCATCCTCTGAGTAGGTCTTGTAATAGCGAATCAGGTTAGCAATTCGCAGCTCCAGATGAGACTGTATATTGGGGCAAAATAAGGCAACCTTGAGGAGTAAAATTACCAATACTAGAGGATTCCCTTGGGTCAGAAACATACGAAAGAACTTAGAGGGGTTATCTCCATCTTCCGATGTGAGGCTATCCACTATACGTCTGCATGTTCTCAAAATTAAGGCATCACTGATTAGCTCTTGATCATAATGGCCATACAATGACAGCAGTGAATCAGGCAGTTTGGCTTTCAGTTGATGGGTGAGCGGGCTGTTGGGAAGCGCATATACCAGGTAATGCAGGATTGCTCGTTTAAAGTCCCAATAGTTGATTTGATTGCATTGCTTTCGTAATAAATTAGCCAGGTTTTCATAGCCAAATCGTCCTGGCTGGAGTAGCAGCATCTTTACCAAATTGATAGCGGCTTCTCCTAAAACAGTTGGGTTGTCCACCGTAGTAGCTTGAGACTTCATTTGTGACTTAGCGGTGTACATGGCCAAGTCAAAGCGAAACTTAGACTTAAGCTGTGAAGAGAGGCTGCGAGCTGCTTCCCTTTGTTCCAGAGGATTGTCTAGATTCAGATACTGGGGGGCTAACAGATAAGACGTGTATCGGCTGCTCCAATGTTCGTGGTGTTCGTAACGAGCGGCAAACAGCTTGAGGTCCTGAAAGTCTTGACTGGTAATGAAATCCTGCATCCAACCACGCAAACGTTTGAGAATTAATGAAATCCCTGGTCGCATGAGCACACGATCGTCAAACAATTTGATCAAAGATCTAATGGCGTCTGGTCGGCGTTGAATTCCCCAATTGTTAATCAAAATGTAGCAAACGCGCTTGAGGGTGAAGAGGAACTGCTGCTCACTGTTGGCGATAACAATAGAATATAGAGCCACAGGGAGTTCCGACTCTGTTGACGATTCTGTGTAATCGACAAATAAGCGGCGGAAGGTAGCTAAAACAACATCTACAGGTTCTGCCTGAACACTGTAGAGAAAGAAGTCATAAAGGACGTATTGTGCATGCTGAATATCTTTACGGGCCATATCCACCGGGAACTCAATCAGGAACTTAATAAGCGTCAGCTAAGTCTACCTAAAAGAATTAATGATTTTCGGATGTAATGGCACCCGTGTAGCCACGGAAGCAGCGTCTAAGTGATGAAGCAAGTATAAATTGCAACCAGGATGCCAGTTAAAAAGCTTGCGTGGGCTATGGATAGACGTTCCATAAAATATGGACTATCTCCAAAAGCTGACGACGGTTTTTTTATTTTTAGGTATTAAAAAGCCAGGTATTAAACAATAAAGGAAAGGTCTATCCCTGAATGGGAAGACAACGCTTACTTTAATTGAACATCTCGCTATTCTAAGCAGAAAAAGTATCTGTCACCACTTAGAACGCTAGTGTTGTTTTTGAATTATTTCAAGATATGCAAGTGTTATACGGCTGTCGGTGTGGGAAGTGTTGCCTTTAGTTCAAAGATACGTTGAATTACTTGGGCCACTGATTTATCTGGTGTGGAGGCCCCTGAGGTAATACCGATAACGACTTTGCCTGAGGGTAGCCAATTTTCGGAAATGGTGAGCGTTTGATGTAAGGGCTGGTGCTCGATCCGATTGTCGGGGCCAAGGCGCTGAGGACCGTCAATGTGATACGAAGGAATGCCTCTTTCGATGGCAATTTCTTGTAGGTGCGTTGTATTGGATGAGTTAAATCCACCGATCACTACCATCAGGTCCATGTCCATATCTACCAGGTTGAACATGGCGTCCTGTCGCTCCTGGGTAGCGTTGCAGATGGTGTTAAAGCTGGAAAAGTGGTCGTTAATGGTTTGAGGGCCGTACTTTTTCAGCATCGTATGCTCAAAAAGTTTGCCGATTTGCTCTGTTTCTCCTTTGAGCATTGTGGTTTGATTCGCGATACCAATTGCCTCTAGATCGCGATCGGGGTCAAAATCTGCTGAATGAGCGTTAGCAAATTTAGAGAGAAATTCATTGCGGTCGCCACCATGAAGAATATAGTCTGCAACATACTGAGCTTCACTCAAGTTGAGAATGACCAGGTAGGTCTCAGCAAAGGACTTAGTTGCTACCGTTTCTTCATGCTTATATTTGCCGTGAATGATTGAGGTAAACGACTGCTTTTTGTGTTTTTCAAGGGTAGTCCATACCCGAGATACCCAAGGGCAAGTGGTGTCGATAATGCTGCAACCGCGTTCGTTGAGCAGCTGCATTTCTTCAATGCTGGCACCAAAGGCAGGCAAAATAACTACATCGTTTTGTCTGACGCCAGAAAAGTCCTTTTTGGCATCAATCACCTGCACAAAGTGCACATCCATGTCTGCCAAACGCTGATTTACACCAGGATTATGGATAATTTCGTTGGTAATCCAAATGCGTTGGTTTGGGAAATGTTGGCGTGCTTCGTAAGCCATGGCAATGGCGCGTTCTACACCCCAGCAAAATCCAAAATCCTGGGCTAGCTTAATGGTGACATCTCCCTGGGTGTAGGCATACCCTTGGTCTCGGATGGTTTGAATCAGATCGCTTTGGTACTCGTCACCCATCTGAGTGGCAATTTTTTCTTTTTCGCCAAAGCCCTGGTTACGATAGTAGTTCTCAGATTTGTTGAGCTTACGGCGAAACGCTCTGGTATCCATTGGTTTTACAAAGAGGCAGAAGATATACCTAGTCTACCGAATGGTGTGAATGGTCGGTGGGGAATGGTGTGCTCAGGGTTAGGGTAATTCGAGTTGGCTGTAAAGTGCGATCGCAGCCCGCCACACCAGATAGCCCTCACGATTTAGATGCAGCCCATCCGTAGTTAAATCTGATCTCAGGTTCCCTTCGCCATTAGAAAAAATGGGATATAGCTCCAAATAGTGGGCGTCGTATTTCTCAGCAATATCTTTGAGCGATTGGTTCATGGCCCGAATGCGCTCGTTCGGTAGCTCCAGCAGCAGATGGCGGCTTTCCCAGGTGGAGGTTTCTGCACCGTGAGGCAAAATGGACTGCACGACAATCTGGGTATTGGGATGATGGGTCACCAGGTAGTCCATAATGTCGTAATAGTTGGCCAGTACCTGCTGATCGCTTTGGCCCCAAATCAAATCATTAATCCCAATCATTAAAAAGATGGTATCCACATCGGCGACATCGAGTAAATGAAGCCTGGTGAGTAAGCTGTAGGTTTTTTCTCCCGAAATTCCCTGGTTCATCCAAACCCGTCGGCCTGGTAGCAGTTCTGCTGGAAACCATAGACTCAATGAATCCCCCAATAGGAGCGTTAAGTGGTCTGGATTTTTAGCGGCCATGGTCGCTATTTCTTGACCCAGCAACGTAACCCATTGCTGATAATCCAGCTGCTGGCGGGTACCTAAGGGGGGAAGATTAGGATTTTTAGCGGTTAATGGATGGGTGGCATAGGCTGCATTGGCTTGGGGAAGTACTGTTGGATCACCGCCGTCGGATTTTTCTTGCCACACCACTAGAAGCGCAATAAAGAGTACCCCGTTCATAATCAATGACAGGGTTGCCCAAGAGGGAATTGTGAACGGAGCTTTCAGAAACCGATTAATCACAGCGTCCGAGCTAGTGTATGGCGTTGGACAGATTCTAATCGGATCTGCTCTGGATGGATAGTCTCTAGTCGTAGATTTTTGTCAGCAGGTATGGAGAATCGAAGCTAGGACAGTTAGGTCTAGGGGTTGGGGGACCGTTGCACTTCGTAAAGCACAATCAGATGACCATCAAAGTCACAAACGGCCTGTTCTGTGAAGATGAGATTGGGCGGTGTGGAGAATGAGCTAGCTTCAATTGGGCTCAGACCCAGTGTCTTGAGTTGGGGTAAGACGTCTTTTAGGGAGGGTACTCGAATGACGGTTGCTCCCATGTGGGGACTAGATGGGTGTGGCAATTGGCTGCCTTTTACCTCAGTTAGGGCCAGAGCGCGGGGTTCTTGCTCAGTGCTCAGCGCTGCGAACCTGAGCTGGGCTTCTGTCGGGAGTTGAAATACCGGGTAAAGGTAGGAGTTGGGGTCGGCCTTGCCCACATAGTCAAGACTAAAACCCAGACAATCGCGATACAGTGTTAGAGATCGCTCTAGATCGGCCACCAGTAAGCAGGGGCGCTTCAGGTGCAAGCTTGATGGCCTAAAGCTTTCTGTATTTGTCATGGTTTAGACATTAAATTTAAAGAGCATAACGTCGCCCTCCTGAACGGTGTAATCCTTACCCTCACTGCGCAACAGACCTTTCTCCTTGGCTGCATTCATAGAGCCATGCTCAACTAAGTCTTCGTAGGCAATGGTCTCAGCGCGAATAAAACCGCGTTCAAAGTCAGTGTGAATAACGCCTGCTGCTTGGGGTGCTGACATGCCCGCAGTGATAGTCCAGGCGCGTGTTTCCTTTGGACCAGTGGTGAAGTAGGTGCGCAGTCCCAGTAGGTTATAGGTGGCGCGGATCAGAGACTTAAGTCCCCCTTCTGTGACACCGAGGGCTTCCAAAAAATCTGCCCGTTCATCTTCGGGGAGTTCTAGCAACTCAGCTTCCACTTGGGCGGAAATAGTGACGACCTGAGCATCCTCCTCTTCAGCCAGGGTTTTGACGTTTTCAACCCAGGCATTCCCCTCAGCCAGTTCGTCTTCGGAGACGTTAGCAGCGTAGATGATAGGCTTTCGGGTGAGGAAGCCTAGGGATTTGATTAAGAGTTCTTCGTCCTCTTCTAAGGTCACGGTGCGGGCAGATTTGCCCTCGGCAAGTACAGGTTGAATTTTTTCCAGAACAGCTAGCTCTGCCTGGGCTTCAGGGTCTCGTCTAGCCTGTTTCCGAACACGCTCCATACGACGTTCAATTTGTTCGAGGTCTGCGAGAGCTAATTCCAAGTTGATGATTTCTGCATCTCTGATGGGGTCGATAGAGCCATCAACATGGATAATATCGTCGTTTTCGAAACAGCGGACAACGTGAACAATGGCGTCTACTTCGCGAATGTTCGCTAGAAACTGATTGCCCAATCCTTCGCCTTTGCTAGCACCTTTAACTAAGCCTGCAATGTCTACAAATTCAATACGGGCAGGAACTGTATTCTCAGATTGAGAAATATCAGTAAGGACTGTGAGTCGGGAATCGGGCACAGCTACGACGCCAACATTAGGCTCAATGGTGCAGAACGGAAAGTTTGCGGCTTGGGCTTTTGCGTTTTCGACCAGCGCATTGAAAAGTGTGGATTTGCCTACATTGGGAAGCCCAACGATACCAGCTCTGAGCATGGCCTCTAATTTTTATGAAGAAATTGCCATAGTCCAGCATAGGCCAAAGCGATAACCTTGCGGTCTTGGTGCACATTAATTGGATATGTCTGCAGCCTAAACATTAGTTTTTTCGTTGAGAAAACTCTAGATTGTATTGGAATATGGTTTATGCTTTGGCTGATGGGTATATGCACATTAAAGTCAAGTAGTCCAGGCGTTCGTATGCATAGATATTTAGTGATTTAGCATTTTTATGGGGACTACATTGTTGTTCTAGGAATGGGACAAACGCTATACAATGTGCCAGCAAATGCTTGTGCGTTAGAACAGGTCAATGGTTTTTAGGCATTAGGGAAGTATGTTTTTGCTCAGGAAACGCTCGCTTATAGTTTTTTCTACCTGTTTATTGTTAGGAGCAACGAGTTGCGATCGCTTTGGTGACCGGGCCAAGGACGTTATCAATGCCATCTCAATTCAGAACCTATCGAATGGTCAAAAGCTACTTGAGAATAAGAGCAGCAATGTCCAGCTGACGCTGCCTCAGGGCTGGGTTGATGTCCAAACTCTGCGCCCTGATGCGGACTTATACGCGGCTCGTGAAGATAGGGCGATGTATGTGATGGTATTGGCTGACTCGAAAGGCTCAGAAGTGGGTGGTTTTAGCTTGGCGAATAATGCCGATCAATATCTCAGTTTTTTAGATCGGGGCCTGACCCAGGAGCAGCCTGGGGTGGCTACGATCATGACCTCCTTAAATGGCCTTGATGCTGTGCAGTATGAGGTGCGGGGCCGGGTAGATAATCAGCCCATCGTGTATTTACACACAACGGTAGAAGGCGATACGAACTACTATCAGGTTGTTGCTTGGACGACGGCTGAAAATTATCCTGCTGCCAGAGCTGAGCTAGAAACTATTATTGGTAGTTTTAAGGGCACTTAGTTTGACTTTTCCAATGTGAGTTTGAAGAGAGAGTGCTCATTCTGTGGCCTAATGGTAATTACTGTAATCTGTGGGTCAGGTTTATGGCTAGTTTCGGTGCAGGACAGCTGCGAGCAGACGTCAATTGGCAGGGGATTGGTCGCTGGTTGGTAGTTGGAGCTGCGATCGCAACCCTTCTTGTTTCTGTTGTTTGCTTTCCTGGAAAGGCCTTGGCCAGCCTCACCGATGACAGATACGATGGCAATATTTTTGCGCTCTATGCCGGTAACGGTTCTATTGTCCCTCCCCGTGTGAATCTGGCACAGTCCCTCAAGCAAGGAAAACCAACACTGTTGTTTTTCTATGTGGATGACAGTCGTGATTGCAAAGAATATTCATTTGTGGTTTCACAACTCCAGGCACCCTATGGCAGGGTAGCCAACTTTGTGCCTGTGATGGCTGATGCGGTTCCTCTCAAAGATTCCTTTACCCCTAGCGAACCAGGTTATTACTTTAATGGGGCTGTACCTCAAACACTGGTGCTAGACGCCAAAGGTAATATCCGTTTTGATCAGACTGGTGAGGTAAGCTACGAAGCCGTTGATGATGTCTTTCGGGAGGTGTTTGATCTGTTGCCTCGGGATGAATCTCAGCAGCTTCGTCGTCGACCAGTAAATGAATTGAACGTGGAGTTGGTGCCCGAATAGTCGCAGATTAGGAGGCGGTGAGCATCATCCAGACAGGTGGGCAGAGGCCGATTCAAAGTCGTTGCGACCATGACGTTCCATCGTTGGTGGTATGTGCATCTTTAGTCGAAAAGATATCTAATCAGGCCGCTCTATGTCGTACCTGTGAAGTTCTGGGGGTGAGTCGTTTGATATTACCTAGGCCTCAAGACTCTTGGGAGTTTCGCAAGGTTGCTGCATCGGCCCAGCAGTGGCAACCGGTGGACTATTGTCCGCCAGATCGGCTGCAAGCATGGCTATCTCAACAGATAGGCTACACGCGTGTAGCGCTGACAGTCGGTGCCCAAACACAAACCTTAGCCAACTATGTGTTTGCTGCCAAAACACTTCTGCTCGTGGGTCGAGAACTGACTGGTATTCCGTCAGATATTGAAAAGCTATGCGATGTGGCATTAACGATTCCACAATATGGCCAAGTGAACTCACTCAATGTTCAGACAGCAGCAGCCATCTCAATCTATGAATACAATTGCCAATGGCGATAATGTCTATTCCAAGGGAATATCCGCTGTTTCTGATGCTTCTTCCACCATATCGTCAAGGTTGATAGCCTCATCTTCCAATTGCAGATTTGTCTCCGGCGATTCCTCAACGGGATGATCCGGTTCTAAGGGATTAGCACGCACCCGGCGGATGGGTAAATTCGCCATGAGTGCTGTCATACGTTGATCTGATTCGAGGGAAAATTCAAGACTATCAAAGTCGAGTTCGACGTAACGCGATACCACCTCCAAAATTTCTTGACGCAGCTTTTCTAGGTTTTGAGGGGAAATGTCGGAGCGGTCGTGGGCTAAGACAAACCTTAGACGCTGTTTAGCCGTGTCACGGCTAACTGGTTCACGGGAGCCAAAAAGTCGTTCGAGAAAGTCACTAATCATGGTCGTTTCCGATAAGGCGGAGGGCATTTATATTGTTTGCATCAGCAACGGTATAACGATCGCCGCCCATCGACCGTCTTGGTAAACCTAGTTAAATAACTGACGTAGTTTCTTAAAAAAGCTATCTTTTGGCACGCTTAAATCCATCAGCGGGACTTTTTCTCCTTGTAATCGACGAGCGATATTAGAGACGGCCGTTCCCGCCTGGGAAAGTTCTTTGTCTAGGACGAGGGGTTCTCCATTGTTGGTAGAAACCACTACCTGTTCATCATCGGGTATCACCCCTAGCAGGGGCACTGCTAAAATGTCTTGCACATCTTTGACAGACATCATTTGTTCAGCTTCTACCATGGCTGGCTTTAATCGATTGATAATCAGCCGCATGGCCCTGATGTCGTTGGCTTCCAACAGGCCAATAACGCGATCAGCATCGCGCACGGCGGAAATTTCTGGGGTGGTAATAATAATGGCTTCACGAGCAGCTGCAATGGCATTGCGAAATCCCATTTCAATCCCCGCTGGACTGTCAATCAAGACAAAGTTATAGGCTTTGGTGAGGGCCCGTACCAGTTTCTTCATCTGGTCTGGGGTGATGGATTCTTTGGAGCGGTTTTGGGCTGCCGGGAGTAGGGCTAAATTTGGCTGGCGTTTATCCTTGACGAGTGCCTGATCGAGGCGACAATCCCCAGCTAGTACATCTAAAGCTGTGTAAACGATGCGATTTTCTAGCCCTAGCAACAGGTCTAGATTGCGCAATCCAAAGTCAGCATCAATTACTACGACGCGTTTGCCTGACTTGGCTAGGGCCATACCCAGATTGGCGGTGCAGGTGGTTTTCCCAACGCCTCCCTTGCCGGAGGTAATGACAATAATGCGGTTCATAGCCATGGATAAATGGGCGATTGATGAGGGTGTTCGTGCAGGATGGGGCTTAAGTAGGGCAATAATCGCATGTTGTGGCAAATTTTATGGGAAATTTCTTGGAGATTTTTTGACGGTAGCCTATGCAAAATGCTTAAGCCTTACCATAGACCTCTTTGTTCAAAGGATGTTGAGGTGAATCTGGGCAAACTCGGATGCGATCGCAATCCGAATTCCATCATTGTTGACATAGGCTACTTCAGGTTGATATAAAGCTGGCGGCTTTGCCGGAGCCCGTGCCACCCTATCTGCAATCCGCAGCTGGGTGGGTTGCAGATGTAAAGCCATGATGCGGCAGGATGCATTTCCGTCTGAGCCTGCATGGGCTAATCCTCGCAGCCGACCCCAAACAAAAATATCCCCTGCAGCGATTAATGTTCCGCCCGGGTTGACATCGCCTAAAACGACAATTGATCCGGGATGGCGAATTTCAGTACCAGAGCGTACGGTCATTTGTAAATAAAGCGGTGTTTCCAAGGCCTTACCTGCGTCTTGAGCATCATGTAAATGCTCTAACTTGGTTTGCTGCTCCACCGAATAACCAGCCGTTGCAGCAGCTACCGCTGTCTGGCGTCGCTGGGTGTAGATCCGTTTCATTCGCAGTTCAGCAGTCTGGAGAATTTCATCGATTTCCTGGAGCTGTCGACTATCCAAAAGTCGCTCGCGGGCAATCAAATGCACGGCTGTATTAGCCTCAAAAAATCGGTTCTCGGACTTTAACCGACGTGTCAACTGCTGACACAGCTCTTCCCACTCCACTGGCGTAAAACTCTTGGCAGAAGAAGAGGGTAGTAGCAACAGTAATCGTCCCTGTTCACTTTTGAGGGATATATGCTGTTTGGAAATGTTTTCCTCGGCTTCTGGCTCGACATCGAGAGAAGAGACATCCATTAAAGCAGCAGTATCACTGCCAATATCGTTGTTATTGCCCTCATAGACATAGAGTTCTACATTTTTAGAAGCTTTCAATCGCGCAGATAGGGCAGACCGCTCATCTAGCAAAGGTTTCTTGTTTTGAGAGGGGGCTGAATGTTGCTGGTGCTCGGAACTATTCCGTTTTTCAGAGACATTAGTAGGCGTCTCACCGGAGTCTAAAAGGCTCTCAGAGTCAGTGTGAAGAATTATGTTGTTGTCTGCGCCGTTATCCATATCCCAGTTCGCGAAGAGCCCTCCATAGAGTGCTGTTGAACAAGTTTAGAAAAATCATTGCCCCATAGTAGTCTCGAAGCGCATAAACCGCTATGGGGCAGTTCGTCTAAAACAATTGCCAGTGATTAAATATCAACTATTGAGATGGTGATCTATTTGAAGATTGTCAGTTTGGCTGTAAAGAATTGCGCCATTCGCCGAATGTTCCTGCACCAGTCGTCTGTTTTGATTGGATTGGATTGAACAGTATCAACGCGTTACAGCAGTATATCCGTCCATATCTCAACTGAAAAAAAACTAAAATTCCGCATCTGACCGTTCCAGTCGCTCTATCGTTGGTGGATATACATGTAACTCAGTGTGTTCATGCATGTGTGTTAAGGCTTGTTTATTGATGTATATGGCTTGAATAGCATCAAATTCCCAAGATTGATGCCTAAATACTCAAGATATCTGGATATTTGTTAATTTATCCGGATATTCTTTATTAAATCTGGGTTTTTCTCTGGCGATAAAATTATTGGTGGTTTGGAGTGGTGTCGTCGCCGCTTAAGTCTTATCTCAGTGTCCATGTAAATAGCTCTTGTGAATACGAGGTTTTTAGATATGCTCAGGTCTCGCTCTACATTTTCCCTGGCTGCTACAGTTGCCCTTCTGATTGTTGTTGCGCCCCATCAGCCTTTTGCTCGTTTTGCAGCCATTGCTGCTCCCACTACTGCTTTTGAGGTGCCGACTTCTATCCCTAATGACAT
The DNA here is from genome assembly GCA_039191365.1 of Cyanobacteria bacterium P01_F01_bin.13. Taxonomy (GTDB): domain Bacteria; phylum Cyanobacteriota; class Cyanobacteriia; order Phormidesmidales; family Phormidesmidaceae; genus Leptothoe. Next base: position 34,667 of record JBCCXQ010000004.1, on the reverse strand, counting down.
CACTCTGCGGGTGAGCAGTGGTTCCGACGCTATGAATTTGATCAGCGACGTGCTCAAGGCTGATTTTGAAGGTAAATATAATAGTGGCGCTACTGTTCATGTGGACGCTGTGGGTGCTGATCGCGCAATCCAGGCTCTGATTGATGGAGATTCTGACTTAGCTGCGATTAGCCGACCTCTGAGTGCAGATGAAAGTGCCCAAGGCTTGTCTGCTGTGGACGTTAATCGTATCAAGATTGCAATTATCGTTGGTGAAAATAATGCGTTTAGCGATAGTTTGACTAGTGAGCAATTTGCTCAAATTTTTCGTGGTGAGATTACTGACTGGTCTGAAGTCGGTGGCCCTGCTGGTGCTATTCGCCTGGTCGATCGCCCTGATGTCAGTGATACTCGCTTGGCGTTGGCTCCTTATCCCGTTTTCCAGGCAGCAAAATTTGCTACAGGGGGCGGTGCTGCTCAGCTAGATACCGACAATACTGCTGATCTTGCTAAGGAGCTAGGCGCTGACGGCATTAGCTATGCTCTGGTGAGTGAAGTTGACGACTTAAATGGGGTGCGTGTACTCCCCATGCACAAAACCTTGCCCACTGATCCGCGCTATCCCTTTTCGCAACCTTTTTCCTTTGTTTATAAAGGTGAACCTTCTCCTGCGGTAGCGGCCTTTTTAGGATATGCGGTTGGTGAGCCTGGTCAAGCGATTCTAAAATCTGCTAATCCATTGGCCGGTTTAGTCAGTGCCGCTAGCAATACGGTACAAAGTGTTGCTGATGCAGCCGGTGATGCAATTCAGGGTACGACTGATGCAGCCGGTAATGCAGTTCAGAGCGCAGCTGATGTTACAGCTAATGTGGTTCAGGGTGCGACTGATGCAGCCGCTAATGCGGCTAATCAGGTAGCGCCCGCCACTGGTCAGGGTGTGCCTGAGAGTAATCCGACTGCTCAAAGTCGGGCTAATCTCTGGTGGCTGATGATAGTCCCAGCAGCTTGTTTGGGGTTAGTGGCTTGGGGGTCCCGTCGTCGTAAGAATGATGACACTACTGCTTATGCTACTGCTCAAGGAGCTGGTCTATCGAATGCTGGTCTATCGAATGTAGGGAGAGCAGGGGCAGGGGCCGCTGCTGGGGCTGCTGCTGCTGGCGGTGCTGCATGGGCTGCTACGAAGCGGGGTGGCAATGTTGCTAAACGCGGTCTTGATACTGTAGACGATGTTGCTAGGGGCGGTCTGGGTTCAATCAAGGGTGGCCTTGACAACGTTAGTGATACAGCCCAAGGTGGCCTAGATCATGTTGGCAACATATCCAGAGGCGGTCTAGGTAGCATTAAGGATGGCCTTGAGAATGCTGGTGGTGTCGCTAAGGGTGGTCTAGGTAGCATTAAGGGTGGCCTTGAGAATGCTGGTGGCGCTGCTAAGGGTGGCCTCGGCAATATCCAAGGTGCTGCTCAGCAGGGTATGCAAGACATGAAAGGTGGCCTAGATAGCGCCGGTAATTCTATTCAAAGCAGGGTTAGTGGCATGGGTGACGGCATTAAAGGTGGTTTAGGTAGCGCTGGTAGCACTATTCAAGGTGGTGCTGATGCTGCGACTGGCAAACTCGGCGGCATCGCTGATGCTGCTGATAATGCTGTTAAAAACGTTGTTAATGACTCTAATAAGGGGGCTCAATCTCTATGGCAGCGTGTACGTGAAGGTGTGGACAAGGCTGGTGACCAGGCTAGTAACCTTAAAGACCAGGCATCTGATATTGCTGATGACCTGAAGGATCGGGGTAACTAATGCTGGATAACTAACGTTAGGGAGTGGATAGGGAGATCAGTATGTCTTGGACCCCTATCCACGCTCGGATTCACACATTACTGAAGGCAACAGTCCTGCTTCCGAAGGGCACAGCTATTTTAATGGCGGTGTCTGGGGGACAGGATTCGTTGTGTTTGGCCAAACTATTGTTGGATTTGAGATCACAATGGCAATGGCAATTAGCTGTAGTCCATTGTGATCATGGCTGGCGGGCTGATGCTGCTGAAAACGCTACCCATGTGTTGCAGCTGGCCCGGCAGTGGCAGATTCCCTGCTTTGTTGAGACTGCTCAGTCGCTAACGCCAACTGAGGCTGCAGCTCGTGATTGGCGCTATGAGGTCTTCGCAAATTTGGCCAAAACTCATGGATATTGCCATGTAGTCACTGGCCATACAGCGACTGATCGGGCTGAAACGGTTCTCTACAATCTGTTACGGGGAAGTGGTGCAGATGGTATTCAGGCTCTAAGCTGGCAGAGGCCTCTCAGTCCCGAGCATCCGGAAATTTCTTTGACGCGTCCTTTACTACGTCTAACCCGTCAGGAAACTGAGGAGTTTTGTCGTGTACTAGAATTGCCTATCTGGTATGACAGCTCTAACGAGAATCTGCATTATCGTCGAAACCGTATTCGTCAAGAGCTGATGCCCTATTTGAGATCGCACTTTAATCCCAATGTTGAAAATGTCTTAGCTCAAACTGCCGAGATTTTCACGGCTGAGGTTGACTATTTAGAGCAGGAGACCGATAAACTTTACAGCGAAGTCGTCAAATCGATAGAGGTGGGTAGAGCTATCTATCGCCCTTTATTTAAGGTTGCCCCTCTGGCCTTACAACGACGTGTAGCCCGTCGTCTTTTGCGAACAGTACTCCCCCAGCAGCCCAACTTTGAGCACATTGAGAAGCTAGTGGCGTTGGCTGATGCTCCTAATCGTACACAGACCGATCCCTTTCCAGGAGGGATGGTCGCTCAAGTGGAGCACGACTGGATCAAGTTGCGATTGTTAGGATAGTTATCCTACCTAGAGTTATCTAGGAGCTAAAGAGATAAAAAGCGATGACTTTGCAGGCGTGTGCGAGTGATCCAATCTAAGCTATAGAAGGAAACCTTTAGGCACAGTATGCGCTGGTTATTCACAATTGGCTTTGGGCTATGGCTAATATGTACATCGATGTTATCGCCAGCGTGGGCAAGTACTTCAGCTGCTCTGCAGGTTGATTTAGGGAGTTTACGTATACAGGCATTTGAGCTTACTCGCAACGGCAAATTTGACCGAGCGGAGATAGTTTGGACTCAGCTCATTGAGGCTCTGCCTGATGAACCTGCTCTATGGAGCAATCGGGGCAATGTGCGTGTGAGCCAAAACAAAATTGAGGCGGCGATTAGTGACTATGACCGATCGATTGCTCTCAATCCTCTACAGCCGGACTCCTATCTCAACCGTGGTGCTGCCTATGAAGCAATTGGCAAATGGCATCAGGCCATTAATGACTACAATCGAGTCCTGAAGCTATCACCCGATGACCCTGCGGCATATAACAATCGCGGTAATGCCAAGGGTGGTCAAGGTGATTGGAACTCTGCTCTGAAGGATTATGAAAAGTCCATTACGATTCAGCCGAGTTTTTCTTTAGGGTATGCCAACTATGGAATTGCTTTGTTTGAGGTAGGCCAATATACGAAGTCGTTGCAGGTGCTCAAAAGCTTGGCACGCAAGTATCCCAACTATGCAGATGTGCGCGCTGCATTGACAGCAGCTCTATGGGAGACAGGCAATCGAGGAGAAGCCGAAAGTCAATGGGTTGCTGCCCGTGGCCTTGACCGACGCTATGCCGATCTTGACTGGGTACAAAATGTGCGGCGCTGGCCCCCTTCATTGGTTCTGGGTTTGGAGCATTTCCTCAAACTGTAAGCTGCAAGACCATAGCTTGGCGTGCATCGTTAATGACACTAGTTATCCCTGATGACTTGAGAGTATGACAGATCTACGCTTTCAGTAACGTTGTATTTGCATCCAATACTTAACATTAATTAATAGTCTTAAGGCTTTCTCTACATATATTTTTTAAGGCCAACGCTATTTATATCAGTAGCTCCAGCTATTAGTTTTAGAGTTTAGTGTTTTCTATTTGATTGATTTCAGTCTTTCTACGATGGAAGTTCCTAAAAGCACGTTTGATACTTGGGGTTAGAGATGTGGCTAGGGCAAATGCTGTAGCTGCTGTCGTTGAGTTAGACGCTGTGTACGAAAAATCGCAACACTACTCTGTAGTTGCTTGTGAGTTGCTTGATTTTGAGTATTGTGTTTTCCCTGAGGCTGCACGATGATCTGCAGCTATCAGTTTCAGTGTTTTAGAGACGTTCCTGAAAGTTATTGATTGGTTCAGGCTCCGATATGTCTGCCTCTAAAAAGTGTGCAGAGGGTATGCTTTGCCCGAAATTGGGAGGTTAGCCTATGGACGGCCTGATGGGGACTTTGCTAGTGCTGAATTGAAGGTTGCATTGTGTGTTTTCTGTTGAAAAATTAGTTCTACCGTGTGATGCAACGATGTCAGTCGAAACGGGCAGGCATTGCTGCTGCTTGTACTTCTTTGGTTCCTGGGCATTCTATGTACTACAGCTCTTTCAGTCATACATTGACCCAGCTACAAACAGTTCTGCTGAAATTCTTGGTGTGGGTTGGGCAGAGATGGTCAAACTCTAAGCAGGCATTGAGCTCTCAAATTGGGCAATTTAATCAAACTCTTGTACTTGCTTCAAGGATGGTCTTTTCCTCCGATATTGAAGATGATCTGGTGGATGCTCAGCCACTGCAGCAGCAGTTAGAACAACAAGTGTGCTTGCGGGAAACCATTCAGCGTATCCGGCGAGTTTTGACTGTAGATGACATTCATAAAACGACTGTGCAGACACTGATGGACTTTTTTCAAGCAGATTGGATTTTTCTGCTTGAGAAGGGGCCGTGCTTTTGGGAGCCAGTTGCACAGTCTATGCATCCAATGAGTTGTGCTAGTGTCAGTGCGTTTAATCAGTATCTTGGATTAAAGTCTGTGGCGATAAAGTTGTCGCAGTTGTACCCCATTGCTATCAACACTCAGTCTGTACAGCAGGTCTCTGGGGATGAGCACTGGCTGAGCCAGTTTCCAGGCTCTTGGCTTTTAGTGCCAATTCATTTGCCTCCTATGTATCAGCAGTCCGGAAGACCTTGGGGGCTAGTGGCGATTGGCCGCAGAGAACAGGCTCATATTTGGCCCATAGAACAGCAGGATCAGGCCCAAATTCTGGTGAGTGAGATTGAGATCGCACTGCGCCATGGTCTGCTATACGAGCAGTTACGGCAAGATAATAATAATTTCAAGACACTTGCTTTAACCGACAGCCTGACCGGGTTGGCAAATCGACGGCAGTTTGACAGTTACTTTGAAGCTGAATGGCAGCGTCTAGTTCGGGAGCAGAGGCTGCTCACCTTGATTTTGTGTGATATTGACTATTTCAAACGATATAACGACTACTATGGCCATCCCACAGGAGATGTTTGCTTAGCTAAAGTAAGCGATGTGCTAACCCGTTGTATTCAACGACCAGCGGATTTGGTTGCCCGTTACGGAGGTGAGGAATTTGCAGTCGTTTTGCCAAATTCTGATACAGAAGCCGGCCATAGGATTGCCCTAGAGATTCAGAAACACTTAGCAAAAGTGGATATTCCCCACGCTTCCTCTAGTGTGAGTCATGCGGTTACGTTAACTATGGGCATTGCCACAGTTTTACCTCAGCATCAGCATTCTCCCCAAGAACTAATAGAAGCCGCTGACCTGGCACTTTATCACGCTAAACAACAGGGACGTGATCGAATTTACGTTCACGCCCATTATTATATTCACGATGATGAACATTCTGTCAGTGGATGTTCAGAGTAGTCTAAAACTGATGTCAGCTCACTGGTGGGAAGGTTAAAGGATAAATGGTAAGCATGAGCTTACTGGTAGTTAACGATGCGCGAGAAGTTATCGGCGTCTAAGCTCGCACCTCCTACAAGAGCACCATCAATTTCAGGCTGGCTCATAATTTCATCCACATTTCCTGGCTTGACGGAGCCGCCATACTGAATAGGGACATCCTTGTTGGCTAGCTGAGAACGAATTAGCCAGCATACACGATTGGCCTCTTCTGAGGCGCAGGTATCGCCGGTACCAATGGCCCAAATGGGTTCATAGGCAATGATCAGTTTGCTTTGATCGACACCTGCTAATCCCTTTTTGACTTGGTTGACTACGTGGGTTTCTGTTTCCCCTGCATCGCGCTGCTGTTTGGTTTCTCCGACACAGAGAATCGGAGTGAGACCAACTGCCTGCGCAGCTTTTAGACGGAGATTCACGGTTTCATCTGTATCACCAAAATACTGCCGTCTTTCGCTATGGCCGACAATTACATAGCGCACACCAATTTCTGTCAGCATTTCACCAGAAACTGCACCAGTGTAGGCACCAGACGACTCCCAGTGGACATTTTGAGCCCCCACCGTCACCCGTGAACCATGGAGTGTTTTAGAAAGTGTGGTCAGGGCTGTAAAGGGAGAACATAGAATAATTTCTCGATGCTCTGGTGTGGCCTCTAGCTTGGGCAAAAAACCAGTTAAAAACTCCAGGCTGTCTGCCTGGGTTTTGTGCATCTTCCAATTACCAGCGATAACAATTCTTCGCACGGATGTTTAATTTCGCTCTTAACAGTGCATGAAGCATCGTACCGAGAAACCTTAACCCAGTGCAAATTAGGTCAATGGATCGACAAATACAGTGCTTAGTCGATTTGACTAATTTAAGGGTTAGACGCTTGTTTTGCAGCTCTTTGCAATGTTGAGTGACTGAGTTGTGGTCTATTTGTAAGTTAGTCCACACTCAATCACTCAATCCTCAAATAAAAACTTGCATCTGTAGGACTCTGTATCGTGAGCAAAACTTCCTACAGATGTATATTGGCTGGGCTTGCTATTCAGTGGCTAGCCCAGCAGCTTCTCTTGCCTTGTTAGCTTCATCCGGATGGATATTGAGTCGGGTGAGATTGACCCGGCCACGGCCATCGATCTCGCGAATTTTGATCAGTACTTCCTCGCCGACGGTTACCTCATCTTCAACTTTATTAACTCGGTAGTCCGCTAGTTGAGAAATATGGATCATGCCTTCTTTTCCAGGCCGATATTCCACAAATGCCCCAATGGGAATAATGCGAGTGACTTTACCCACATACACATCCCCCGCAGAGGGTTTAAAGGTGATGGCCTCGATCAACGCTTGTGCCCGCTCAGCAGCAGCACCATCGACAGAAGAGACGGTAATGGTCCCGTCATCTTGAATGTCTACTTTAGCTCCAGTCTCATCGGTGATGCTCTTGATTTGTTTACCCCCAGGTCCGATCACCATGCCGATCATCTCTGGATTGATCTTGAATGTTAGAAGTCTAGGCGCATAGGGCGATAGTTCAGTCCGAGGAGCATTGATGGCCTCTAGCATTTTGGAGAGGATATGCAGTCTGGCAGGCTTAGCCTGGTTGATAGCTTCGGCAATCGTTGCCATCGCCAGCCCCGTAATCTTCATATCCATCTGCAGGGCAGTGATACCGCTATCAGTACCCGCAACTTTGAAGTCCATATCCCCAAGGAAGTCTTCGATGCCCTGAATATCGGTCAGGATGCGGACTTCATCACCTTCTTTAATCAAACCCATGGCTGCACCACTCACGGGTTTAGATAGAGGGACGCCTGCATCCATCAAGGATAATGTGGAGCCACATACCGAGCCCATGGAGGTGGAACCATTGGAGGATAGGACCTCAGATACCACTCGGATGACATAGGGAAAATCAGCCATTGGCGGTAGAACCGGCATTAACGCCCGCTCTGCTAATGCGCCATGTCCTACTTCTCGTCGTCCTGGTGAACGCATGGGACGAGTTTCTCCCACTGAGTAGGGAGGAAAATTGTAGTGATGCAAGTAGCGTTTTTCTTCATCTGGATGTAGGTCATCTGTGATCTGCGCATCGCCAGGGGTACCCAATGTCACTACAGACATTACCTGAGTCAGGCCACGTCGGAATAAACCGGTACCATGGACTCGGTTTGGTAGGACTTGGGTTCGACAGCTAATGGGTCTGACTTCATCGAGTTTACGACCATCAACGCGCACACTCTCTTCCAGAATCTGTGCCCGCATGAGTTTTTTAGTGAGTGCTTTATAGGCATTGCCAAATGCTTTGCCATCTTCAGTAATCGCTACTTTGATGGGCTCATCTTCGGCGAGCTCATCTATCTGCTCATTAATTTGAGCTTTGAGGCCGTCCAGTTTTTCGTCGCGTTCAGGTTTGGATAACTCAAACTGTTTTAGGATGTCCTTAATCTCATCAGTGGCTTTATCTGCCAAAAAGTTGGCTAATGTGGGATCGGCTTCTGGTTTAGGTATTGTTATTTGCTCAATGCCCAGCTCTGTAATGATGTCCTTCTGAGCTTGGATAATGTCGCGCACGACCTCATAGCCAAAGTCGATAGCTTCAATGACATCTTGTTCAGGCAGTTGGTTGGCCCCGGCCTCAACCATGATTACCCCGTCAGGGGAACCAGCAACAATGAGGTCTAAGTCCCCATCTGCTATCTCTTTATAAGTTGGGTTAATAATGAAGTCATCTCCGATTAAGCCTACCCGTACAGCTGCCATAGGGCCATAAAACGGGATCTGAGCTAGGAGCGTTGCTAAGGATGCTCCTGTTGCTGCCAGTACATCAGGGGGAACGTTATGGTCTATCGAGACCGTGGTGGCCACAATTTGGATATCGTTGCGCATCCATGACGGGAAAAGGGGTCGCATTGGCCGGTCGATTAAACGACTAACTAACGTGGCCCGTTCTGGGGGGCGTCCTTCGCGCCGCAAAAATCCACCGGGAATACGACCAGCTGCGTAGAGGCGTTCTTCGTAATCAACTAATAAGGGCAGAAAATCGATGCCAGGTCGTGGGTCTGATAATGTGGCGGTTACTAATACAGCAGTTTCTCCGGATTCAATTAGGACGGAGCCACCTGCCTGGGGTGCCAAAAGGCCCATTTTAAGTCGAATATCCCGTCCATCAAAGGATATTAACTTGTCAATTTCTTGCATTTACAATTAAGTCCTTCTTACTTCTTTCACATTTGTTCTCTGGCAATCCTAGCACTGATGTAGAACAGTTGTTTCCTTGCCATAAATAAAGATGGAGCTAATGCTAGAAGCTACTTTTAAATGAATCTGAAGATGTTTGTTAGGCAGCGTTTAAGGGTAGATATGATTTATCTCAGAAATCTATATAGGTCGATGTATTGATTGACATACTACTTTGAAAGTATGTGCTTGATGGGAAGAAAAACATACAAAAATCAATTAAGAAGAGTTCATTTTTGCAAATCTACTTTGCAAAAATGAACTCTCAAATTTTTGAGCAGTTTTTAAATTGAATCTACATGTCTTCTCAGAGAATGATTTCCTGATGGGAGGAATGTATCCAATTATGTCAGTCTTCTAAGCATCAGTTGAGTCATGGCAATGTAAATCACGGCTGAAACTTGAAGTATGGCTCATACAAGACTAAAGAAATATGTGACTTTGCCTATCCGTGTGAGCTTTTTCTCGGTCTATATCCTTTTGAATCAAGCCTCTTAGAATCAAAGGTACGATTTCATATAGGTTATCCGTATGAACACGTACGTTAATGGCTTATGAAGTCCAGCCGTTTTTCGAGCTTGCGAGCAGGTAGAAAACGATAATCTGTAATAAGACGATTTTTATGAAATATAGCTAAAAATATGAATATTTTAGTAACAGGTGTAGCTGGTTTTATTGGTCACTTTGTGGCAAAGCAGCTGTTGGCGGATGGCGATAATGTCCATGGTATTGACAATTTAAATGATTACTATGATGTGTCCTTGAAAAAGGATCGATTGGCGGAACTATTGCCCCATTCATCGTTTTCATTTACGGCTCTAGACTTGGCTGACCGTGCCAAAATGGAAAACTTGTTTCAAAAGCATTCGTTTGATCGCGTGGTTCACTTGGCTGCTCAAGCGGGGGTACGATATTCGCTTAAAAATCCTTATGCATATGCAGATAGTAATCTAACGGGATTTATTCATGTTTTGGAAGGGTGCCGTCATAGTGGTGTAGATCATTTAGTTTATGCTTCGTCCAGCTCGGTGTACGGGGCTAATCGCAAGGCACCATTCGCAACAACGGATAGTGTTGATCACCCGGTGTCACTCTATGCAGCAACTAAAAAAGCGAATGAGCTGATGGCACATTCCTATAGTCACCTGTATAACTTGCCGACTACAGGCCTGAGATTTTTTACAGTCTATGGTCCTTTTGGTCGACCGGATATGGCCTACTTTAAGTTTGTGGATGCGATCGCAAACGATCGACCGATCCAAGTCTATAATCACGGCAAAATGAAACGCGACTTTACCTACATAGATGATGTAGTCGAGGGCGTGGTGCGTGTTATGCGGCGTATACCTCAGCCAGTTGCCGATGAAAACTTTAATACGACGGCTCCCTACAAGATTTATAACATCGGTAATCATAATCCTGTAGAGCTAATGCAATTTATCGAGATTATTGAAAAAGCTTTAGGTAAGACAGCGGTTAAGGAGATGATGCCTATGCAGCCTGGAGATGTAACGGCAACCTATGCTGACGTTGCAGATTTGAGCGCTGATGTTGGTTTTGCCCCCAGTACACCTTTGGAAGTAGGGATTGGGAGGTTTGTTACCTGGTATAAGGACTACTACGGAGTCTAGGTGTTTGTTCTCCGCCGCAGACTGCTGTAGCCTAGAGCACTGCCAATAGCCATAACTATAGGTAAGGACTGTAGGCTAACAGCCATAAACCCATCTGCATTAGTGCTACCGTCAAGCCACCAACTGACTGCGTGGCCTTTTGCCAGGTGGCGTTAATGGTTTCGCTCAGAGTGCGACATCATTGGGAGGTTCTACTGGACTACTAGTATCTGCTTTGGGTGCGGCTGGTGCAATCTCACTTTCTTGAGTGGTCAAAATAGTGGCAGAGTCAGCTACAGCCGTTCTCTCCATTGGAATACCTGCTTTGGAGCTGAAATCATTGCTAATCTGGTTGTTGGTACCACAGTTTGCCAAACTAATAACTGCTACCAGTGTTGCTAACCCAGATTTTATTCGCTTCTTCATAGAGTGCTCCTGAGCGCTCACATTGGGTTCTTGGCCACAGTATGAGTTGAACCCATGAGCAAATAAGCTGGGTTACCGAATTTGCAACCATCAAAAAGCTCCGATCTTTGATGAAAAGGTCGGAGCTTTTTTAATGCGGATGAAAGGACTTGAACCTTCACGTCACGAAGACACTAGAACCTAAACCTAGCGCGTCTACCAATTCCGCCACATCCGCTTGCGAACACCATCCTATCAGAGAATTCGAACAAGTTATAGACGGTTCTCCGGAATAGACAATTCTATCCTAACCAGACCATTATGATGGTGTATACATGCGATTAAGCTACAGCGCAATAGTGGCTTAGACTACTAAGTAACTACTATATATATGATTAATTGTGTAGGCGGCTATCGTCGCTACAAGCGAAGTGGGAGAAACCTAGCGAATGGGAAAGGTCGTCGGTATTGACCTCGGTACTACCAACTCAGTTGTCTCAGTCATCGAAGGTGGCAAGCCGGTGGTCATTGCCAACACAGAAGGGATGCGTACCACTCCTTCTGTGGTTGCATTTAGTAAAGAAGGTGAGCGTTTGGTGGGGCAGATGGCACGGCGGCAGGCGGTGCTCAATCCTCAAAATACGTTTTACAACGTCAAGCGATATATGGGGCGTAAGTATACGGAGTTGAGTTCTGAGTCAAAGCGCGTTCCCTATACTGTGCGAAAAGACGATGTAGGCAATGTCAAAATCCGTTGTCCACGATTAGATAAGGACTTTGCGCCGGAAGAAGTGTCGGCAATGGTGCTGCGTAAGTTGGCCGAGGAAGCCAGTCGCTATATGGGGCAGCCGGTGACAGGAGCTGTAATTACGGTACCTGCTTACTTTAATGATGCTCAACGTCAGGCTACGCGGGATGCAGGACGCATCGCTGGTTTGGAGGTTAAGCGAATTATTAATGAGCCTACAGCAGCGGCGTTGGCCTACGGATTAGAACAGCAGTTTAATCAAACAATATTGGTGTTTGACCTAGGTGGCGGCACCTTTGATGTTTCCATCCTAGATGTGCGCAATGGGGTGTTTGAGGTTAGGTCTACCAGTGGTGATACCCAGCTAGGTGGTGTCAATTTTGATAAGAAAATTGTTGATTGGTTGGCGGACGAATTTTTAGACACTGAAGGTATTGATCTGCGTCGAGACCGTCAGGCCCTACAACGTTTAACCGAAGCGGCTGAAAAAGCTAAGGTAGAACTTTCGGGGCTACCCACTGCCGAGATTAATCTGCCGTTTATTACGGCGACTGCCGATGGTCCCAAGCATATTGAGAAAAAGCTATCGAGATCGCACTTTGAAACCCTTTGTGCCGAGCTGATTGGCCGTTTACGAGCCCCGGTGCAACAGGCGATGAACGATGCTCGTCTATCCCCGTCTCAAATTGATGAGGTGGTGTTGGTGGGAGGTTTGAGTCGTATGCCTATGGTGCAGCAGCTGGTACGCTCTCTCCTCAGTAAGGAGCCTAGTCAAAATGTGAATCCTGATGAAGCAGTTGCCGTTGGTGCGGCTATCCAGGCCGGTATTCTCACCGAGGAAGTGCAGGACATCATGCTGCTGGACGTTACGCCCCTATCTCTGGGCTTAGAGACCATTGGCGGCGTCATGAAAAAGGTGATTCCTCGCAACACCACGATTCCAGTGCGGCGCTCTGACGTATTTTCAACATCTGAAAATAATCAAACTGTGGTCGAAGTGCATGTGCTCCAGGGTGAGCGGGAAATGGGGTCTGATAATAAATCCCTGGGTCGGTTCAAACTAATGGGAATTCCCCCAGCCCCTCGTGGCATTCCTCAGGTACAGGTGTCCTTCGATATCGATGCTAATGGTATTTTGCAGGTGTCGGCGATGGATAAAACCACAGGCCGTGAGCAAAGCATTACTGTTCAAGAAGCTTCGAACCTATCCGAGGATGACATCCAAAAGATGCTGCGGGAAGCAGAGGAATTTGCTGATGTAGACCGAGGTCAGCGGGAACGGATTGAAAAGCGCAACCGGGCTGAAACGCTTACTTTTCAAGCAGAGCGTGCGATGCGTAGTGTTTCCATTGATTTTGGGCTGCAGTTTGCTCGCGATCGCAAACGTCGTATTGACAATCTCATTCAAGACTTGCGCGATGCACTGAAGCGTGAAGATGAGCGCATGATCGATATGATTCAGTCTGAGCTACAGGATGAACTGTACGAACTGAATCGCGAAGCCTATTTGTATGACGCTGACAACGATGACGGTAATATCTTGAGCCAAATCGGCGACACCATCAAAAAGGCATTTGACGATGACGATGATTACTATCGTCGTGACTATGACTGGAATGGTCAAAGTCAGTGGGATAGTCCCAGCTGGTCTGCCGGTCGTCGTGACAATCGGAATGGTTGGGATGATTGGGACGATACCTGGAGCCGCTCAAATGCACGCCAAGGAGGTGGGGCTGCCAGTAGTCAGGGCTATGACACTCCACGTGGTTATGACAATCTTTCCTATGGTCAGGAGCGTTACGACCAGAGTCGCTACGATCAAGGGCGTTATGACCAAGCTCCTCCTCGGGCTGATTCAGGTTCTTACGATTCGCAGTTGTCCCCTCGCTATGACCAAGATCGTTCACAGGATGCCTATGGTCAACCTGCTTACAACCAAGAGTCCTATGGCCAAAACTCCTATGGACAGGATTTCTATAGTCAAGGTAATCAAGAGTTTTATGACCACCAGGATGCTGAACGGCGGCGAAGATACAATCAGGGCAGTGATAACTCCTCTAGTTATGGTGGTGCTCAACGGCAAGAGAGAGTGCCACCATATGGGCAAGGCCAGAACTCATCTGGTGCAAGACCTGTAGGTGATTCGGGTTCTCGACCACCCTCTGCCAATACACCCAATAATTGGCAGTCAGGGCAACAACCTACACAGTTCTATGGGAGTCCATCCTCGCGTGACTCTGATCAGAGAGACGCTGGTCCACAGCCCTATCGTCAGCAGAATGACTATCCCTACCAAGGGACGAACTCTCGCCCGCCGGTTTATCGACAAGATAGTGGTCGTCACGGCGATTACCGTCAACAGTCTGCCGCTAATGGGCCCGCTGCAAGACAATCGTCTTCAGGGCGCTATGCCTCATCTTCGAATGATAACTATTCTCCTCAGTCAAACGATAGCTATCCAACTAGCGAGGCGTCTGTAAAAAATAAATGGGATGCTAATGCTCCTGTGGATGATGACCCTTGGGCAGATAAACCCGTTAGCTCTGGAGATGCTCCTTCATCCCAAGACTATTCCCGCAGATCTTCTTCTAGTCGGCCACCCAACAGCTCTCAGCGTTATGACGATGACTGGGGAGACCAGGATGAAGTCTGGTAGGTGAGTCAGGCTCCACTATGCAAAACTTTCGAGACTACTATGAGATTCTCGGCATTATTCCTAGTGCCGATGCTCAGTTAATTAAGCAAGCCTATCGTAGACTGGCTCGGCAGTTTCATCCCGATCTCAATCCTGGTAATCAAGACTCTGAAGAACGCTTTAAATCTCTGAATGAGGCCTATGAAATTTTGTCGGATCCTGATCGGAAATTGCAGTATGACGATTACCGACATCATTGGTTACAGCAAAAATCTGAGGCCGACTATCGGGATCTAGAAGACTTTAATCGGTTTGTAGATCAGTTACTCAACCGTCAAACAGACTTTGAGGTAGCTCCTAAACCACACAAAAAGCCACAGTCTCAGAAGACTAATGGAACCCATCGTCGGGATGCTGAGGCCTCTTTACAAGTCCCTCTAGAACGAGCGTTTCAAGGAGGGTCTGAACGGATACGCCTTGAAGATGGACGGGCATTAGAAGTGGAGATGCCACCGGGTATGTTTACAGGCCAGCGTATTCGTTTGCGAGGTCAGGGTATTAACGGAGGTGATCTATATCTAAATATCATGGTGGAACCTCATCGTTTTTTGAGCGTGCAGGGTCGGGATATTGTGTGCCATTTGCCAATTACACCCAGTGAGGCTGTACTTGGTGGCCAGGTGACCGTGCCCACGTTGGATGGGCCAGTGCAAATGACCATTCCAGCTGGTATTCAGTCTGGACGAAAGCTACGCTTAGCTGGCAAAGGCTATGGTCGTGTCCCTGAGGAGCGGGGCGACCAAATTGTAGAAGTAGAAGTAGCGGTTCCTAAAATACTTAGCGATCGAGAAGTCGAACTCTATGAAAAACTACGGGCAATCGAAGATTTTAATCCTAGAGCAAACCTGATGTACTAATTTGGGTGCTAACTTAAATAGAAAGTTTTCCCAAGGATAGAATTTAGAATATAGGAGTATAGAGTTCGGGCCTCTTCTATACTCTGCATTCTGGTTCCTATCTCCTAAATTCATATTAGAAGTGTCCGACTGAAGTAGGATGCTCCTAATTTGGAAAGTTAGGCCCCAAAATAGTCAGGGGCTTGACCTGTTATCCATTTAATATTGCAGCCTACACTCGGCATTTGTTGGTCAGATAAACTTTGTCCCCCTAAAACAGTTTCAATGGCGAGTCGCAGATCTTTACCAGTGACGGGTTTACCATTGCTAGGGCGACTATCATCCAGTTGTCCTCGATAGGCTAGCTTAAGAGTAGCGTCAAATAGGAAAAAGTCAGGCGTACAAGCAGCCGTGTAGGCTTTTGCTACTGCTTGGGTGTCGTCATAACAGTAAGGGAAATTGAAACCTTGCTCCTTTGCCTGAGTCTTCATATGCTCGGGAGCATCCTGGGGATGAGTTTGGATGCTGTTAGAGCTGATGGCCACTATGCTGAGGCCTTTATCAGCATAGTCATGGCCAATTTTAGCCAACTCGTGTTCAACATGTTTTACAAAGGGGCAGTGAACACAAATAAACATCACCAGCAGTGCTTTGCTGCCTGCAAAAGTATTAGGAGTAACAGTGTTATCAGATACAACATCTGTCAGTGAAAATGTTGGCGCTTGGGTGCCCAAAGCCAGCATTGTAGATTCAACCATCACCATGGCTTATACCTCAAAACCCTATATTCTTTGTGCTTATGAGATGATTTGACTGATTAACCTCCAAAGGCCATGGCTGACATCACGAGGGCCGATAGCAGTAAACCAGGACTTAAAAGCAAAATTAGGGTCAGTAACTCATGCATTTCCATGGAATATACTTTTCCTCCAATAGGAGCTAAACATTAGCCAAACTGCCTGTGTGCCCTTTGACTGCATCTATGATGGCTGATAATTTCACATGCTGTAGGGAATTTTTATCAAAAATATGGGTCATGTTTGGCAAATTGCCGTATCCTTTTAGCCTTAATAGTGTTTGTCGGTTTTCTGTAGGTTGAGCCCATGGGTTTAAAGCATTTTTTGTATCCGTCTTTGGGGGTTAGCATTGCCACTTTTGCCCTGGCTGTTTCACCAGCGTTGGCAGAGGAATTACACGATTGGTTCTTTAATGCCGCTACAAGTGAGCTGACCTTTTCGTCCTCAGATAATATTTTGCCTGAGTTTTTTCTATTATCAGAGCCTGCTCGTTTGGTGCTCGATATTCCTGATGTAAAAGTCGGTAATATCGCACCAGAGCAGAGTTATGAGGGAGCGGTACAAACGATCCGAGTCTCACAATATACTCCCAATCAAGTCAGGGTTGTCATTGAACTCGCCCCTGAGATTGTTTTAGCGTCTGCTCAGGCCGATATTCAGTTTGATGATAGTGGTGATGGGCAACGGCATTGGAGTTTTCGTCCTCTGATTGAAGATGGCTCAGCTGCAGTGGCGACATTCTCAACTCCAACTGACCTTGCTCCTACTCCTTCTCGTGCTAACCGTATCAGCCTATCGGCAGCTAATCTGCAACAGCCTGAGCGGCAGTCATCCTCGGTAGCTGTACCCATTGATCCTTATGAATCTGAGCTTTCTGATGATGTGGTAAGTGTGCCGCCTCTAGAAGATTTACTTGAAAATGATGCTCCCTCACCTGTGGAAGATTCCACTATTCCTGATTTACCGTCGATGACGGTACCGGAACTCGAATCGGCTGAACTAGACGAGGTGGTTGTGCTGCCAGCAGTGGCTGCGGCTCCAGAGGGTGATCGTGCTGGTTTGCCAGATATCAGTACAGATGCTCAGCCTGGTCTCTCTGATGCAACTGCGTCACCGAATTTTGAAAATTTGGAGCCTTTAGAGGAATCAGTGACTGAAGATGTTTTACCTGAAGAGACTGTAGTGGTTGCAGAGGATGCCCCGAATAGCTCTAATGCTATTTCACGGTCTCCAATGGTGGAGAATTCTGAGGCGACAGTAGATACAGAGCTATTGGCAGAAGAGACTTCTGCTGTGCAGCCCATGGAAACTGCTCAAGCGCCAATCGAACTGTCTCGTACTGTGCCTCAGCCTGAGGAGACCGAAAATACTGGTCCAACGTTGCAGACTATCCAGCAACCTGCTGCTGAGCGCACCATTATACAAACCGAGTTACCTACACCCTTGAAATTTGGGCAACCATTACCGGGTGTGTCTCACTAGTCCTCACCTTAAACTTGATGGCTAGACTGAGATTCTTGTTGACTGTGATGATTTGATATCTGGTTGTTTTTTGGACTTCTGGACGGATTGTTGGGCAGCAATAGGGAGGGTGAAGTGAATTTGTGTACCTTGATTTTTACCTTTAGACGTAGCCCAAATTTTACCGCCCTGAGCTTCTACAATTTGACGACAAATAGCCAGTCCTAAACCAGTGCCCCCAACGGAGCGACGCAGGGCTCCTTCTTCCTGATAAAAGCGCTCAAATACAGTTTCTAGACGCTCTGGTTCAATGCCTCGGCCACTATCGTTGACGGATACTTCTACCAGGGAAGAATCTTTGACATTTGCCTGAATAGAGATCATGCCATGACGGTCTGTAAATTTACAGGCGTTGTCTAGTAGTTTCGTTAAAACTTCGACGATCCATTCGCCATCTCCCCGAATCAGAGGTAGATTGTCGGGGACTTTTACCGTAATGTCAGAGCTATTGGTATTAGAACGTCGACTGCTGAGAGCTAAGGCTATACATTCATCAAGGGAGAGAGATTCTAAATTCCACTCAATGCGACCGCTTTCTAGGCGAGATAAAGTGAGAAAGTCTTGCACCAGTCTTTGCATCCGTTCGGAATCATCTATGGCAGTTTGCAACATGATTTGCCGCATATCTGCTGGCATGTCTGGTTCTGTGAAAATGCTTTCCAGGCAAACTCGGATAGTTGAGAGGGGCGTTCGTAATTCATGGCCAGTGATAGCAATGAGATTGCTACGGGTTTGCTCTAAAGCTTCTAACTGCTGGTTGAGGGCTTCCAGATTTGCATAGGCTTCGGCTTGAATGACGGCGACACTAAGTTGAGCCGCGACTGCCTCTACTAGGCGAATGTCATGGGTATTCCAAGGCTGGGGAGACGTCTGACACTGATGCAGTTCAATCATCCCTAGCAAACGTTCTTGGTAAATAAGGGGTACTAACAAACAGCCACTAATATTCCATTGATCAAATAGATCATTGATTACTGAAGTATCTGTGAGCTGATATTTTTGTCCCTCCATGGAAGTTCCACGTAGATAGGTTAGGGATTCGTGCTGGTGGTTGACGGCCTGAAATAAAGGATTTTCCAAAAGTGGCCAGGACTTACCTTTCAGGGATGTGATCTTAGGCTGGCGAAATTCGTGTTGAATTTCAATGTTGGCATTATGGCTACTGCGATAAATGATGCAACGACAGGTAGCGATTTCTTGGCCAAGTTCTTGGGTTGCGATCGCAAACACTTCGGTCGGATTTAATGATTGCCGAATAGCCGCTGTAATTGAATTGATCAGCCGCTCTCGATTTTCTTGGGCGGCCATTGTTTTATAGGCTTTCAGTAGTTTGTATTGGCTAGCTTGCACATAAGTTACCAGCCGCTGAGCGAAAGGTGAGGTCTCTGCGATTTCCTTGCTATAGGACTGGCCCTGCAGTAGTTCAGCTGGTAAAAATTCAGTCTGAGCTTCGTTAATTTTGTCAGATAAATCCGGCCGATAGCTTAAAATGCGCTGTAGTAAGATGTACGCTGCTTGCTCACAAACATGCCGATCGAGTGTCCAAATCCCTTCAAAACGACGACTCTGATCAAGTGTGGGCGCACCGCTGAGAAATTTGGGCTTTTGTGAAGCCTGTTGATGCTCACGGCAGACCAAACACGCTGTATACTCTGGTCCCAAAACCACAAGATGCCATTCATGTACTAGGGCATCATCGGCATCAAAGGCAATTGTTTCATGTCGGACAGTGCCATCAGTATGAGCAAACTTAGTGTCAGCTGCAGCCAATACATAAATTTGGGGAGTTACCTCGGCCAAACGTAAATAGCGATGAGCTTCTTGCCGATAAAACCGCTCCTGCTGGAAACTGGCAATCATTAAAGGCCGATCGTTCCCCGCCAATACCTGATCTTCCATCGCATGGGAGAGGGCCGTCAGCGATGTTTTGAAATACATTTGTGGTCTTAGTGTTGGTAAGACCGCGAGCAGCTCGTCTAAAACTGAAGCCGGATTGCCCATTCACCCTATGACTTTGATTGATTCTAGAGTTTATATCCATCTACTGACTGCCCCAACCTTATCAGCGCCTAACCAGGCTGCTGCGGAATTGTAACTAAGCTTAGGGGAAGAGGAATCATCATTATATCTGCGTTACCCAATAGGCAGTAGATTGTTGCATTTCAAAAACAAAAGGTGAACAGTCGAAACCATCCACCTTTTGTGTTGAGGATAAAATTGCTGCTTCTAAACTCTATCAGGAGCTTAAAGAACTCAAACTAATTGAGTTCTAAGCAACACCACCCATATCGCTAGTGTCCTTCAGGAAGCCGCTATAAGCTTCCATGCCATGCTCACCAATATCCAAGCCCTTGAGCTCTTCCTCGGCAGATACACGTAGACCGAAAGCGGACTTCAATATGGTCCAAACAATTGCGCTGAATACAACAGTAAACAGACCAATAGCAACAATACCGATTATCTGGGAAATCAGCTGAGCAATACCACCGCCGTAGAACAATCCAGCAGAAGTATCAAACAAACCCACAGCAAGTGTGCCCCACATACCGCATACAAGGTGTACGGAAATGGCACCAACGGGGTCATCAATCTTGATGCTGTCAAAGAACCCAACTGAGAAGACAACCAGTACGCCTGCAACAAGGCCGATGATGACTGCACCAAAGAAACTAGCACCAGCACAGCCAGCAGTAATACCTACTAGGCCAGCCAAAATACCATTGATAATCATCGAAAGGTCAGGCTTGCCATTGAGTACCCAAGCAGTCAATGTGGCGGCAACACCACCAGCAGCAGCAGCTAGGTTGGTAGTTACAGCAATGTAAGGTACTGCGGCATCAGCAGCTAGCTCAGAACCAGGGTTGAAACCAAACCAGCCAATCCATAGAATCAAACAACCAAGAGTAGCGATACTCATGTTGTGCCCAGGAATAGCATTGATTTGGCCGTCTTGGTATTTACCAATACGAGGGCCAAGGATGGCTGCACCACATAGGGCGGCCCAACCACCAACGGAGTGGACAACAGTAGAACCTGCAAAATCAGAAAAACCGCCAGTAGGCAAAGCACCCAACCAGCCATTGCCGGACCATACCCAGTGGCCAGTAATGGGGTAAGAAATCGCTGTTAGCAAGATGCTAAAGATAACGAAGTCGATGAACTTAATGCGCTCTGCAACTGCACCAGAGACGATAGTCGCTGCAGTACCTGCAAAGGCCGCCTGGAATAGGAAGAATACAGGGGCGGTTAAGTTTCCAGCATAGGGCTCATCCGCTGACAGACCAGACAGGAAGAAGTTACCCAGACCAAACACTGGGTTAGCCTCATTAAACATGAGACCAAAGCCAATTGCCCAAAAGGATAGAGTTGCTAGGGCAAAGACGATTAAGTTTTTGGAAAGGATGTTAACAGCATTCTTCTGGCGGCAGAAGCCGGTTTCCAACATGCCGAAACCAGCATTCATGAAAATCACCAGGATGGCTGCAATCAGCACCCAGATGTTATCTAAAACAAATTGAACATTGTCAGCAGTAATTGCTTCTTCTTGCGCATGGGCAGCCGTATTCCAAGTGGCAACAATAACAATTGCCAAAGGTATACAAGCTAGCCAAGCCCATGAAAAGCTTCTGCCTAAAAAGCGCTTTGCCATTTGATCAAATGGGGGCGCATAGGTATCCCAGACAGACGTTTTACGCCGTCTTGCCTTGTGGCTGAAATTTAGACTAGACATCTCAACAGACGTTCCTACAACACAATCCAATCAACTAAAACTTACTCTCAAGAGAATCAACCCAAGACAGTGAAGCCTTTGTGTGAGGGGACCTTGACAGTTCAAGATACTCAATGACCGGCAATAGGTCTGAAACCATGATATGACTCTGCCAAACAGTGGGAATACTAAATAAGAGTTAAGAATCTCCACCAAATCAGCAGCAATGAGACATATCAAGCACGGCTAAGTTGTAGACAGGCTTGTGCTGGTACATTGTGCATATCTATTAGATAGATTCCACCAATTTCAGCCGAGTCATTCTGTATCAAAAAACACACTTTGTTTGTGTGAATGGAATATTAGGTGTTTGGGGCTTGCTTATTTTTGCTTCTTTTCAAAAATTAATATTCAAAGGCTGAAAAAACCTTGCTATCAGTGAGTTATGTCGCCTTCACTAGAGGGGAACATAGTCTTTAGATAAGGATGAGGCCCTAGCTTATCAAGCCGCTCTTGTTTTTGCAGGACGCTTTCTTCGAGAGTCTGACGATAGGCTTGTATCTGGTGTAAAAGGTTTAGATCGTGTGTGGCCAATATTTGAACGGCCAAAAGTCCTGCATTTTTGGCATTGCCAATGGCGACAGTGGCAACAGGGATGCCGCCAGGCATTTGCACGATTGAGTAAAGGGAATCGATGCCTTGTAGGCTTTTGCTTTTGACGGGCACACCAATGACGGGGACTGGTGTCAGAGCAGCAACCATTCCAGGCAGATGGGCTGCTCCACCTGCGCCAGCAATAATGATCTTCAGTCCACGTTCGACGGCTGTTTGGGCATAGTTTGCCATGCGGTTGGGGGTGCGGTGAGCCGAGATAATGGCAACTTCGTGGGGAATATCAAACTCTTCGCAAACAGCTATGGCGGCTTCCATGGTAGGTAAGTCGGAATCGCTGCCCATGATAATGCCGACTAGGGGAGTGGTCATAAGGATAAACAGTAAAACGGCATCCCTGGCCTTGCCAGGGGATGTTGTTAGCCTACCGGGTTCTTATGGGATGATTCGTACAAAGATTTGAATCTAAAGGGCTCATGTCAATTTTGCTCAATGTGCGATTACCTCATATGTCAGGGCTTTACTGCTTAGAGGTAGTGCAGCATCAGCTGAGGTCTATTTTGCCAATGGCAAAAGTGGCTGCTAATGCTGTGCAAGCCATTGATCTTGAGGGAGATTGGGTCTCCCTTGGGGGCGTGGATTTGCAAATCAATGGTGTGTTGGGGTTGGCATTTCCAGACCTTGAAGATCCTGCAGAATTACAAAAAGCTGCCAGCTTTCTTTGGGACCAGGGTATTGATGGGTTTACCCCGACGTTGGTGACGGCGGCTCCCGATAAGATTAAGCGTAGTTTGGCCGTTATCCAGGCGTATCAGGCGATGGAGGTGTTTCCCCATCATGCTACTGTTTTAGGCGCTCATTTAGAAGGGCCGTTTCTCAATATAGCTAAGCGTGGGGCTCATCCTGAGCAGTACCTGCAGTCTCTGTCACTCGACCGAGTTCAGGCATTGCTGAGTGACTATCTAGATGCTGTCGAGATCGTCACTCTGGCTCCAGAAATGGAGACAGGTGCAGCTGTGATTCCCTGGCTGCGATCGCATAATATCGTAGTCAGCCTGGGGCATTCATTGGCAACAGCAGCCCAGGCCCAGGAAGCGTTTTTTCAGGGTGCCTCCATGGTTACCCATGCATTTAATGCAATGCCAGGGTTGCATCATCGTGAACCAGGAATGTTGGGGGCAGCGCTTACCCATCCCAATGTTTTTACAGGGTTAATTGCTGATGGTCAACACGTGTGCCCCACAATGTTGGACTTACTATTACGAGCTGGTCGTGGCGCTTCTGATAGTGGGGGTCTTTTTCTTGTAAGCGATGCCCTGGCACCTCTAGGGTTGCCTGATGGCCGTTATCCCTGGGATAGCCGTGAGATTGAGGTCCAGGACGGTACGGCTCGTTTGCCCGATGGAACGCTGACTGGTACGACTCGCCCTCTGTTGGATGGTGCAAAAAACTTGGTCAAGTGGGGCTTGTGCAGTGTCGAAGAGGCGATTGTACTGGTGACTGACCGGCCTCGACAGGCTCTGGGGCTGCCCAGACTCGCTCCTCGACAAACTGCCCATTTGCTACGTTGGCATTATGATGGCCAAGATTTAAGCTGGCAAAGAATTTTGGAGACCTGACTCTCTACAGGGATATTAGTTCAGACCCAGTTACCAGTTCCCGCTAAGCCCGACGTACTCCAGTAAAGTTGGCAATATAACGAGAAGTGCCAGGCTCTATCAACCCTCCGCCGATTAGATCTATCCGGCCATTCACATTGCGTCCACCATTTGTAAACCGAATGGTTATATTGCCTTGCAGTACTTGTGACGGTGCTGCCAATATGCTCGTTCGTCGATTGAATAAGTTAAGTTGAGACTGCCGTGCTCGCTGAGCATCAACTTGAACGCTCATTGTTCCACCGTTGATCTGTACACGGGTAAGATCTAGGGAAGCAGATTGACTAAAGTTCCCTCCAATTTGTCTAAACATGGCAGTATTAGAGGCAAAGAGTACCTGACCAGCTTGACCAGTTGCAATCGTTGTGCTGCCACCAACGGTAAATAAGATATCTCGTGGATTGATGCCGTTAAACCGGCTATTGGGAGCGAAACGAATGGTTGGACTGATAGTTAGGCGCCCAGGTAACCTGAATCCTTCAGTAGGAAAGTAGCGGGTTTGAGAACTAGGAAATGCTGTACTGCCTGAAAATGTTGTCCCTGTAGCCGTGAGGCTATAGGTGCCTCTACCAGGCACTGCCGCACTACTACCACCCGTTTGGATGGGAGCTGATGTCATTGCCAGACGATAATTGGTGTTACCACTACGTCGCAAGACACGTACAAAATAATTTCCTGGATTTAAGGTCAGTTGAATCCTCTCGCTTTGAGCCCCTGCCCGTGCAGAGCCTCGAAGGATTTGCCCCCTGCCGTTAAAGAGAGCTAAATCGACGTTAGCATTGCGGAGCTGACTCAGGTCTATCGTTGTCCGTCCACGTCGACTAACATTAAAACGATAGAAATCCTGTGGGTCTACTCTGCCAACAAAATCTTGAAAGACTCGTGTTTGCCGACTAAGAGGCCCCACATTACGGGCAACACCTAGCCGATTACCAGCTCGATCCGGTGGCGCGATAGAGAGCCCCAAGCGATAGGGGGTACTGCCAATGCGGGCATTCACCCTGACAAAATAGACACCTGCACCTAAATTACGACGGATCAATTCATTACTGTTACCAGGCCGTCCAGAGAACTGGAGTGGTCGTCGTTGAGCGTTATAAAGGGTGATGTTCGCATCCGTACCTGCTCTCAAACCATTCAGGGCAGCTGAAAATGAACGAGCACCAGTTAGGCGGAATTGGTAAAAGTCTTCGAGATCCCGTCTCCCTCGGATAAATGCTCCTATTGAACGATTGAGAGTACGGGCACTTGTTAATACTCCTAGATTTTGCGCGTTAGCAAATGCATTATTCCCGTCCGGCATTTTTCTTAGCTTTGCATCAATACACCTATCAACTTGAGTTTATGCTAGGCGCGAAGAGCTGCGTAGGGCATTACCAAAAAAATATAAGGCTTTTATATAAAAAATGTATTACTGGCATTTCTCATGACCTTCCTCTGAGGCAATAGTGAGGCACTAGCCGCCAAATAGGTAAGCCGTTTCCTCATTTTCTTTTCTTTTCATCATCCTGAGCCAGGACTTTATTTGTTTGCTGGTCCCTAAGCAATTCAATGAAAATTCTCGCGGAGCGATGGTCAAAACATAATAGGATCTGACGGTAGAGAAATCCTAATTGATTACTATTGGCCGAGCCTATGACGAGTACAACTGACGATAAGACCATCGTTCGTGATTATTTTAATGCCCAAGGGTTTGATCGTTGGAGTCGTATTTACGGTGATGGTCAGGTTAATAAGGTTCAGCGAGATATTCGTGAGGGCCATCAGCAAACTGTTGACCATGTGCTCTACTGGTTTAAACAAGATGGGGATGCTCAGGGATTGACCATCTGCGATGCGGGTTGCGGCGTCGGTACTCTGAGTATCCCTTTGGCTGCCATGGGGGCGATTGTTTCTGCCAGCGATATTTCTGAAAAGATGGTCGAGGAGGCTAGTCATCGAGCTAAGGAATTCTTGCCTCCCAATACAGCAGTGACTTTTGATGTGCAAGACTTGGAAAAGTTGGGTGGTCGCTATCATACTGTAATTTGCTTGGATGTGCTGATTCACTATCCCCAAATCAAGGCGGGTGAAATGATTGCTCACCTGAGTTCCCTGGCGGAAGATCGATTGATTTTGAGCTTTGCCCCTAAAAATCCGTTTTATACTTTGCTAAAGCGTATTGGTGAATTTTTTCCTGGTCCCAGTAAGGCAACCCGTGCTTATCTCCATAGCGAAGTCGATGTTCGTGCTGCTTTAAAGGCGAATGGTTGGGAGATCAGGCGTAGGGAGTTTACTGCAACCAAGTTTTACTTTTCACGTCTGTTTGAAGCAGTGAAAGTGAAGGGTGAACCCGTTAGTGACTTATAGACCGTTTCTCTATCAATGGGATGGCAGTTTGTCGAGGGTATTGGGTTGATGGAGTCGAACACAGTTGCGACCCGACTTTTTGGCAGTGTACAAAGCTAGGTCGGCCATTTCGACTAAGGCACTGGGGGGAATTTCTAGTTTGGGAATAAAGCTGGTGACGCCTAGACTCATCGTCACATGATTAGCAGTGTTGGAGGCTATGTGGGGTAGGTTGTAGGCCGTCAGTTTCCCCAAAATTGAGTTTGCGATCGCGATTCCCTGCGCAGCCGTTGTATTGGATAACAACACGACAAATTCTTCTCCACCGTAGCGAGCACATAGTGTCCCTTGGGTTCTGGCTGCTGCGCGTATTGCTTGAGCCACCCGTTTGAGGCATTCATCGCCTTGGGGATGACCATAGGTATCGTTATATTTTTTGAAATGGTCCACATCCCCCACAATCAAGGCTAAGGGCTGTTGCGATCGCAGAGCCTTAAACCATGCTTGCTGAAGGCTTTCATCAAAAGTGCGGCGATTGGCTAACCCTGTTAATTTATCATTGGCTGAGAGAACCTGTAGTTGTGTAGTGCGATGGGCTCCTGTAAGCCCTGCCGCGATCCATAACCCTAAAAGCATGGGCACCACCGGTACCCACAGCCCCCCCAGGCTTAATGCCCCATAGCTGCCAATCAGCAGCAAACAACTAATACCAGGAATTAATGACAGCCGTTGCCAAAATTTAGTAGACCGTTGGGTGAGATATCCTCCACCGATGGCAATGCCGATGATCAAGAGATTTTCTATCCACTGGGGCCATGTATGGATCAGTGGACGATCATCCAGCACGGTATTGATAATTTGGCTAGCAATTTCCCCGTGGATTTCCACCCCGAACTTAATGGGTGGTTCCTTTTTAGGTCGTTGGCCAACTGTGTAAAAAATATCTGCTTGACTAGCAGCCATGTTGCCAATGAGGACGATGCGATCTCGCATCAAATCAGGTGGAATCTGATTCTGTAAAACTTGTTCTAAAGAAATACGCTTAAAGGCTTCCGTTTGTTGTCGCCAATTAAGGATTATTTGATATCCCCGAGCATCAGTATTAGTGTATCCACCTGTGTGATGTTCAATGGGTGAGAATTGGACATTATTCAGGGTTAAAACCGCATCATTAGGATTGGGAGTAATTGCAGATGACTCACCAGCTAAATAATCAAGGGCTACACGTAACCCCAGACTTTCTAGAATACGCGTGCCATCGGCAGCAGGAAACAAGATCCCACGTCTCACACGGCCATCTAAATCCACAACAATATCGCTGGCAGCAATTTGGTCAGTCGCTGCCAAAATCTGATTACCAGGTATGGGGGCACTTTGCCGATCCCCAATCACTTTTTCAATCCCAATCAGGTTGGAAGTGCTATCAAAGACTTTTGCTAAGGCCTTAGAGCCTTTTCCATTGGGCAAATTACGATAAAAATCAAGGCCAATGACCCGTGGTTTTTGGGCCTGAATTTTTTGAATTAACTGAGCCATGGTTTGATCGCTAACCGAGGCCGTTTTTAGATAACTGTCTAGATCTGCATCCGTAACGCCAACGATGACTAGCCGCTGGTCAGTGGGCTCAGATGGCCGTAGAGTAAGTATCTTGTCAAATGCCCGCAACTCTAGCATTTGTAGAGCACTCAACGATCGTAAAGTCAAGACAATACCAGCGGCCGTGAAACTGGCTAGTATCGTAACTCTATTGCTATTTCTGAGGCCCTGCCAGAGATCTCTCCAGACATCTTTAAGTTTGCCTGTTTTCACCAAGAGCTACCATCTGTGAACGACGTTATTGCTAATGCTCTAGTGGTACGGCGATTGCTCCAAGAGACTTAAAAATTCATCACCGCTGACAGGGTTACTTCTGCTGGACTTTGACCTTGCTCCAAAAGATTTTGCACCATAGTTTCAGCATCCGTTTCACCCTGACTTCCAGCAGCCAGCAGCGCAGCGATCGCATCGTACCAAATACCTTGATTGGCATAGATGCGTGCCTGCTCCAGGCTAGATAGATTATTAGTTACCACTAATGATTCCCGGTCTACACGTTCAACAAAGCTACGTGCAGAAATTTCAGTTTGATTTTCTCCAGGACAGGAAACCAGAACTGTCCAGCGATATTTTTTGCCAACGGCTAAGCTCTTGTCTTGAGGGAGGGTGACGCTAACGGTAGCTGTTTTTTCTAGATTTATAGTTTGCGTGTAGATCGGATTGGCCTCGGTTGGATCCGAGAAATGAAATGTCATAGATATGGGGATATCTGTGTTCATATGCCATGCCATTGTTGGGTTAGTAACCGTTGTCAGCAGCCTGGAGTGATCCCCTGGAACCATCAAAGATAGTTGAGGAGTATTGCTGGAGGTACAGCTAGTTGCCGTATATCCTCGTCGTCCGCCCGATAAGGTAGAGCCAACATTGCCGCGATCGGTGTCAGGTGTCCAACGAATTCGCTCGCTCGCATTGCTAGGGGCCATCATTCCTAGACCTAAAATGCCTACTAAGAACGCGGATAATAGTCGATATCTGTTTGGTAGCGTGGCTATCCGTCGTTTTAAGGGAGAGGAAAACTGATTCATGGTTGGCTCAGCACGGCATTGAGATAAAACTTGAGAGGCTAGGAGACTATAAAAAGCCCTTTGCTTAGCTCCAAGGTATCTTTTGTTACTAGAGATTAGGTAAAGAATACTTAAAACCTAGCTATGAGCATGTGCAGGCTAAGTAAAGTCCCTCACGCTAGTAGTATTGTTGTTTGGAATGGAGATAAGTGTTTCTCAGTGGTGTCTGAGTTATCCTTATTTCCAGGGGTTGCCAACCATGGTGAATCCTGCCCAGTAGAAAGGATGGGAGAATTCTGCTGTGGCCTGAAAGTTCCAATGATCAGGTAGTGTGGTGTGACCATGGGATGTGTGCAATACATTGTTGTTGATTTGAGTTTCACCTCGAATCAACGAAATTTGTGCCTGCTGTAGAGCATTAAAGTGCAGAGGCATTTTAGGTAGTTGTCCATAAAATTCTGCTATGAGGGCAAGGGTGCCGACATCTGAAACGTCCCACAGGCTACCCATAGATGTTTTAATCCCTGCTGCCGCTGCTATACCTGTGAAGCCCAACTCAGCTTCTGGACTGCTAAGAGCGGTATTACAGGCGCTTAAAATTAAAAGCTCAAGGTCTTGCCAATTCAGCTCCCTCATTTGATTAAAGGTGAGTTGAGAGTCCCAAAACTGAATGAAAGATTGGTCTAAATCACCAGCATTAAACTCAGCATGGGTGGCTAGATGTAACCAATTTGACTTTTGGGAGGTTTGCATCTGTAGAACGTTATCAAGAGTAAATATTTCATTGAGAAGTACATCACTAGACTGAAAACTTTGAGCAACAACATTGAGTTCAATGGGCACTGCTGGCAGTGCAGCGAGTGTCTTAAACTGATCAGCACCAGCAATGAGCGGTTCAGGTTGAGAGTCTATGTTTCCAACCTGGAGCTGAGTTAACCCCATACTGGGAATAAGAGATACTCCATACTGTTCGATGACAAAGGTATCCTCTTGCATCATCGCAGCCAGGGGAATTGTACGTAGTCCTTGATCGAGGGAGTACATTACATGGTTGACTTGTTGCTCAGCTAATTCCTTTTGCAGGGGGGCTAACAGCCAGCTATGCATCTGACGTGCTAAAGCTTTGTAGCTGAGGGAATCTTCTGGATCTGAGACAGCCAGTCGGAACAGTGTTGCTTGTTGAGTTAACTCAGCGCGAGTCACATTAACTTGCTGTTGAACAGGTGTGCCATTGGCAGGAATCAGAATCAGGAGCAGTTGATCTTCTGGGCTAGGAGTATGTTGAGAGCGGGGTAAGTCCAACCTGTCAAGTGAATGCGCATTTGCAGAGGCTTGCGGAACAAATACAGCATAAATAATAGCTGTTTCAGTGTGATATTCCTGGTTGGCCTGATTCAGAGTTTGTTGTACGGATGTTAATGTGACTGGCTGTGTTGGGGGGAGTTGCCAATACTCTTCATAATCTTTGCTCAAGGATTCTTCGAGATATTGGAAGGCTTCCTCATCAAAGTATTGGAGACGGCCATTTGTAGAAGCGGGTGAATTTTGTTCTGGGTTGAGGGACTGTACAGATTTTTCTTCTTGACTGAGGATGCTGCCACCATTCAGGGTGACTGGTGAGGTATCAGTAAGATTCTCGCTCTGGTGCTGTTGTAGAAGTGAGGGTGATGATTCTAAAGTTTGAGGCTGTTGTGGATCAGAAGGTACAGGTCTGATAGTGGGAGCCTGCGGTTCAGGGTTTTCTATTTCTGGAGTCTGAGAGATTGGCTCAGAAGGTTCAGTGGGTGCCTGTGGTTCAGGGTTTTCTATTCCTGGAGTCTGAGGGGTTTGTGGCTCAGAAGGTTCAGCGAGGTCTGGCTGTGGTTCAGGGTCGTTAATATCATTCGGGGTTATAGTAGTGTTGTTTGGGAGGATATCGCTTTCGATAGCACCGATATCAACGGTGCCACCTATAATTCTTGGCTGTCCATTTTGATCGCTAGCGGTAGCGGCTGAGTTATTGCCAGCATTAGCAGCTGGACTATTGCTGAGTAGTTGGTGAGAGGGAAGAGTGCCAAGGTTGTGATTAAGAGGTGTTAGATTTGGATTGAGGGGATCACTGACTGTCCCAATTAGGGTGCTGAGATTAAAACCAGTACTGCCTTGGTCGATACCAATGAGATTATTGCCTTGATCGTTAAAAGTGCCTTCTACATCAGGATTGATTGGGGCGCTGTTGTTGGCTACAATTGTGTTGATTAATTCTGGAGTTTCAACAGTAATTGGATGTTCAGAAAGACCGCCTCCGGAGCTAGTGGCAACATTCTCTGCAATGGTGGTGTTGGTTAGAATGGTAAGGCCTACTGTGCGGATGCCACCTCCTGTGGATGCTTGATTTCTTGAAATAGTACTGTTAGTGATCGTTAACTCTGCAAGATTTGAAAAGCCTTGAAGGCTAGCATTTTCAATGCCGCCGCCTTTAGTGAGAGCCTGATTGTTGATAATGGTGCTGTTTGTTATCGTAACGGTGGTTTGGTTATCGCGAGCCAGATTCAGAATGCCACCGCCCTGGGTAGTTGATGTGTTATTAGCGATGAGACTAGAATTAACGCTCAGGCTGCCCCCAGACGAATTAAAAATACCAGCACCGCCATTTTGTGTGCCTAATCCGATAGCTTGATTATCGAATATAACGTTATTCAGTAGGCTAATGTCACCGCGATTGTAAATGCCACCACCATTTTGAGCGCTGTTGTTGTCAAAGATGCCTGCGGTAATCTCACTGGTGGCATTTATTTGATTGTAGAATCCGCCCCCATCAATGTTTGCCTGATTCGCCTCAAAATTGACAGTGTCGAGTGTGGCCGTTCCACTGTTAAAGAGTCCACCTCCACGATTGGCAGTATTGTTTTCGAAGCCACTGTTGCTGATGATAAGCTCACCTCTATTGTTATAAAGACCGCCCCCATCATCAGTTGCCTGATTACTACGAAAATCACTGTCAGTTACGCTAAGCAAGCTCGATGCACCATTAAAAATGCCTCCTCCTAAGAAGTTGCTGGTATTACTCTCTAAGTCGATGTTGGTTAGGGTTAAATCTCCAAGATTGTTAATGCCTCCACCAAGTTCGGTCAGTGCTTGATTGAAGAGAATGCTGGTGTCAGAGATGTAGATATTGTTGTTATTGTTATTGTGGATGCCACCACCGCTTATAGTGGCCTCATTATATTCAATTACGGAAGTTTGAATGTTAACAGAGCCGCTACTAAAAATAGAGATCGCACCACCAAGATTAGTAGCCTGGTTGTTACTGAGGGTACTGTTTGCTATGTTCAAAGTCCCTGATTTGTTTGAATAAATAGCACCGCCGTTATTTGCTGTGTTGTTTAGTAAGGTTACAGCGGTGAGAGTTGTATCCCCTTCAAGGTAAATGGCTCCACCATCTGTACTGGCATCATTCAAGGTGAAAGAAGTATTGGAGACCATTAGCGAACCATTGGGGTCTAAATCGATCGCCCCACCATGACGACCGGCTTGATTGCTAATAAAACTATTGTTGATAATGTCAACGGAGCCTTTTTCAATATCAATTGCGCCACCGTCAGAGCCAGTACTATTATTTTGAAATTTTGTGTTGAGTAGAGTGAGTGAACCGTGATTGTGGATGGCTCCACCATCTCGACCACCGCTGGTAACTTGATTATTGAAAAAGTTTGTGTTGCTAATGAGAACGTTGTCGCCATCATTCTTTAGACCCGCTCCGTCTGATGTGCTTAGACCATCTTGAATGGTTAGGTCTGTGAGAGTGATGTTATCTCCACGGTTGGTAATTCTAAGAACTTGATGATCACCGGTCCCATTATTATCAGCGTCACCGCTAATAATGGTGTTGTCTTGCCCCTGGCCTATCAGTGTCAGCGGATGGTCCAGGGTGATTGGATCTCCTTCCCGATAAGTTGCTGCTGCTAGATTAACTGTGCCTCCGTCGGCAACGGCATCTACACCATTTTGGATGCTGCCATTGATACCCACATTAACGGTGGGAGCTGTGCCAGATAGTTGCCCACTGTCATGTAGGGTAATGCGATCATTGAGATTTAGAGTAGCCGTATCAAGAACTAAATTCCTATTGGAGCTAGTCTCGCTGGCATCAATGGCTGCAGTGATAGTGATGGTGTCAGTGGCTTGTAGGGTAACATCACTGCTCATTAGGGCAGCAACGATAGTCGATGCATTAATGGTGCTGTCGCTGTTATTAATGCCTTCACCGATTGCTCCTAAACCACCTGTTTCAACTATGGTTAGGTCAGTGGGGTCAAGCAGCCAAAGACCTGCTGCTCCTTGTGGGGCAGCAGTCGTAACGATTGCATTCTCGCCAATGGTCAGTTGATTAAGGCCTGAGGTTTCTATAAGACCACCATCACCTGTTGCAGACTGGGCTGAGATGTTTCCATCAAAAATTGTTGTACCGTCTGACCAGACAATTACTTGACCGCCATTGCCCTGGGCTGCATCGGCAATCAGATGGGTGGTATTGGCAATATCAATTTGAGATGCATGGGGTAATGGCCCTTGCCCCTGATAATCACCGCCGATGCGAATGACTCCTCCATCATGGCTGCCGGATGCATTTAGCGTACTGTTGATGACCTGAATGGAATTGCCTAGAAGGTTGATTTCACCGCCTGTGGTGCCTTGGGTAGAGATATTTCCGGCATTGGTGAGGTTAAAGGATGGTTGAGGGTCGTTGGCAGGGGTTTGCATGAGGGAAACCTCGCCATTGTTATTGATGACTAATGCGTTGCTGTGATGGGCTTCTCCACCGGTAATCAAGGCTGGTAATGTGTCAGAAAGATCAGAATTAGCAGCGACTTCTAGGCTGAGTAATCCACCGGTTTGTCCCAACTGAAAGGTTTGACCGGCGTCTGCTGCCAAGAGGGTGACTTCTCCATTGGTTGCGCTTAACTTGCCGGTATTGTTGATTTGGGTTGCTAATAGTCTGATGCTATGCCCGTTGGGAACGGTGAGTTGGCCCTGGTTGGTAATGGTCCCTGGACGACTAAAGCCAAAATGGTTGGGGGGAGTTACCAAGTTGCTATAGTCTGGGTCGCTGAGCACTTCGAACCACTGTGTGCCATCGCCAAGATGGGTGGCGGTGGTGGCGGTGAATGATCCGCCTAGATCAAGGCGAGCATTGGGGCCAAAGATGAGTCCGGCAGGGTTTACCAAATAAAGATCTGCGCTGCTACCGGTGACTTGCAGCAGTCCATCAATGGTAGATGCAGTACCGCCGATAATCTGACCGATGATGCTGTCAGTGGTTGGAGTTGCAATGAAGTTAGCGGTGTGCTGTTGTTCTATATTGAACTGGTCAAAGCTATGGAAGAGATTTCCTGCTGCTGGAGTGCCGCCACTGATATCGAGAACGTCATTTTCTGAAACATTGACTTGGGTTGTTGCATTGGTGGGCACAATGGTTTGGGCCAGGGTTGTATCTGCGATCGCAACCCCACTACCGATTATCGGCAGCAATACAAACATGACTGTTGATGTAACTGATACTTTCATGGAGTAATGTCAGCCCAAATCGAGAGTAATTAGCGATTTAAATAATGAGATTGACTGGTGCTGTGGGACACGATCGCGTCTAAAACCCCTTGGAAGGAGAGGATTTTATGGTTTGCTGAGCAGTGGGGGGGACGTCTCCTAATACCTGTTTTCATCCATAAGACGCCATAGGCAGGTAGTATGCCTTAGGGGTAACTGACTAATTCGGGTTTAAGTTTTGCTAAAGCAAATCAATTAGATTTGATTCGCTCAGTAATCTCAAGGGCAAGATAAGGGAGCATTGTTACCCTAAAGAAGTTTGTTTTTGGTTGCACTAATGACTGCTCGTCTGTGTATTGCGATCGCATCTATTTTAGGTGGCTTATCAGTGGCAGGCGGTGCCTTTGGGGCCCATGCACTCAAAGCCCAGCTGACTGAAAAAGCCCTGGCTACATTTGAGTTAGGCATACGCTACCAGATGTATCATTCCCTAGCTTTATTGCTAGTGGGACTACTGTGGTTACAAGTTCCGAATAATAACTGGCTTAGCTACGCAAGTTGGGCATTTATTCTTGGGATTGTGATTTTTTCTGGTAGTCTCTATGGCCTTAGTTTATCTGGACTTAAGGTTTTAGGGGCTGTGACGCC